>MFGS01000183.1:1207-25780 GCA_001778355.1 Candidatus Firestonebacteria bacterium RIFOXYA2_FULL_40_8
CATATTTTTTGTTCCGCAGGATTTTAACACGACTCCCGCGCAAAGGAAAAGCAAAGTTTTAAAAATAGCGTGATTGACAATATGGAAGAGCGCTACGGAAAGAGAAAAAACTGCAAGAAGAGGCAGCTGCATGCTCGCAAAAACCATATACCCGCCTACCCCGAGCATTATTATTCCCATGTTTTCGATACTGCTGTAAGCGAGCATCTTTTTCAGATCTTTTTCCATAAGTGCATATAAAATACCGTATACGGAAGAGACGCCTGCAATTACCAGAACCAGATTCCCCCACCAGAGTTCTCCTGCTCCGAGAATAAATATGCCGAATCTGATGAACCCATAAACTCCGAGTTTTATCATTGCTCCGGACATAATAGAAGAGATATGACTGGGAGCTTCCGGATGCGCATAAGGGAGCCAAATATGAAAAGGCACCAGACCGGCTTTTGTACCAAAACCTATTAAAAAACACAGGAAAATAACTGTTTTAATATTAAGCGGAAGATTTACACAGGCTGTCTTCATTATCATAAAATCAAAAGAACCCGCATACGAATACAGAATTAAAAATGCAGCCGTAATAAAAGCCGTACCGATATGCGTCATTAAGACATAAATGAGTCCGGCGTTTACCGCCTTTTCTTCGTGAGAATCAAGGGTAACCAGAAAATAAGAAATGAGAGACATTGCTTCCCAGGCAAGGAGAAAAAACAAAGTATTCGCGGAGAAGACAACAAGGAGCATAGATATTACAAAGAAGAACAAAAGAATTTGGGCAAAAGCTGTCCTGCCTCTTGAATACAGACCTTTCATATAACCGGTCGAGTATAAAGCGGACGGTATAGAAACCAGCATTATTACAAACCCGAAGAAGATCGAAAGCGAGTCGAAGGAGAACTTCCAATCAACCGACAGAAAATCCAATAACCCTTCTTTCTTTTAGCAGGTGCAGTTTTTAAGGCATTTTGAAACAAAAAGTCCCTAATAGATGCGCCTTTCTAAAAATGAAATTCGTATCCGGAATAAATACATCTTTACTTTAGCACTGTAGGAGGAATTTTTCAAGAAAAATGTAGTTGCCCAATTCATTGGGCACTTTAAAAATGCCTGATAAATCAGGCAACTACCTTTTTGACACAATTTCGTTCGTTAGTAATGTGTTTTTTCTTTTTCTTCATATTCTCTTACCGCATTCAAAAATATCTCCCCGTAATCCCGGAGTTTTGCTTCTCCAATCCCAAATATATTTCCCAAATCCTCTTTGTTTTTAGGTTTCTTCTCTGCTAATTCTTTCAGGGTTCTGTCCGAGCAGACAATATAGGCGGGCATATTTTTTTTATCGGCAAGCGCTCTTCTTAAAAGTTTTAAACTTTCGAAAAGCCCAAGCTCCATATTCGCGTAATCAGATTCCAGGGTGATCTTTTGTTTCTTTTTTATCTCCGCTTTTTTCTCTTTTTCGAGAATTCTGGTTAATTTCGGATTTACCTCACCTGAAAGAACTTTCATGCCTTCATCGGTCACTGAAAGAGTTAAATACTCTCCGGACCTTCTCAAAAATCTTTGCGCGATTAATTGATCTATCATAGACCGAACCGCTCGTTTGGTCTCACCTTTTAACCTTCCGTAAAACGGAAGAGTATGATGCCCCCATTTTTCAATGCCCTCCGTAGTATTACCAACCAGAACATTGGAAACATGTTCCGCGCCAAACCGTTCGTCTACGCCAAAGACACCTTCGATTATACTCTTTGCAAATTTATCGGATTCAGGAAGAGTCCCCACTTCATCCAGACAAAAGTCACAGGAGTTGCAGTTAGGTTTAGGATAACTCTGACCAAAGTATTCTGACAGGAAACGGTGCCTGCAGACCGGAACGGTACTGAAATTGTACATCTCCCCGAGTTTTCTATGCGCGCTCTGACCTGAAAAGGATTTCTGGAATATATACTCCCACGTCCTGTAATCGGCACCCGAGTAAAACATATAGCAATAAGAGGGCAGCCCGTCTCTTCCCGCTCTGCCGGTTTCCTGCTGATAATGCTCAACAGACTTAGGCATTGCAGCGTGAATGACAAAACGGATGTTAGATCTGTCGATCCCCATACCGAAGGCAATAGTTGCGACGATAATATTTACTTTTTCCGTGAGAAACTGTTCCTGATTTCTTTTTCTTTCTACATCAGGAAGTCCCGCATGGTACGGAAGATTTATATATCCTTTTGCGTTTAAGGCCTCGGATATTTTATCTACATCCGCCCGTTTTAAGCAGTAAATTATCCCCGCTTCTTTTTCATGCAGTTTCAAAGTTTCAATTATTTGTTTGATACCGCCTTCTTCTCTTTCTGTCATCCTGAACGTAAGATTCGGTCTGTCTACTTTACCTACATATATATGCGGACTCTCCAGTTTTAACTGGGCCAGTATATCTTTTTTTACTTCTTCCGTTGCCGTGGCGGTAAAGGCATGTACCTTCACCCCGGGAAAAAGCCGTTTGATAGCGCTTAACTGCCGATACTCCGCCCTGAAATCATGCCCCCACTGACTGATACAATGCGCCTCATCAATAACAAAATACGGAACCTGCAGGGTTTTAAGTATCTCAAGCATCCAATCCGTCATAAGCCGTTCAGGTGATATATATAGAAGCTTGACCTTCCCAGAACGTATTTTTTCCGCAACTTCTCTGGCTTGAACCGCTGTAAGCGCAGAATTAAAATACTCTGCCTCTATCCCGATATCCTTTAAAAAATCAACCTGATCCTTCATGAGAGAAATTAAAGGTGAAATAACAACGGCAGTTCCCGGCAATATCATAGCAGGAACCTGAAAACAGACGGATTTTCCTCCTCCGGTCGGAAGTATAGTAAGCGTATCATTTGACTCCATAATGGACATAATCGCCTCTTCCTGAAACTCCCGGAAAGAGTCATACCCCCAGTATTTAGTCAAAACCTGAAGTATTTTATTTTTCATAGGGTTATTATACAACAATATAGAAGAAATAGAAAGAAGGGTTGCTGTAAATTTTAAAATTTTCTTTTTAGTATATACTAAACGAGCTGATAAAGACTCACATTTTTTCTTAAAGCTTTAAGGCTGGATCAAGGTACTTTTCTTTTAATAACCAGTCTTTAAAGTCTTTATTAATCTCTTCCGTATTCTTTCCAAGTATTTTCTCGAATGTCTTCTCATTAAGATCCATCTGTTTTTCACACTCTTCAATAAGAAAGGAAAGCTTTTGTTCTATCTTAACATATCTGAGTAATAACCCGAGGACCCATGTACCATTACTATGGTTATTATTTGACGATTTTAGAATATTCCCTATCGATAAATCCCCGTAAATCTTTATTTGTTCGGCAATCACGTAAGAATAGAAGCTGAAAGTCTTACCATCTTTAGTCGTATAAGTAGGTGTTACAGTATTTAATGTAACACATTGCACCAACCCTTCATCCAAACTATATGGTAAATATTTTAAATTAAGCTTGTTCAAAAGATGAACAAGTTCATGTGGACCGCTACCTGATGCAACATCAGCGCTGAAACCTATAAAAGAACAGAGAACTTCTTTTCCTTTAAAAATTCTGTTTCCATATACATTAAAACCGTACATTCCTGTAGGTTCAATATTGATAACAGTCATACAAATATTCTTTAAATCTTCATAATTATTAGCATAGCACAAGATTACCCTGGAATTCTCTTGATTAAGAGGTCTCTTGTATATACTTTTGTATTCTTCATTAATACCTTTTATGAATCCTTCCGATAACTCTTTAATTCTAACAATTTCTAATGAATTACTTATCCAAATTTTACCGTCACTGTCTCTGGAAATATCTAGGCCAAGATACTTCATGTCTGCTTCACTTTTTATATATGAAATATCATCATATTTTTCATAAAAATCATCTCTGAGATTGATACACGAAACTTGAAAAACACAAAACAAGATGAAAACAAAAATAATTTTTATTCTTAAAGCATACTTATAAACTCTAAGACCTTTAGTCATATACAACATTCCTCCTATTGTAAATTTGTTATCCAACCTTTTGTAAACAGTATATTTTTATTATTTCTTTTGATCATATAAATCTATATTGCCATTGAAACTCTTAATATACAGTTTTTTGTTCCCTTTCCCGGTTTTACCGCCTAAAAATGTCCCCGACAAATCATTTACAGATAAACAAGCACTATGATTCTCTATTTTCCCATTAGCAATCTCTACTTGTACATCTGCATCCAAATTTGATGATAAAAATATTTCTATAGCGCCATTATGTGTTTCGATATTTACCTTATCATTGATTTCAGATAATATAACTTTTATACTGCCATTAGAAGTTTTTGCTTTCAAAATACTCTTTGTTTCTCCGATATCAATATTCCCGTTTAATGTAACCGCACTTATTGATCCATTTACACCGATAATATTTATATCCCCGTTTAAATTATTAACATCTTGAAGAGCAATATCATCAGGAATAGTTATATTGTAATCAACCGAAACATTTGCGCTTTCTTTTACATAAATGGTCTTAATAACAATTTCATCTCCCTTTGATACCGTTACTTCTACTTTATTAAGTTCTTCTTTACCGGCATAAGTTTTCTTTACCGCATAAATGGTTATGTTACTTTCTTTGCTTCTACTAATATTTATATTGCCGTTAATATTACTTACCTTTACCCTGGCATTCTTCCCCGGTTTAACAAAATCAAAAAACTCTTCCTTTTTAAGCTCTCCATAGACAGACACAGTTTGAAGCCATACAACTGCAAAAGTTAAAGTTATTAAAATGTATTTTTTCATTGTTTTTCCTTTCTTATGTGAAATATCTTAAACATTTTGACTTAATTTACGATTACACCCAAATTATGATTTTCTTCTTATTATTATCTTTAAATTCTCCAAATAGTATTATTATCAGATCAATAAATGCTCCAACACCTAAAAATCCAATTGTGCATAACCAAAGAATTCCCGTTCCTATCTTACCGGCATAGAAACGATGCGCTCCAAACACTCCAAAAAAGAAACACAGTAACGTTGAAAGCAGTCTCTTTTTATCAGATAAATCATTACTTCCTATTATTCTGCTTTCTTTTATATCGTTATTTACTTGTTCACGTTCTTGAAGAGAAGATCCCGGATCAATTGCTTGTTTTGCTTTACTGATAGGCTGTAATAAGAATAACCATCCTATTATCCATCCTATAGGCAGCATAAATATCGACTGGATTATTTCTAGTTTATATATATTTGGCTTATTGGTCCATCCCAAAGAAAAACTCAATATGATAAAAATGGTATTCAATATTAAATAGATGGTAACAGAAGAATAAATATATGTTTTTCTTGCGTCCTCGACATATTCCGCAAGCTTATCATTTTTATGAATTTTCAATATGTTTGACACTTCGCCAAGTACCTTCCAGTCAATTATTAAAGAAATTATTAAAACAGTTATTGACAATGGTAAAGTTGCAATGGAAAATAAAGATATTTTTATTTCAAATATACTTGCGACACAAAGTATTGCCAGAAAACTTATCTGCATTATAGAAAGCACAATAATATTATTTGAATTTTTATTTTGCTTTAATCCCGACGATTTGAATATCACTACAAGGAATACAAGGTAAATAATGGTACAAAAATAAAAAGCAATAATTGGAATGTATAATCCTACAACTCCTATCAGATAAGCAACCCATAATTTACTTAAGAAATTATAATATTTATTAGAATCTTCTATTGTTATATTAGTATCTTTAGATGTGTCTTTAACACTGTTTTGTTTTCCTTCAGACAAACTAAAATATTCATTAATATATGCCTCGGGCGATCCCAGTTTTTCAAGAATATTTGCCATTTGAGCAGCTGAAATTTCTTCATTAGGGCTTTCATTAATTGCTTCCTCAATATGCTCCCGTATGCTTTGCATTATCTCATTGGCCAGCGCAGGATCTTTACCTGCTAGAGTATCTTTTAACCTTTTTATATAATCGCTTTCTAATATCTGTGCTTCAGGAGCTCTTTGCTTCATTTTCCTTCCTCCCTGCATTCTATTTTAACTTTGTAATAGTATTTACGGAATTCGAGACTTCTTTCCACATATGATTTATTTCTTTTCTTTTATTTTTACCCTCTTCTGAAAGCTGATATTTCTTTCTTACCGGGCCGTACGGAGACTCTTCAAACGTAATAACAACCAAACCTTCCAGCTTTAATCGGCTAAGCAGCGGATAAATAGTCCCTTCAGTTGTTACAAATCCGGGAATGGATGTTAAATGCTTTACTAATTGATACCCATACATAGCTTCATTATCCAATAAATTCAAAATACAAAGCTCAAGAAGACCCCTTTTCACCTGTGACAACCAACTGCTATTTTCCATGGTTCTCCTTAACACCCCACTACCTTGCACTACCTATGTACATTGTACTACATGGTAGCAACTCTGTCAAGAGTGATTTTTATTTTTCAACCATATAAGCATCTACCCAGCGCCTAGTCCTCCAAAGTTAAGCTTTGGAGAGATCTCGTCCGCCTTAAGCGAGACCTCGCCAATTGGCGGGCCTAAAGGCGGACACCCAGAACCTGTCTTTTCTGCATATAGACATAATACTAAACTCGTGTTATAATTGATTTGTTAGTATAAATCCTAAGGAGGTTTCAAATGAAAAAGAAAGGTGCTCTAGCGTTGTACGTGATTCTGTCTCTAGTATTACTTCATCTCATTCTAGTCACGGGATGCGGTAAAAATCCTATTCTGGGTGTTTTCGGGAGCAGCACTAGTGTCGGCGTAGGGAGGATGTAAATATGACAGACAAACTTATAAAATTCTTTAAACGCTTAGTATTAATTCAGGTCGCCCTTCTGGCGCTGGTCGCAGGAGTCAGGTACCTTACTCCAAATCTTTACGCGTCAATATATAAAGCACATAGCGCCAACAAACCAGAATCCTTCATCGTAAAAGTAATTTCCATTAATTTTGTCAAAGAAGATAACTCCCAGGTAAATGTCTGGTCGGGAACCGAAGAAATAGATCTTATGACCCTAACCTCTCTTTCCGATGTACGCGCGTTTAATGTATCTGTACCAAGCGGAACTTACCGGCAATTCTCAATTCATTTTAGCAAAGATTATAAGATAAAAGGAAGCGTGACTATCGGCGGAAGCACTTACTATACAAAAGCAGCCCACACCGGTTACTCTACCGCTCCTGCCGAACTTGAAACTCTGAATATCGCAGGTCAGACAATGGACGTACAGTCTTTCGCCAGAGATTTTAGTCCGCGTCTCACAGTCGGAAGCGGCGTTGCCCTAAGCAGCGTTAATATACTAATTGATGCCGAAGAGTTCCTTACTTATTGGGATGGCTCCAATAATGGCCCCAGCGGAATCTCAAGTGCAGGAATGTGCCTGCCAAGCTACTTGCCTGTAGGTATAGCCTTCAACGGAATGCCGACAAAACAGGTTTATAGATACTCCTCTACAGACGGTTTTTGCAGCGGCGAAGGACGTTTAACCATTCTTTTTGACGCAAGCGGAAATCCTATTTCAGGCAATGCCAGACCTAGATATATTAACAGCGGGGACAATTTCAACCTTACCGGCTGGCTTATGGGCGGAACGGGTGCGGTAGAACTTGAATATCTGAAAAAAAATCAGGATGGTTCAATATGGATCAAAATGTACGATACGATTGCTATGGCTTATCTCGGACAGACCCAGAACTCTGATTATAAGATGATAGAAAGTTTCCAGTTAACTGCCGTAGGAGCTTCACAAAACGGTACCTGGAAAAACGCCGCGGGTACGACAAGAACTTTCAGCGCAACGAGAATAGAGTAAAAATTTAACCCTCATCCTGACCGTCTCCCTATTAAAAGGGAGACGAAAGGCTGTGGAAAGGAGATTAAATGAAAAAAATATTTTTAATAATGTTTTTTGCAATGATGGGTACCGCTTACGCAGGCCAAATCTATCTGGACGCAGAAGTAAACTACACTAATGTAACTAACAGGTCCTTAAGAGCGGCAACCGATATTGCGCCTAACTTGAAAGTGAGGTTGAACTATTCTATTATGAACGGCCTGCTGGAATTACGCGGAAGTTTGAATAATTTTATGCTTACCGGCCAGGCAATCACCAGTGTCAAATTAATGGATGGCCTAACCACAGAACCGTTCGTTGGAGCAGGTTGGGCAAGATCCATCAATGGTGACGCTGCATACGGCGATCTTGGCGTAGACTTTAAGTATAAATTATTATCTTTTGCAAATCTTATCGCTGAAGGAGATCTTCAAATATACTCAGACTCGTATATGCTTTTTTATCGCGGCGGGTTTAACATTCCCGTCATTAAATTTGCATCTCTTGACCTTTTATATTCCTCCGTTTTAACAAACGACCGTCATAGCATAGGTTTCGGAGGCAGGCTTAACTTCGTGTTTTAAAGAAAAGCCCCCATTTTTCCGGGGACCTTCTTTTTCAAGGGGACAGACAACGTGTTTTCCCGGTGTCTGTCCCCGATTTAATTACGCATGGAAATACGTTGAAGTTAACAGTAGCTTTTGCTAGGATACCTTCAGAAAGAACACTTTCACGGGAGGTTTGTTATGAAAACAGGAAATGTTTTAAAACTAACAGCAAGTATAGTTATTTGTGAATTGATCGGGATTTTAGGTGCGATCTTTACGATGCCTGCCGTCAAGTCCTGGTATATGGAGATAAACAAACCCTCTTTTAATCCTCCCAACTGGATATTTGGACCGGTCTGGACAACACTTTATCTGCTCATGGGAGTTGCGCTTTTCCTGGTCTGGCAAAAAGGTTTAAAAAATAATGAGGTTAAAAATGCCATAATCGTCTTTTTTATTCAATTAATCACAAATTTTCTATGGTCCGCTGTTTTTTTTGGCGGAAGATCATATGCCGGAGGTTTAATAACAATAATAATACTCTGGTTATTGATAATGGCAAACATAGTAATGTTTTATAGGATATCTAAACCTGCCGGTCTAATTCTGGTTCCGTATATACTGTGGGTTGGTTTTGCCCTTATTCTTAATTATTATATTTATATACTGAACAAATAGACCCTCAGGGCAGATTTAACTTGTCATTTTTCTTTTATAAACCTCTGCGGACTTATCTTCCCCTCCAAAGTGACTGGCGGGCAGGCTGTCCGGAGTTTCGGCGAATGAAATGCGAACAACAAGAAAACAAATTATTTAGGAAGTTTGGTTTTCGCCCAGACAAAGAACCTTTGGGTGTGTTTGTGCAGTTCTTGCGCCTGCTTTTCGGTAACCTGGTAGTCAGTGTATTCTACATCCGTTTTCAATTTTAGAACCCTGAAGGCGTGCTTGGCAGCCTCATTTACATCTTCCAAATCCCAGATCTCGGTTAACAACTTTACGGCGTCTTCATGTTTTGCACTTGCACTAACAATACTGCCCCTGTAAATGAGCAAAGCATCTATTGTGGATATTATACAGTGGATTCCTTCCAAGGCCGTAGAATCAAATTGCTTTTTGACAAGCGAACTTTCCATTGCGCTGAAGAATTGTTCAGCTTTTTTGATATATACTGTATAAGTGGTCCTATTTCTTTCTTTCCTCGGTATCCGACCTGTCACTTAAACCCTCCCTCAAAAGTCATTTTGACGAGATCTCGCCTAAAGGCGGACCTTTAAGGATTTCACCCTTTTTAATGCTTTCCAATATTCCCATCTTACTCTTATCTGCTTTTTTGTACTCCTCCGTGGTCATTATCAAAGGAGAAAGCGTGTTCCCCGTAGCTTTAAGAAAGGCCATTGCTATGTCTTCCATTTCTTTTTCGAGCTCTTTTTTTACTCTGATATTTGCCGCCAGTACAAAAATATCCAGGTCGCTCAAGGCTCTTTCTTTCTTTTCATTTACACTGCCAAACAATATTACGGTGTCGGCTTTTTGTATCAAAACTTTAAGATACCTGGCTTTAAGATACTCAAGAACACCGGCTTCTTTTTTAAAAATATCATTTAGAATGTTACTCACCGCGTAATTATTATAATTAATCTTATAAATGAAAGCGCTACCTACGCTCCTCATGGTTACGGCCCCTTCATCGTGCAGTTCTTTCAGCAACCGGTGCACCTGCATATGGGAAAGCCCGACGTAGCGCGCCAGTTCCCGCCCGCTCCTGTCATTATTGTCCCATAGCATGAACCGTAAAAGCTTTATTTTGCTCTTGTTTGAAAAAATATGTTCGATATAGTTGTTTATATGCATCGCGCCTCCTGTAACATATATGTTACACATGTAACATATATGTTACAGGAAAACGTCGCACACTGTCAAGAGATTCCGGATTATGCCCTTTTTACTTACAGCATTTTTTGGAGACGAAGACGGGCCTCTATTATATACCCATCTATTTCGTCAAGTGCTTTAGGCTTTGCAACCAGGCCTTCTTTTACCCAGAGCTTGGCAAGTTCTATCGAACTACCAAGCAAGTTGATCTCATTTGATTTTCCGGCAAGCGGACCTTTATCGGCTTTCGGCGCTTTTGCGGTACTGCTTTTGACACGGGGTTCACCGGCTTTTTTAAGCCAGTAAATTCTTCCGTCTTTTGAAGGCGTTACTTCAAATTCCTGCTCGCCCTCTTCATACTTCTGCTTGCTGAGCATCTCCCTGCCGTCCGCGGATTTGTACACAAAATACTTCCCGCTCTTGTCCTTTTTCTCCCTTTCTTCCCTACTTACGATATTTACCTTTTCCATATCTTCCCCCTTGAGTAAAAGATTGTTGCACGTTCCACGTTCGAACGTTGCTAACGTAAATCCTATTTTAACTCTTTATAAAAACCTATTCTTTTTGTTGATTTAATTGGCGGAGTTATCATTCTCCGAATCTGTTCTAAAATATCTTTGATTACTTCATCATGTACGCTCATTTTTGATTCAAGCTTATTAAGTTTATCCGCAAGTTCTTTATGTGAGGAAAGATATCTGTTTAACTAAACAAAAACCCTCAATATTTCTATATTTACTTTTACTGCCCGATCACTGTTTAATACACTGGAAAGCATTGCAACGCCTTGCTCTGTAAATGCATATGGAGTTGCACCACCAAAATAAGATTTTGATGGTATGCCAATTTGGCATACCATAGCCTCTACTTCTTTGTCATTAAGAGCAAACATAAAATCCTCAGGAAAACGTTCAATGTTTCTATTAACTTGTCGTTTAAGTGCGGAAGTTTCCACCCCATATAATCCGGCAAGGTCTCTATCAAGCATTACCTTACAACCTCGGATAAGAAATATTTTATTTCCAATTATTTCTTCTAATACCGGATGATTTTCCATTATAGCCCTCTTTCTTCGCCGTACAAAGAACAGCCGACTACAAAAAGTAAAACCAAGATGATTTTTCTCATATTTCCCCCTTGAGATTTTGATTGTTAAGATGATAGCATTTTACCAAAGATTTTTCTACAAAAAAAGAGCCGTCCAGCTATCCGCCCCTCCAAAGTGACTGGCGGGCAGGCAAAAAGATCGGCGGATGAACGATATATATTATTACATTAAGGTCGTTTAAAAAATAGCCCGGCTAAGCGGGAGCTTAAGCGGGCATCTACAAAACAAGATTTGGGACAGCCTCCAATAGAAAAGATTATTGGATGCAGTCCCGAAAAATAGATAGGCCGGTCAAGACAATTGTCCTGACCGGCCTATTATGAGTTCAAGTTAGCGACGTCCTACTCTCCCACACGGTTGCCCGTGCAATACCATTGGCCCTAGAGGTCTTAACTGCCGTGTTCGAAATGGGAACGGGTGTTTCCCCTCTGGTAATATCGCTAACATAATTATTATGTATAAGAGCAAGAGATTTTGTACGATTCGAATCAAAGTAAAGTCAGTTTTGAAAAATTTAAAGCTGTAAAACATTCGTTTGTTGATTGGTGCGCGACTGACATACATTAACTCGAAAAGAGTTAATTAATATGGTCAAGCCGAACGGCGGATTAGTACCGGTTAGCTGAAACACTCGCGTGCCTTACACTCCCGGCCTATCAAACTCATAGTCTATAAGTTGCCTTCAGGGATATCTAATCTTGGGGCGAGTTTCACACTTATATGCTTTCAGCGTTTATCTCGTCCGAACATAGCTACTCGGCATTACCATTGGCATGATAACCGATACACCAGAGGTTCGTCCATTCCGGTCCTCTCGTACTAGGAATAGCTCCCCGCAAATATCCTGCGCCCACAGCAGATAGAGACCAAACTGTCTCACGACGTTTTGAACCCAGCTCACGTACCGCTTTAATTGGCGAACAGCCAAACCCTTGGGAGCTACTTCACCCCCAGGATGCGATGAGCCGACATCGAGGTGCCAAACCGCATCGTCGATATGAACTCTTGGATGCGATCAGCCTGTTATCCCCAGAGTAGCTTTTGTCCGTTGAGCGATGACCCTTCCACTCGGTATCACCGGATCACTAAGACCTACTTTCGTATCTGCTTGACCCGTCGGTCTTGCAGTTAAGCTCCCTTATGCCTTTACACTCAACACGCGATTTCCAACCGCGCTGAGGGAACCTTTGTACACCTCCGTTACTCTTTAGGAGGAAACCGCCCCAGTTAAACTGCCCACCAGGCATTGTCTCCGAACCGGATTACGGTTCAGATTAGGATCTCAAATCAACGAGGGTAGTATTCCACTGGTCGGCTCCACATCACCTAGCGGCAATGCTTCAACGCCTCCTACCTATTCTCTACAAATCGATTCAAAATCCAGTACCAAGTTACAGTAAAGCTTCATGGGGTCTTTTCGTCTAGCTGCAGGTATCCTGCATCTTCACAGGAACTACAATTTCGCCGAGTCTTCTGTTGAGACAGTGCCTGGATTGTTGTGCCATTCATGCAGGTCGGAATTTACCCGACGAGGGATTTCGCTACCTTAGGACCGTTATAGTTACGGCCGCCGTTTACCGGGGCTTAGATTCAATGCTTTGCCTTGCGGCTGACATCTCCTCATGACCTTCCGGCACTGGGCAGGCATCAGACCCTATACATCCTCTTACGAGTTAGCAGAGTCCTGTGTTTTTGTTAAACAGTCATCCAAGCCTATTCACTGCGGCAACTTCACGCATAGCTGAGTAAACAACTACACGCTAATGTTGCACCCCTTCTCCCGAAGTTACGGGGTGATTAGGCCGAGTTCCTTAACAGAAGTTCTCTCGAACGCCTTGGTATCTTCTACCCATCTACCTGAGTCGGTTTACGGTACGGATACGATAAAGTCTGACTAGAGGTTATTTCTCGTCAGTGTGGAATCAATCAATTCATATACGAGTCTCCCCGTATACTACCCATCACTTTTCGGCGTTTAATGAGCCTCCGGATTTGCCTGGAGACCCCGCCTAAGAGCTTAGACATACACTACCGGCCGTATGCTGACCTATCCTACTGCGTCGCCCCATCGCTGATAACGACTTTACCATAGTACAGGAATATTAACCTGTTATCCATCATCTACACCTTTCGGTCTCGACTTAGGTTCCCGACTTACCCTGAGAGGATTAACCTAGCTCAAGGAAACCTTAGATTTACGGCGTCAAAGTTTTTCACTTTGATTTACGCTACTTATGCCTGCATCATCACTTCTAATTCGTCCATGTAACCTCTCGGTCACACTTCACACTACAATAGAACGCTCCTTTACCACTCTTCCCTTGCGGGACAAGTCCATAGCTTCGGTACTATACTTTAGCCCCGGACATTTTCGGCGCAAAATCACTCGACCAGTGAGCTGTTACGCACTCTTTAAATGATGGCTGCTTCTAAGCCAACATCCTGGCTGTTTAAGTAATTTCACATCCTTTGCCACTTAGTATAAATTTAGGGACCTTAGCTGATGGTCTGGGCTGTTTCCCTCTCGAATATGGACCTTAGCGCTCATATTCTGACTCCCGAAATCTACACAATGGTATTCGGAGTTTGAATGGTTTCTGCAGGTTTATTCAACCCCATAGACCAATCAGAGCTCTACCCCCACTGTTATAATTTCGAGGCTAGCCTTAAAGCTATTTCAAGGAGAACCAGCTATCACCAAGTTCGATTAGCTTTTCACTCCTACCCTCACCTCATCGGAGATTTTTGCAACAATCACCCGTTCGGACCTCCATAAGCTGTTACGCTTACTTCATCCTGGACAAGGGTAGATCACTTGGCTTCGGGTCTAATCGATGCAACTATCGCGCTATTAACACTCGCTTTCGCTACGGCTCCACAGCTCAAGGCTGCTTAACCTTGCTGCACCGACTAACTCGCAGGCTCATTAACCAATAGGCACGCCATCACTCGTCTTGCGACGAGCTCTGACTGCTTGTAGGCATACGGTTTCAGGTTCTTTTGACTCCCTTCTTAAGGGTTCTTTTCACCTTTCCCTCGCGGTACTTGTTCACTATCGGTCGCTAGAGAGTATTTAGTCTTAGCCAGTGGTCTGGCCGGATTCCTGCAGAATTTCACGTGTCCCGCAGTACTTGGGAGCATGTCTCCGAGACCGTAAATCTTTCGTCTACCGGGCTATCACCGTCTATGGCTATCCGTTCCAGGATATTCGACTAGATTACGATTTTTAACTCGGACGCTGCTTTGCACAGCAGCATGACCGTCCCGCGACACCTCTTGCAAAACGCGTGCAGGCTATAATTGCAAAAGGTTTAGACTCCTTCCCGTTCGCTCGCCACTACTAGGGAAATGATCCCCGTAAGGGGATTCTCTTTTCCTCGGGTTACTGAGATGTTTCACTTCACCCGGTTGTCTCCGTAGGACTATTTTATTTATCCCACGGCTCAACGTTAACACGTTGAAAGTTTCCTCATTCGGATATCTTCGGATCAAAGCACGCAGACAACTCCCCGAAGCTTTTCGCAGTCTACCACGTCCTTCATAGGCTTCTAGCGCCAAGGCATTCACCGTACGCCCTTAGTAGCTTGACCATATTACTTAAATCTTTTCTACGTTTGTTACAATACAAAATAAATATTAACTTTTCTGGGTATATCAACTGTCTTTACTTTTACTTCTGTCGTACAAAATCTCAAAGAACACTTGAAACATTGCGTAATTACGCTATCGTCGTCGAGATTCGAAAATCGAGAGTAGACCGAATCGATTTTTATCTATTTTCAACTCTCGAATATCGATTCTCTACCAATTTTGCTTTGGCAAAATTGGTGGAGGTGAGGGGGATCGAACCCCTGAACCCCCTGCTTGCAAAGCAGGTGCTCTCCCAGCTGAGCTACACCCCCACTTGAATTGCTAATTTCTAATTACTGATTACTAATTTTCATTTATCAGCAATAAGCTATCAGCAATAAGCTATCCTGTTTTGGTGGGCCTATCCTGAATTGCACAGGAGACCTCACCCTTATCAGGGGTGCGCTCTAACTAACTGAGCTATAGGCCCCAAACCGAGCCCTCGAACGCAATTGCGTAATGCTTCAAATATTATTATAGAGATAAATGGTTACGTTTGTTCACTTTGTGTGATCAAATTCTCCTTAGAAAGGAGGTGATCCAGCCGCACCTTCCGATACGGCTACCTTGTTACGACTTCACCCCAATCATTGATCACACTTTAGCCACCTTAACGGTTTCTTCAAGTATAATCAACTCTCGTGGTGTGACGGGCGGTGTGTACAAGGCCCGGGAACGTATTCACCGTAGCGTAGCTGATCTACGATTACTAGCGATTCCAGCTTCATGAGGGCGAATTGCAGCCCTCAATCCGAACTGAGGCGCACTTTTTGGGATTAGCTCCATCTTACGATTTGGCAACCCTTTGTATGCGCCATTGTAGCACGTGTGTAGCCCTGGACATAAGGGCTATGATGACTTGACGTCGTCCCCACCTTCCTCCACGTTGTCCGTGGCAGTTTCTTTAGAGTGGCCCCCTTGCGGGTGGCAACTAAAGATAGGGGTTGCGCTCGTTGCGGGACTTAACCCAACATCTCACGACACGAGCTGACGACAGCCATGCAGCACCTGTAATGGCTTTCGTATTGCTACGAATCATTGCCCTTTCGGGTTCTTACTACCAATATGTCAAGCCCAGGTAAGGTTCTTCGCGTAGCGTCGAATTAAACCACATGCTCCACCGCTTGTGCGGGCCCCCGTCAATTCCTTTGAGTTTCAACCTTGCGGCCGTACTCCCCAGGTGGTACACTTAATGCGTTAGCTTCGGCACATCCCGTTAACCGGGACACACCTAGTGTACATCGTTTACGGCTAGGACTACCAGGGTATCTAATCCTGTTTGCTCCCCTAGCTTTCGTGTTTCAGTGTCAGTTACGGACCAGGAAGTCGCCTTCGCCACCGGTGTTCCTTCTGATATCTACGCATTTTACCGCTACACCAGAAATTCCACTTCCCTCTCCCGTACTCAAGTAAAGCAGTTTTGAATGCAGTTCATTGGTTGAGCCAATGGATTTCACATTCAACTTGCTAAACCACCTACACACCCTTTACACCCAGTCATTCCGAACAACGCTTGCTACCTCTGTATAACCGCGGCTGCTGGCACAGAGTTTGCCGTAGCTTACTTTAGGAGTACTGTCAAATGCATTGCTGCACCCATCTTCCCCCTCTACAGGACTTTACAATCCGAAGACCTTCATCATCCACGCGGCGTCGCTCCGTCAGGCTTTCGCCCATTGCGGAATATTCCCCACTGCTGCCTCCCGTAGGAGTCTGGACCTTATCTCAATTCCAGTGTGGCCGACCGTCCTCTCAGACCGGCTACCCGTCAAAGCCTTGGTGAGCCGTTACCTCACCAACTAGCTGATAGGATTTAGGCCTCTCCAAGAGCGCATATTGCTATGCCATTGGATGAACCCATTGCAGAGTTCATCATCATGTGGTATTAGCTCAGCTTTCGCCGAGTTATTCCCCTCTCCTGGGTAAGTTACCTAAATATTACTCACCCGTTTGCCACTAACTTTAACCAATATTGCTATTAATTAAAGTCCGTTCGACTTGCATGTGTTAGGCACGCCGCCAGCGTTAGTTCTGAGCCAGGATCAAACTCTCCAAAATTTGTTAAAATTTTTTTGAGTTGTAGCTCTTTATTTAAATCAAATTACAAAAATATTTACAACACCTCAAAGTTTACTTAAACGTAACCAAATATCTCTCAAAGATCACAAAAAAAAGAGCACCGTGATAACGGCGCTCATTCAAAAAAACAGAACGACGAGAAATTATCTCGTCATGGACTGCCTCTCGATTTTCTTGAATGAGGACCGCGCATCGTTATTATGTTAGCCACCTCTTCTTGCAAAGATTTACAGCTCTTAGTGGTAAATCTAATTATACACAACAAACTTACATTTGTCAAGTACCTTTTGCATTTATTTTTCAAGAACAATATCGTTTTTCAATGAGTAGTTAGTATACACGATGCTTTCTATTTTGTCAAGGGGTTTTCTAATATATTTTCAATATTTTTCCATATCTCTATTACTCCTTACATTATAATGCTTTCCTGTTGCATATATTTTTGAATTCATTGTTTTTTTGCTAATTTTCGCCAAAATAATGAGTTTTCTTGAAATGTTTATATTTCTTTATATTTTATGAAGGAATTTAAAAGCCCGGCATTATCCTTTATTTATAATTAAATACACTGGAAATTTCCTGCTTTACCCTGTCATTATCAACCATAACAACAGTATATTTATATGTTTTCCCTTTCTCAAGAGTATCTATATCTATGTATGAAGTTTCGTAGCCGTCCAGATTATCTGTCAAACATACGGAGTCCCTGTAAATTTTATATTTGAGAATATAATGCCTATCGAACTCTTCATTGTCATTCCAGGCTAGATTTACCATTCCGTTTTGATCTAATGTAATTCTTAGGTTCATGTTCTCAAATTCAGGAAACGGGACAAAAACAGGCGCTTGTATTTCATACACCGTAAGAAAAACCAACTTTTCTATTTCTTCTTTTTCAAATCGGATATTGCTTATGAGATTGATTTTATGTCCGGCTAAATTAAAATATCCTTTAATGTTCTCTTTTTGATTTTTAAAAGAACCGAAATACGCGCCGGTATAATTCAACTGGCTGCTTATTTCAAAGCCGCATACCGTTGTGCTGCTATTCATTTCACTTTCACTTAAATATAAACTTACTTTTAAATTCGTTGTGCCGTATTCTTTTGAAATATAATCTATTAAATCCTTTTTGGTGACTGCTTTTCTTCTTGCAAATTCTCCTGATTTTGTTTTCACCTCTTCTATCCCCGCTAAAAACTTATCGAGCTTTGCCTGCTCAATTGAATATTTATTATTTTTATTAAAAACTTCTACGGTCATAAATTCAATAAAGCATGATTTCTTCTGGCCTGAACTTTTATCGAGCTTTTGCATTCTTTTGTTTCTGCTTTCAATGTTGTTATCTCTATTGTCTTCTGCTTTAACGCCGCCGCCCGTGAAATTAAAACTAACGAGGAGAAAAGTTTCCATCGATTCATTTATAACCGCATTCGAACGCCAAATATTTCTATTACCTGCCGTATTAATATTTTTAAACACAACTCCGTCTTTCGAAAAACTTAATTCAACTTTTACGAAATTGTCACTTATTATGTTTGCCTTCACCACTATTTCCGTGTTGCCTTTAACAAACTTGTTTTCCCGGCTATCCTGAAGATCTAAATCCGCGGAAAAAAGCACATTAATACTTTTATTAAACTTCTTTCGAAATTCCGTGATCGCTTCATCAATATTTTTTTTGTCGATATTATTTATATCATATTCGGTTTGGTTTTTTTCTGCCGGCATTTCAATAAGACGGAAAGATGCTTTAATCTTTGAATCTGCCGCAAGGCATATCGAAGGAAAAGACAGCAGCAGGAGAGCTATTATTTTGAGACGGGTCATGTTAGCTTCCAAAAGTCATTAAGTTATCTTCCATGAACAATTCGTCCGCGAGAATTTCAACATCCAGACTGCTTAAACTGTCTAAATCTATATTTTCTGAATTATTCAGATCTATAACATTTGCAACAATTGACTTTTCCTCCACCTCGGCTTTTCTCATGGAGGCGATGTTTTGCGTGTTTGAAAATACCGCAAGAAGAATGAGCAGACCGACAGTGGCGGCAAAAGGCAAATTCCAAAATTTACCGGAAGCCGCTCGTCTCTTTTCCAGCTTTTCTTTTACCAAGGGATATAAGGAAGCGGATAATACAGGCCGTTCGGCTTTTGAAACCCTTGTAAGTACAGCAGTAATAGCTTTAAGCTCTTCTGCACATTGGGAACAATTTTTGAGATGTGCATCTATCCCGGCTTTTTCTTCTGGCTGCAGCTCATCATAATAATATTCCGGTATTCTATTTTTTATTTCTTCACAAGTGTTCATAATTCACCATCCCCGAGCATTTTTTTCAGCTTTTGTATAGCCCTAAAAAGCAGGACCTTAACAGTTCCTTCTTCTACACCCATAATCTCTGCCGCTTCTCTTATTTTAAAGCCCTGATAATTCCGCAGTTCAAAAACCTGTTTTTCTTTCGGTGAAAGCTTTGCCAAACACGATTCTATCTTTCCGGAAACTTCATTTACGGCGTATTTTTCTTCCGGTCCGTCATTTTTGTCAGCCAGAAGGAGATTCTCATATTCTTTCATTCCCTCGTCCCGGCTTCCGGTTTTAAAGACCGAAAACACCTGCGTTATTTTTTTCTTTCTTTTAGCATCAAAGCAAAGGTTGATTAACAACCTATAATACCAGGTGTAAAATTT
Source organism: Candidatus Firestonebacteria bacterium RIFOXYA2_FULL_40_8 (assembly GCA_001778355.1). GTDB lineage: Bacteria > Oederibacteriota > D2-FULL-39-29 > D2-FULL-39-29 > D2-FULL-39-29 > D2-FULL-39-29. The sequence goes on from MFGS01000183.1 coordinate 21,025, forward strand.
CGAATCTCCCTTAAAGCTTTTGACCTTATCATAGACCCTTATGAAGGATTCCTGCACTACATCTTTTGCATCCTCCGCATTCTTCATGTAAGAAAACGCCACTGAAAAAGCCCTGGCCTGGTATTTTTCTACCAGTATTCTAAAGGCCTGCTCTTCGCCGGATTTTAAACCTGCGACCAGCAACTGATCTTCTTCATTCGGGTTAATCATTTTTTTATTATAACCCGCATTTTCAAAAACGTCAAGGGTCAACAACACCCTTAATCCTTATCCTTGTCCTTCTCTTCAGGTCGATCCTGTTTATTCCGTTTATCCGGCCGGTTCCGATTATCAAGATTGTCTTTTCCTTTCTGAAAACCGTTGTTAACACCTTGATTACCCTTTCCGTTATCGACACCGGTATTTCTGTCGTCTCCATTTTTCTCTTTGGACTTGCTTTCTCTTCTTTCCTGATCTTGATTCTGACGATCACGGTTTTTAAACTCTTTTCTCTTTTTCATCAATTCTCTGAACTTTCCCGGTTCATTCTCTCTCATTTCTTTAAGCTTATTTCTTAATCTGTCTTTAAGATCCTCATACTCTTTTGGATTACGCTCTCTCATATCCTTTAAACGCTCACGCATTCTTTCTTGAAATTTTGCAAATTCTTCGGGATTTTTCTCCCTCATATTTTTTAGATGTTCTAAACTCCTCTCCCGCATCTCTTTGAACTCTTCAGGATTATCACGTTTCATCTCCTGCAAGCGAACACGCCGTCTTTCCATGATCTTCTCAAACCTCTCCGGATTCTTCTCTCTTAGCTCCTGAAGTTTTTGCTTCATTTTTTCCATTAATTCTTTAAATTCCTTCGGATTCTTTTCTTTCAGATTTTTAAGTTTTTCCTTGTCCCAACCTTCGTGTTTTCCTTCATTTCCCTGATCCTCTTTTTTTCTGTTGTCATCATTACTCCTATCTTTGCCGTTTTGAAGCCCGTTATTTTCGCCCTGATTACCCTTTCCGTTATCGATGCCGGTATTCCGGTCATTTCCCCTGCCGTTTCCTTTATTTTTATCTCCACCTTCAGCCCCGAACGCAAAAGAGGAAAAAACAACAAGAAAAAGAAGAATTATGCAGGTTTTTACTGTTCTATTCATTATGTATCGCATTTTTAGACCTCCATGTTCTATTTATATATATTTGACGTAATAAACAATCAAAACGTTTACATTTTTAGGACTTTGCTTCTATATGTGTTCTACTTTATTGAATACTTAACCGTTTTCTGATATGATAGAATTTAATGAGTGATTTTGACTGGAGAAAGGCGGGTTTGGCATCAGGACTCGGATTTACCCTTGCTATATCTACTTTTGGCGGGCTGGCAGCCGGGTACTTTTTGGACAAATACTTAAACAGTTCTCCGATTTTCACATTGACTCTATTTATTTTAGGCACTGCAGCCGGGTTCTACTATATATTTAGCGAGGTAAAGAAGATAAAATGAGTATATCACAAATATTATTTGCGGCCTGGGGTGTTTTTCTCGGATTACTTCTGGGTTTCGGGAACGCTTTTTTTAGACAGTATTTTGCGCTAAAGCTCCTTAAGACAGATAAGAAAAAAGCTGTCATTTTGGTTTCCACTCTTTCGGTAGCGCGGCTTGGAATTATTTTACTTTTAATTTATCTGTTAATAACCTGCGTCAGCAAAGTAATGGCGCTCGGTACGCTGGGGGGTCTTGTATTACACACTATTTTCATGACTGTAAAATATTCGAAAACAAGGAACAAATTAAAAGAAGGGAATACCAAGGTATAAATGGCCGCAGAAGAAGAAGGTATAAAAGAACTGATATTTATCCACATCCCCGGGATTCCGGAAGCCCTGACCATGTCTGGCCTGGTAATGATTATTATTTTTTTTATAGCAGTTATGGGTTCACTTTCCATGAAACTCGCCCCGAGAGGCTTTCAGAACTTTCTGGAATTTTCTGTCGACTGGGTAAATACAAAAATTACAGATTTCATGGGTGAAGCAGGCAAACCATTCTTTCCCCTCTTTGCAATGCTTTTTTCATTTATCTTTATTTCAAATTTAATAGGACTGGTACCGGGATTAAAATCCCCGACCAGCAATATAAGCATCAATCTTTCTCTGGCTTTGATAATTTTCTTTGCGACACACTTTTTTGGTATAATGAAAAAAGGGGTTTTCGGACACTTTAAACATCTGATAGAACCGAGAGTCGAGCCATTTGCACTTTACGTTATTCTTGCACCTTTATTTTTCATAATCCATACGGTTGGGGAACTGGTAAGGCCCATATCCCTCACCATGCGTCTTTTTTTTAATATCCTCGCGAAGGAAATACTGCTTGCAGTTCTTGCTTTTCTTTTTACGATATTTATTGTACTCAACATCCCCGAAGCAAAGATCGGATTCTTTGATATTTCGGGAATTATAAAAGGCTCTCTCGTCGGGCTTGCTGTAGTTCTAAGACCCCTAATAATTTTACTCGGCGCTTTCGTAAGTTTTGTCCAGGCCCTGGTCTTCACGGTACTTTCGATGATATATATAGGATCAGCGTTGGAACACCCGGAACATGAATCGCACTGAAAAAGTGCGTCTCAAATGACTAAGTACTAATGACTATTGACTATTTAAGGAAGGCGTTTAAACGCAAACGCCAAATGATATTAAGAACTTTTATACTAAATATCTGGCGGTATCTTTTTCCCGCCTACATAAAATTGTCAGTAGTCATTAGTAAATAGTAATTAAATTTTCGGGCTTTTAGCCCAAATGGAGGATTAAGATGGGGATACTTGAAGTTTCTATATTCGCGGCAGGGTTTGCAATGGCAATAGGGTCTTTGATGACCGGACTCGGACAGGGACTCACGGCAGGTAAAGCGGTAGAAGGTATTTCAAGACAGCCGGAAGCGGCCGGAAAGATACAAGGAGCAATGATTTTGGCTCTGGCCTTCATTGAATCAATCGCTATCTACGTGCTGGCAATTGCTATCATCATTCTTTTTGCGAACCCCTTCACGGCTCCGGCAATGAGCGTGGAAAAAGCTAAGGCAGAGGTGGAAGTTCTAAAACTGGAACTTGAAAAAACCAAGCTTGAGAAAGAGCTTTCCATGGTCAAAGCAGCAGCTCCCAAAGCCGAAACAAAAAAGAAATAGTTAAAGAGTATTTCACTGTTACTTAACTTTAAACGAGGTGTTTTTTTATGGTTGATTTAAGTATTGATTTACCTTTAATATTAATAAATCTCGGCACTTTTCTCATCGGCATGGTGCTTATTTGGTTCGTCTTTCTTAAAGGTTTTTCAAAAAAGATGCAGGACCGCGCCGATCTGATTAAAAACACGATTGATTCCGCGGAAAAACAAAAAATTGACGTTGAAAAACTAAAGGCGGATTACGAAAAACAGATTGAAACCATCGAGAAAAAGTTCCAGGAGAAGATACGCGAAGCGACAAAAGAAGGTCATGAAATCAAAAATGACATTATTTTAAAGGCACGCGAAGAAGCAAAAGAACTTCTGGAAAAAACTAAGGAAAAACTGGCTATAGAAAAAGAAAAAATGCTCAAGGAAATGCGGCTGGAAGTGGCCAATCTGGGAATAAGTATTGCGGAAAAAGTCATCAAACAAAGCATAAACAAAGAAGCGCAGGATAAGATCATCGCAGATATCACAAAGGAAGTGGAAAAAAACTGATGCTGGTTAAAACCATAGCAAAAAAATACGCAAAAGCGCTGTACGAAATCTCCAAAGAGCAAAACCGTGTCGAAGAAACAAAAACTTCTCTTTTCGAGTTCGCTTCTGCTATGGGAAAAAAAGAGTACGAGGCGTTCGGCAACCCGAAGGTTACGCTAAAGAATAAAATAAGCGAAATAGAAAAAGCTTTTGCGGGAAAGTTTTCGAAAGAGCTGATTAATTTTCTTTCTCTGCTTATAGAGAAAAAACGTTTTGCTTTTTTACCTGAAATAGGGATTGAGTTTAAAAATATCTACGACGAAAACCACGGTTTTAAGGCGGCTAAAATACAAAGCGCCTTCTCTCTTTCAGAGGAGCAGAAAGCAAAGATTACAAGCGCTCTGGAAAAAAGATACAAGAGCAGATTTCTTGTGGAGTATTCGGTGGAAGCCGCACTACTCGGCGGAATGATCATAAATATCGGCACGGAGATGTACGACGGAAGCCTAAAGAACAGACTTGCGGAACTCGGCACCCTGCTTTTAAAGTGAATGTAAATCCCGTTAGAAAATGTAACGGATTGGCAAGTATTATTGTACGTATTATACCCGTAAAAGCATGCGTCTTTAGAATTCGACGTATTGTGATTTTCTAACGGGATAAAGGGGACATTATGGCTAAAGAAGTAAAGACAACTCCGGAAGAGATTACCTCTATTTTAAAAGGTTTAATAGCTGACTTTGAAAGTAAACTGGACAAAAAAAACACGGGTATCGTGCTTCAGGTCGGTGACGGTATCTGCCGGGTTTACGGTCTTGACGAAGTAAGATATTTCGAGCTCGTTGAATTTAAAGAAGGTGTTTTTGGTATAGCGCTCAACCTGGAAAAAGATAACATCGGTATCGTTATTCTTGGAAACGATGAAGCCATTAAAGAAGGCGATATCGTAAAATGCACCGGCCGCGTGGTGGAAGTTCCCGTGGGAAAAGAACTTTGCGGCAGGGTAATTGACGCTCTCGGAAATCCTCTGGACGGAAAAGGACCTATACCCAATAAAAAAACAAGACCCATC
>MFGS01000183.1:25799-29985 GCA_001778355.1 Candidatus Firestonebacteria bacterium RIFOXYA2_FULL_40_8
ATCCTTTGCAAACCGGAATTAAGGCGATTGACTCCATGATACCGATAGGCCGGGGGCAACGCGAATTAATCATCGGAGACAGGCAAACCGGAAAAACAGCCATCGCCGTAGACGCTATAATTAATCAAAAAAACAGTGATGTTGTCTGCATCTATGTTGCTATCGGCCAGAAAAAATCAACGGTAGCGCAGGTAGTTGATGTTCTCCAAAAAAACGGCGCGTTAGACCACACAATAATTGTTTCCGCAACTGCTTCCGATCCCGCCTCTCTGCAATATATAGCACCTTACGCAGGCTGTTCCATCGGGGAAGAGTTCAGGGATTCGGGAAAACACGCGCTTATAATCTATGATGATCTTTCAAAACATGCTGTTGCTTACAGGGAAATTTCGCTTTTACTCAGAAGACCCCCGGGCAGGGAAGCTTACCCCGGTGATATTTTTTATCTCCACTCCCGCCTCCTTGAGAGAGCCGCAAAGATGAATGACGAAAAAGGCGGAGGTACTTTAACCGCGCTTCCGATAATAGAAACCCAAGCCGGAGATATTTCCGCTTATATTCCGACCAATGTTATATCAATTACCGACGGGCAGATATATCTTGAGGGTAATTTATTTTACTCGGGCATACGTCCGGCAATAAATGCCGGTCTTTCGGTTTCAAGAGTCGGCGGCGCAGCTCAAAACAAAGCTATGAGAAAAGCCGCGGGTGGACTTAGAAACACTTTAAGCCAGTACTGGGAACTTGTCAGTTTTGCCCAGTTCGGAGCCGAGCTGGACAAGGTAACGCAATCCCAGCTAGACCGGGGCCAGCGTCTTGTGGAAATCCTTAAACAGGATCAGTATGAACCGGTTCCCGTGGAAAAACAGGTCATTATACTTTTTGCGGTAACCAGAGGTTATCTCGATACGGTTCCTGCCGAGAAAGTAAAAGATTTTGAGACGGGTCTTTACAAATTTATGGATGAAAACTTCCATAAACTGGTAAAAAGAATAAAAGATTTTTCAGATTTTGACCCGGAAACTACAGAAGAGCTTGAAAAAGCTATTATCAAATACAAACAGGATTTTTCAAATAACCTTCCGGAGGATTAAATGCCTAATATTGCAGAAAACATCTTTGAACGTTTGCGCAAGATATTCGGGGTAGATAAAAGCGAGATCGCAAAGATACTGGAAAAAATACCGATATTTTCCGATCTTAACCTTGTGGAACTGAACAAAATAGAGATTATCACCCACGAGAGGGAGTATATGGACGGCGAGCAGGTTTTTCATGAAAAAGAACCCGGAGCGGGCATGTATATAGTACGATCAGGCAGTATAAAACTTTCAAAGAAAACCGTGGTCGGCGAAAAAGAACTGACAACCCTTAAAACAGGCGACTTTTTCGGAGAAATCGCACTACTGGATGAATCTCCGAGATCAGCAACCGCTGTTGCAAGCGGTAAAACTAAGATACTCGGGTTTTACAGACCTGATTTTCTGGAACTTTTAAAAAGAGATCCCAGGCTGGGTTCAAAAGTCCTTCTGCAGCTCTCCCAGATGATAGCGAAACGTTTAAGGGCTACGACGGATGCAACCTTAAAAGGAGCAACAAATGGAAACGAGACAGAATCTTAAAGTCTGGAACTGGATAAAGCTCCTTGGGATCTATTTTGTAATACTGATCGCTTTGGTAATATTTTATATGGCGCAGGATCTGCTCACGCCTTTTTTGGTGGCTTTTATTTTAGTATATGCTTTAAACCCGCTTGCCGATAAAATTGAAAGCTGGGGCATAAAAAGAACCTGGGCTGTCGCAATGATTTTTATAGGTTTTATTTTTATCGCCGGATTAGTAGTCAGTCTGGGATTTGGAAGCATCAAAGCCGAAATAACACTCTTAAAAACTCAGGTTCCTGCGTATATAGAAAGAATTAAAGTAAGCCTTATAGAAAACGCGGCAACACTCGAAGCAAAAATCCCCAACATGAAAAAGGGTATGCTGCAGAACATGATCACGCAAAAGCTGGGAGATCTTCCGACCATGCTGGGCGAGAATATGCCTTTTATTCTTAAAACACTCTTAGGCCTGGTTACAAGCAGTTTAATAGTCCTTTTTCTGACATTTTTCATTTTAAAAGACGGCCGGGGCTTCAGAAAAAATATTATCCGGGTTGTCCCAAATAAATATTTTGAAACCGTACTCTGTCTTCTTTTTGAGATCAACAAATCAGTCGGAAATTATGTAAGAGGCCAGCTTATTGACTGTACAATTGTCGCCATTCTCTCGGTAATCGGACTGTCGCTTATCGGATTAAAATACGCTCTTATTATAGGCATAATTTGCGGAATAACAAATATTATTCCTTATCTTGGACCTATAATGGGTATGATACCTGCCATCTTCGTTGCGCTTGTTGAACATAAATCCGGCGCCATGGCCGGCTCCGTCGTGGCCGTAATGATGGGAGTACAGTTAATAGATAATGTTGCCGTTTCCCCAATCGCCGTCGGGCAGTCAGTCGACCTCCATCCTATAGCCGTAATACTTTCCGTAACCATAGGCGGCGCTCTAATGGGCCTATGGGGCATGCTCTTTGCCGTCCCGATCTACTGCGCGCTTAAAGTGACGTTTCAGATACTTTATAAGGGCATCATAGAATACGGGTCATGGGAGAATGCATAGTTTTTCACCCGTACAAGAGTTTTCTTAATGCAGGCATTCGCTCAATAATACTCGCGAACCAGAGGAGAGGGTCCTCTGGACTTCTTCATTGCTAGGAAATTATTATTTTCATTGTCTGTGACAATCTGCAATGCTGAGATATGGCTGATGGGAAAACGCGTAACACAATAACTAATTACTGATTTCTAATAGCTAATAAAAGTGAGATATTAAAACAGGGAACTTTGACCGAGTGTTATTTTCACTTTTTCTTTGCCTGCTTTTCTTCCTTCCCCGGCTTCTTTTGCTTGGTTATGTTACCGTACCTACTGCTTTACGTACATTTGGAAGGATTATTTCTTTGAATTTCAGGAATAACTCATTCAGGAAAGGGATTTTTTCTAGAAGGCCGGTGTAGTATAGGACTACGAAAAATATCGCAAGTATAAGCAAAATTATTAGAATTGCTTTAAAAATGGCGAAAGAAAGTTTTAGAAGGTTTACTATAAAAGATGCGAGAAATATAGCGGCAATAAAAATGACAATCGCTATTAACCAGAACTTAATCATAAGACACTTCCCGTTAAAACGTTACACGTTAGCACGTTACTCACGTTCTACATTATTGTGGTATTGAATTATATTCGGCGGGGAGCTTTTCCCGCCTTCATTAAATCGTCAATTGTCAATCGTAAGTCGTAAATTCTTTTTATCCTTTATACTTATTCGTTATCGGGATTCTTCTGTCTCTCCCGAAGGACTTGGGTGTTATTTTTACGCCGGGAGGAGATTGGCGGCGTTTGTACTCGCTAAAATCCACAAGACGGGAGACCTTCTCTACTGTTTCTTTTTTATAACCCTTGGCAATTATCTGTTTGGTGTCATAGTCCTCTTCGACGTAAAGTTTTAGTATGGGGTCGAGTTCCGAGTATTCAGGCAGAGAGTCAGAATCCTTCTGATTGTCCCTTAATTCCGCGGTCGGAGCTTTAGTGAGGACATTTTCCGGGATTACTTTTGAAACCGAGTTCCTATATTTTGATATTTCGTAAACCAGCATCTTGGGCACATCTTTTATGACGGCGAACCCGCCTGCCATATCACCGTAAAGCGTGGCGTACCCCGTGCTCATCTCGGATTTGTTGCCGGTCGTTAAGACCAGCCAGTTGAATTTATTTGAAAGCGCCATTAAAATATTTCCGCGAATCCTCGCCTGCAGGTTCTCTTCGGCAATATTCACCGCCGTCCCCGCGAACTCCGGCTTTAAAAGTTCGAGAAAATTTTTAAACGTATTTTCAATGGATATTATTTTAAAGTTTATACCGAGTGCTTTTGCCAGACCTTCAGCATCATCCAGCGACTCTTTTGAGGAGTATCTCGTCGGCATGAACACCCCGGTGACGTTTTCTTTACCGAGCGCATCCGCGGCAATAGCCGCAACAATGGCGGAGTCAATCCCGCCAGAAAGACCGATAACTACTTTTTTAAAGCCATTTTTTAAAACATAATCCCCGGTCCCGAGTACCAGGGCCTTATAAAC
>MFGS01000184.1:0-7005 GCA_001778355.1 Candidatus Firestonebacteria bacterium RIFOXYA2_FULL_40_8
AATTAGCGAAATAATAGGCGCTGGGTTCTAGGTCCTTGGTGCTGGGTTTAGATATCGGAGTTGTTTAGTTTTATGATAACACATTAATATAGAACGTTAGCAACGTGAGTAACGTGGAACGTGTTAACGGTATTGTATTTATAAAGGAGTGTCTATGAAAAGTGTCTTATTCGCAATGGTATTTGGTCTTCTGGTTTGTGCTTGTTTAAATGCGCAGGCTCCGGAAACAAAGGATGATTTCAAAGCCAAAAAGACAACCTGTCCGATGACCGGTGCTAAGATAGATATAACAGCTGCTACCTCGTATAGTGACTACAACGGCGTAAGATATTATTTCGCAAGTCCTGCTCATAAAGCAAAATTCGATTCGGCATCGTTTAAATATGCCAATGAAATAATAACCTGTGCTGTTTGCGGTACGCAGGAGAACAGGAAAACAAGGTCGTTTATGGAACAGAAAATAAATAAGAAACCGTATTTTCTCTGCTGTCCCGCGCATAAGGATGAATTCGCGAAAAATCCAAAAAGATATCTTGAAGGAAAAGATACATTGAAGGTAAATATAGCAAGCGAAAATTCAACGGGCATTCCCGCCGCCGCTCCTCAGCAGGAAAACCTTGTGGGAATGGAGTTTAAGGTAGACGATTACAGTTACGCTGATACATATGAAGATGAAAAAGGAGCTGTAAAATATCCCGGTGCCGGAGCGAAATTTGTGCTTATGGATGTATGTTTAAAAAACAAGCAAATGCAGGAAATTAAAAGTTTTTTCCTTGTCTGGAACCTTGTAGACGACAAAGGCTACTCGCATCAGGAGTTTAGTAAGAAAAATGGAATGACATTAAAAAACCCGCTTCAACCGGAAGCCACAATCATTGTTTCACTGGGTTTCGAAATAGGCAAGGATAGAATGCCGGTGTTTCTTGAAGGTAAACGTCCTATGCTTGGAACCGCTAAGGCAATTTGCAGAAAGAAATCAGAAAGCAAAGAGAGTAAATAAAAAGCTGAGGATACGGGACGACAAGTGGGACGTGGTTACGTTTAGATTTAAGTTATCCAAATGAAGCTATTTACAATTTACGAATGACGATTGACAATTGAAGGAAGGCGGGAAAAACTCCGCCGAATTTTTAAAAAAAATATTGGCTTGTATCAGCGGAATCGTTTTATCAAAGGAGCTTCAATGAAAAGCATTGTATTAATAATGATATTTGGGTTGCTTCTTCTTGCCCAGGAAGCTGCGAAACCGGAAGTAACCCCTGAGGTAAAAAAGCCGGAAAGTGCTGTACCTGCTAAGAAATCTTCGGGTCGTATTGATGATGTTACTGTAACAGGGGAAGACAAGCTTAAGGTAAAAAGTGAAAAACCTCTGCTGGAAATTAAAATGAATATCAATGAAGCCGTGCTTCCGTCAATAGATACGGAGAAAAAATTTCTGGAAAAATCTCCCGTACTTTCCGACTTAAAGGATGCTGTGCCAAAAATGCTTTCAAGTACGCAAGTCGCTTTTCCGTATCTTTCCGTTTTTGTTAAAGAGCCGATAGCTAGTTTTTCTTTAAAAGCCGTCGGGTTTAAGACGGCAACCTGGGAGCTTATTGTCACCGATTCAAAAGGTAAAACATTTAAAAAATTCGAAGGAAAAGGGAAGCCGCCGGAAATTATTGAATGGAGCGGCAGAAATGCCTCAAACAAAATAATTAAAGTGGGAAATCCTTATTCATATTTGATCAATCTTGTTGATCAGGCGGGTAATCCGAGGACCGTTATCGGTTCGCCTTTTGTCATTCACTACCTGGTGCATCAGGAGAACGACGGCTTGTATGTTTCCGTTACCAGAAAGAAAATATTTGATATTGAGAAGGAAAAAACAAAAATACTTGACGAGGGTGTTCCGGTGCTCAGGGAGATGTCGGATTTCTTAAAAGACAATTTTACTCTTTTTTCGAGTATAGAGGCGCATGGTGAGGACGCCGGTGTTGCGGGCGAACAAGCAAAGATACTGGCGCAATATTTTTCAGATACTCTTATCCTGCCGGAAAAAAATATTAAATACAGCGGGTTCGAAGACACGATAGAAAATCATAGAATAGATATTATGATCAAGAACAGATAGGAGTAAAACATGGGGAAGAAAGGTATTGCAGAAAAATATTTAAGCAAGGACAATAACGTCTATCTTAATCATACGTTGATTTATCTCGGCTTACTCGGACTGCTTGTTATTATTTTGATGCTTATTAGTCTTTCTCCCGAAAACCCCTATTATATCTACGTCGTGATATTTTCCCTTGCAGGATCGGTTCTCGCTGTCTCAAATATCCTTTTTGTATATGAGAGTCAAAAAATACTTTCGAGTATACTTGGAGTATTATTTATTATCCCGATAATGTTCTTTGTGGTTTGGGCTACAGGAGGCAGCAAATCTCCTTACTGGATTCTGATGCTTCTTCAGATTGTCGGCTGGGCTTTCTTCGTTCCGAATGTCGTTTTTTTCAGCGCGGTCGGTGTTATTTGCGTATTTTTATTCGGTCTTGCTTATTCTGATACCGTGAACACTTTGACAGCGCTGGATTATTTTTATGAGTCGGTAAAGATTGCCGCTGTTTTACTGACGGGACTCTGGATGAAATCCATTATTTGGGAGATGCAAAGATCAAAGAAAAATGATCTTGAATCCCTCGAGTTCAAAAATAAAATAACCCAAAAATTACTCTCAAGTTTTATTGCTTCGCTTTCAACCGCAATTGCAAGAAAAGACGCGGATATCCAGAAACATTCGGAAAGAGTAATATCTTACTGTTCAGCTATTGCGGATGTACTTAAGCTTCCGGAAGCTGACAGGGAAAAATTATATATGGCGGCAATGCTCCATGATGTCGGAAAGATGAGTATCAGCGATAACATACTGAATAAAAAAGGAAAACTCACAAAGCAGGAGTTCGAAATAATCAAAAGGCACCCTATGGATGCTTTAAGTATTCTTGAGCATGTTGAAGAGTTTAAAGGCGTTCTTATTTACGTAAAATATCATCATGAGAGATGGGACGGCAAAGGCTACCCGGAAGGTCTTAAAGGCGATATGATACCTTTGATAGCAAGGGTACTTGTTGTTGCAAATGCTTATGACGCAATGACAACAGACAGGCCGCATAAGGCAAAAATGTCGAAAACAGAAGCAATTTTAGAGCTTGGTAAATGCAGAGGCACCCAATTTGATCCTAAAATAGTTGATATTTTCCTCAGAATACTTGATTCAGGAAAGTTGATAGGGCCTATTTAATGTTTGAAAATACAGTGGAAAAAAGTATATAATAAGATACTACTTACTCGGTTAATAACCGAAATTATGGGGGTGTGATATGAAAAGAACAGTACTTTCGATACTTGCACTGACATTCTTCTTTTCTATGGGGCTTTTTGCGGCGTCAAAATTTCAATCTGACGCTCAAAAAAAAGCTGATAGTTTTTCCATGGAAAGACCTCTAACGGTACTTGCTTTTGATATTACGAAAGAGAGAGAAGAGGAGTATGAGACTACGACCTTCGTTCCTGATCTGAGCTGGAAGGCAAAGGTAAAGAAGTTTTTTACCGGAAAAGAACAGGGTACCGATAGAATTGATACCCACACCAGAACTATAACGGTAATTAACAGGGTCAAACTTTACACAGAAAGCAAAAGAAAAATGTACGAAGTGCAGGAAGTTACTCCGTCGGAAATAAATGTTATCAGCAAACGTATCTTTGACGGCGAGGATTTCTATGATATAAAAAAAGGCATGAGTGCTAAGAAAGGTACAATCAACGTTGATTTCATCGCTGTCAGCATACTTCCGGATTGGTATTATATGCACAAGCGGAATATGAAAGACGCAATTGAAACAGAAGAGGAAATGGATGGCAAAGTCTACAGGTTCATAAAAGGTAAGTCAATAAGATATTATGTCGACAAGGACACACAGCAGTTAGGAATAGTAGAATATGATTCCGCGGACAAATATAATAAAGGAAAAAAGATACTTAATAAAGTTGTGTTCGGCCCTGCCACCTTTAAGCTTGGCAAATACAATATTGTCAATAAAGTATCTATCTACAAGGGTGGTAAATTAGTGAAACAGTATAATGTTTCGGCCTTAAAGCCCATTGACGTTCTTAAAGATTCATTTTTTGATCTTGAAATACAGACAAGAGAAGTGAATAAGGCGCCAAAGAAAAGAAAAGCAGTCGCGGCAGGAGCGGCGACGGAAACAAAATCTGAAGCAAAGGATTCCGAAGAAAAAGTAGAGTAAGGTTTAATAAGTTAAACCAAAAGGGCGGCAATTTTGCCGCCCTTTTTTAATTAGGTGCTGATTTCCGACGTAGTCAGGAACAAATTTTTATATACCGTGAATAATTAGGCTTTAAATCAAATGAAATCATGGTATTTTTGCGGAGTTTCCCCCTTTTCTGTTCCGATTCGCAACTGGAGGAAATTTATCTCCATGTTCGGCGGCTGAATAACTCGCTTTGCTCGAACAATTCAGCCTTTTTTCCGAACACTTCAATAAATTTCTGTACGTTACTCATAAGTCACAGAAAACAGGAAAACTCCACTTGCAGAAATTCCATTATGGCTTAGTTTGTATGCTTTTTATAAGATTTATTCGAAATAATGGGGAAACACAACGTATTTTCATATTGACTTTACCGGTATCATTCATGTAAAATATACCTTTTACAAGGCAAAATATGATTATTAATATACAAAAGCTCGAAGAAGGTGTTTCATCTTACGATATAGACGAAACCGCTGAAAAACTTGGTATAGATATAGAAGATACAAAGTTTCTCAGTAAAGTAAAATGCACCCTGGACGTTGATAATAAAATAGAGCGTTTTACAGTGAGGGGCAAAGTTAAAACCGTACTGGAAACTGTTTGCGCCAGGTGCGGTAAGGTTTTTAAAAGAAATATTGACGCGGATTTTGACCATAAGTATGTTAAAGGGAGTTTTCAGGAAGATGGACAGATATTTAAAGAAGGCCTTGATGAGGAGCTTCTTGCAGGAGCGGAACTGGATCTTTTTGATGATGTAAGGCAGGCGGTTCTGCTTGCAGCTTCCGAGATAGCAGTTTGCAGCGAAAAATGCAAAGGCATCTGCCCCGGGTGCGGTAAGAATTTAAATAAGGCAAAATGCACGTGCGAAGGGGAAGATTCAAAACCCTTTGCAAATTTAAAAAAACTATTAAAAGAAAAAAAGAAAAAGTAACAACAGGTGCTAGGCTCTAGGTTCTGGGTGCTAGGTTTATGTTTTGGAGTTGTGAAATATAATAAAACCACAATAATTCAAGACTTTTGGACCTTACAGACCTTTTGGACTTTATAGACGGTTTTTTATTTAAGGAGGAAGTATGGCAAATCCAAAAAGAAGATTCTCTGCTTCAAGAAGGGATCACAGGAGATCCCAGTGGAAATTAAAGACCCCCGGTCTATCTGTTTGTCCACAGTGTAAACAAAGCAAGCTCCCTCACAGAGTTTGTGAAAACTGCGGATATTACGGAAAAAAAGAAGTATTGGACGTTTAGCCGAAGGACTCATTTATTTGAGCCTGATCGGATAACCCCATGAAAATAGCCCTTGACGCAATGGGCGGCGATAACGCCCCGGAGATAGAAGTAGAAGGCGCCGTTCTAGCCGCAAAAGAATTCGGCATCGAAGTGATCCTTGTGGGAGATAAAAAAAGGATTGAAGCCGAACTTGAAAAATATAAAACCAAAGGTTTGGCTATTTCTATTGTACATGCTTCCGAAGTGATAGGCATGCATGAATCCCCTACCGATGCTTATAAACAGAAAAAAGATTCCTCTCTTGTCGTCGGTATCAAACTCGTTAAAGATAAAAAAGCTGATGCCTTAATTTCTGCCGGCAATACCGGCGCGGTTATGGCCACGGCGCTTTTTGAACTTGGAAGGCTTAAGGGAGTTGCGCGTCCCGCACTCGGCGCTTTCTTTCCGTCTAAACACGGACGGGCTCTTATTCTGGACGCCGGAGCTAACGCTGACTGTAAACCAAAACATCTCCAGCAATTCGCAATAATGGGCGCGGTATATTATAATGATGTTATAAAAGCGGGTACACCCAGGGTAGGACTTCTAAGTATCGGAGAAGAAGAGACCAAAGGGAATGAACTCACTATCGAGGCCTCCAAGCTTATAAAAGCTACCAACGTTAACTTCATCGGGAATATAGAAGGAAGAGATATCCTATCCGATAAAGCGGATGTTATAGTGTGCGACGGTTTTGTCGGAAATGTAGTTCTGAAATTTGCCGAAAGTTTGGCAAAAAACTTCTTTGCAATATTAAAAGCGGAGCTTTCCGGGAAGAGTATATTCATTTCCGTTGCCGCCTGGATCTTAAAACCGGTGTTTAAAGGTATAATAAAGAAGACTGATTACGCCGAATACGGCAGCGCCCCGCTTCTCGGCATTAATGGTTACATTTTTGTCGGCCACGGAAGTTCCAACGTAAAAGCTATGAAAAATGCTTTCAAAACCGCGGTAGAATCCATCCAAAGTAAAGTTCAAGATCATATCGCTGAAGAGATCAAAAAATTCAGCAATAATGAAACGGAGTAAAATATGTCAACTATAAAAGCAAAGATTACAGGTGTTGGTTTTTTCGCGCCGGAAAAAGTTTTGACAAACAAAGACCTTGAGAAAATGGTGGAGACTTCGGACGAGTGGATAAAGACCCGTACCGGAATGTCTGAACGGCATATTGCGGACGAGAAAACAGCTACTTCTGATCTGGGGACGCAAGCCGCTTTAAAAGCCATGGAAATGGCAAAAATAACGCCGGAGGAAATTGATGTAATAATAGTAGGAACGGTTACTTCGGACATGGCATTTCCTTCTTCTGCCTGCTTTATTCAGAATAATATTAAAGCTACAAAAGCTGCCGCTTTCGATCTAAGCGCTGCTTGTTCCGGTTTTATTTACGGTCTTACTCTTGCAAAAGGCATGATAGCCAC
>MFGS01000184.1:7020-10108 GCA_001778355.1 Candidatus Firestonebacteria bacterium RIFOXYA2_FULL_40_8
CATACTGGTTATCGGCGCAGATTGTCTTTCAAAACTTACGGATTGGACCGACAGAAATACCTGCGTCCTCTTTGGCGACGGCGCCGGCGCTGCGGTATTACAGGCGACGGAAGAAGACACGGGAATTCTCTCTTCTTATATCTTCTCGGACGGGACGAAAACCCATCTTCTGGAAGTTCCGGCCGGCGGTTCAAGAACCCCGATCACGGAAGAAGTTCTGAAAAATAGAACCAATTTTATTAAGATGGAAGGCAACGAAGTATTTAAAAATGCGGTCAAAGGCATGGAAAGGGCGATTGATACGGCGCTTCTTAAAGCAGGATTGAAATACGAAGATGTTTCGCTTGTTATTCCGCACCAGGCAAATATAAGAATAATAGAATCTATTGCAAAAAGAATGAAGCTTCCGCCGGAAAAAGTATTCATTAATCTTGAAAAATACGGTAACACTTCTTCAGCTTCTATACCTATAGCTATGTCCGAAGCGTATGCTTCCGGACGTTTAAAAAAAGGCGATATCCTTGTAATAACTGCATTTGGCGCCGGCTTAACTATGGGCGCCGCCGTTATAAAGTGGTCAATTTAATTAAATCTTTACATCTGCGTAATATTTTTTTCACTAAAGGAGCCTATTAATGAAAACAGCATTTCTTTTTCCCGGTCAGGGATCACAAAGCATTGGCATGGGTACGGAGTTCTTTGGAAAGTTTTCCAAAGCAAAAAGTATTTATGATGCTGCTGATACTGCTCTTGGTTCAAAGATATCGGATGTCTGTTTTCTTGGTCCTGATGATGTATTAAAAAGCACCGAAAATGCCCAGCCGGCAATTCTTACAACCAGCATTGCTATACTTCAGGAAGTTTTGCCTTTTGCAAAACCTGATGTTGTCGCGGGTCACTCACTCGGTGAATACTCCGCGCTTGTGGCGGCAGGTGTTCTTGATTTTACCGATGCGGTAAAGATAGTCAGGAAACGCGGGGAGTTCATGAAAGCCGCTTCCGGAGGGACGATGGCTGCAATATTAATGCTTCCAAGAGATAAAGTTAACCAGCTTTGCAAAGATGCCTCAAGAGTAGGCCTCGTAGCTCCCGCAAATTATAACTCACCCGGACAGATAGTGGTTTCAGGTACAAAAGAAGGCGTTGAAGAGATGTGTAAGCTTACGAAAGGTGCAGGCGGAAAAGCAATTCCTTTAGCCGTTAGCGGCCCGTTCCACTCTACCTTGATGACAAGCGCGCAGGAAAAATTAGCCGCAGAGCTTGCGAATGTGAAATTCAATAATCCAGCCACAAAAATAATAGCCAATGTAACCGCAGATTACGTGAAAGACGGAAATACTGCGAGAGAACTCCTGGTTAAACAGGTAGTCTCGAGTGTTCTCTGGGAAGACACCATCTGCAGAATGCTTAAAGACGGCGTTGAACTTTTCGTGGAAGTAGGCCCCGGTAAAGTCCTTTCCGGTTTAGTCAGAAAAATAAAAAAAGAAGCCCGTGTATACAATATAGATAACACGGAAACGTTAGAGAAGTTTAAACAAGAAGCAAGCAAGTAAAGCAAAGACAGCAAGAACAGGAAGCAAAGAATAAGTTAGAAGTATAATAAACACAGGTTTGATAAAGTCAACTTTTTTCAATTAGTCTTGGTTTCTGTAGTTGCTGCACTTGCTGTTTTTGCTTTATTTGCTTATTTTAACCGGAGGGTATAAAGATGGATATGTTAAAGGGTAAAGTGGCACTGGTAACCGGAGCGGCGCAGGGTATTGGTAAGGCGATTGCGGAAACTCTGGCGAAAGAAGGGGCGAACATTGCTATCTGCGATGTTAACATAGAAAAGGCAGAGGAGACTGCAAAAGAACTGGCAGCACTCGGAGTAAAGACGGCGGCGTATAAGACTAATGTTTCCGTGGCGGCGGAGTGTGATGCTTTGATTGAAAGCACAGTCAAGGATCTTGGAAAGCTGGATATTCTTGTAAATAACGCGGGAGTTACCAGAGACGGGCTTCTTATCCGTATGTCCGAGCAGGATTGGGATTTGGTTATAGCGATTAATTTAAAAGGTACTTTTAACTGCACAAAAGCGGCAGTTAAGACTATGATGAAGGCAAGATACGGGCGTATTATTAACATTTCCTCGGTCATCGGGCTTATGGGGAACGCCGGACAGGTAAATTATGCGGCTTCAAAATCAGGAGTTCTCGGTATTACCAGGTCGATAGCAAAAGAGTATGCTAACAGGAATATTACCGTAAACGCCGTTGCACCGGGGTACATCCAGACGGCCATGACAGATAAGCTTACAGAAGAACAAAAACAGGCAATGCTCAAGTTTGTTCCGCTTTCCCGCATGGGACAGCCTCAGGATGTAGCAAATGGCGTCCTTTTCTTCGCCTCTCCGCTGGCTGACTATGTAACCGGGCAAGTCTTGGCGATAGACGGCGGAATGGTAATGTCGTAAAAGCGATTACACCGATTACAAAGCTTCAGGATTCCACTGATACAAGACATATATAGAAGACGGGCTGGCGAAGAATGTCAGCCCGTTTTTAATGGATATCAATATATTGTGGTATGTAGACGCAGCTATACTACTTATAGTAATCCTATGTTTTAAAATAAATACCAAAATTCGTAGTTTTAAGCTTTTATCCTGTATCAGTGGAATCCGCTTTCAAAATCTGTGGAATCAACGACCTCATATAGATTGAAGAGGTGAAAAACGCAAAAACCATTGTAAAACATGAATAATTGAGCAATGAGGTCGGAAAAAAGGACTTGACAAAACGAGTTCATTTCACTAGAATATATAATCTTTTAGCGGAGGGTGAACCCCCCGTTAAAAACTAAGCTGTCGGCTTGGCCACAAGTTGGGTCGCCGGTTTGGGTTTTTTACTTAAAGCGGCAGCGACATACCGCTTAAGCAACAGAAATACCAAGGAGGAGTTAAAATGGCTACAATTGAAGAGAGAGTGAAGAAAATCATAGTTGAACAGCTGGGCGTAGAAGAAGCCCAGGTTACCCCGACCGCATCATTTGTTGATGATTTGGGTGCAGATTCCCTTGATACAGTCGAACTTGTTATGGCTTTCGA
>MFGS01000184.1:10143-25687 GCA_001778355.1 Candidatus Firestonebacteria bacterium RIFOXYA2_FULL_40_8
CCGAAAAGATCAAGGCAGTCTCGAATGTCGTTGAATACTTAAAAGAAAAAACCAACTCCTAATCGGACACGGTTAAATCATGAAACGTAGAGTCGTAGTTACCGGCCTCGGGGTGATCTCCCCGGCTGGTAATGATGTTAATACATTCTGGAAAAATCTTTGTGACGGCGTCAGCTGCGCAGATAAAATCGCCAGATTTGACGCTTCCCGTCTGACTACTCAGATTGCCTGTGAAGTCAAAGGTTTTGATCCTACATTATACATGGACAAGAAGAGCGCCCGGCGTATGGATGGTTTTACCCAGTACGCTATGGCGGCGTCTGTTCAGGCGATGAAGGATTCCGGTCTTGACATCACTAAAGAAGATGCCACCAGAATGGGTGTTATTATTGGTTCGGGCATCGGTGGTCTTACCACCCTTATGGACCAAACCTATACTCTTATCGAAAAAGGTCCTTCAAGAATTAGTCCTTTCTTTATAGCCATGATGATTTCTAATATGGCCGCAGGAATGGTCTCAATACAACTGGGCTTAAAAGGTCCGAGTGCTTGTGTTGTGACGGCCTGTGCTTCAGGTAATAACAGCCTCGGAACTTCCTACCGGCATATTCAATACGGAGATGCGGATGTTATGGTTGCCGGCGGTTCTGAATGTACCATAGTAGAGCTTGCGATGGCGGGTTTCTGTTCCGCTCAGGCTATGTCCTGCCGTAATGATGATCCGAAACATGCAAGCCGTCCGTTTGACAAAGACCGGGATGGTTTTGTCATGGGAGAAGGCTCCGGTATCGTGGTTTTGGAAGAACTTGAGCATGCAAAAGCCAGGGGAGCAAAAATATATGCGGAAATGGTCGGGTACGGTATGTCTTCCGATTCTTTCCATATGACTGCTCCGCCGGCAGACGGAGAAGGCGGCGCCCGCGCTATGGAAAATTGCATTAAAGATGCAGGCGCAAAGCCGGAAGATGTAGATTATGTGAATGCTCACGGAACCTCAACGCCTTTGGGCGATGCGGGTGAAACTGCGGCTATAAAGCGTGTATTTAAGGAACATGCTTATAAACTTTCAGTTAGCGGTACAAAATCAATGATAGGACATATGCTCGGGGCGGCAGGCGGGGCTGAGTTCATTACCACCGTACTTTCGGTAAAGAACGATCTTATTACTCCGACTATTAATCTGGTTAACCCGGATCCTGCATGTGACCTTGATTATGTGCCGAATAAAGCCAAACAAAAAACCGTAAATCTTGCTATTTCCAATTCCTTTGGATTTGGCGGGCATAATGCCACTGTTGCGGTCAAAAAATACGTTGGATGAAAAGTTCTGACGCTGAAACAAAAACAGAGCTTACTGAGTTCCAAAAAATAATAGGTTACCGGTTTAAAGCCGTTGATATTTTAGGAACGGTTTTTTCCCACTCTTCTTTCGTAAACGAGAATAAGTTTGAGAGAAAAGAATCAAACGAACGACTGGAGTTTCTTGGAGATTCGGTGGTAGGTGTAGTGACTAACCGGTACTTGTTTGAGAAGTATAAAGATGAAGATGAAGGTTTCCTGACCAGGGTTAAATCTATGGCGGTTAGCCAGCCCAGCTTGGCTGCTGCAGCGAGAAAGTGTAATCTTGGCGGGTATCTGCTTCTGGGAAGAGGGGAAGAAGCTTCCGAGGGCAGAAATAAAGAATCTAATCTCTCAAATGCTTTTGAAGCGCTGGTGGGCGCTATTTATCTGGACGGCGGTCTCGAAAGCGCTGCAAAATTTATAAAAGAATTTGTTTTAAATAATCTGGTGGTGGATGAGAGGGAAGCAAAGGATTACAAATCCGAGCTTCAGGAACTTATCCAGAAAAAGTTCAAGAAAAGGCCGGTCTATCATATCGCCTCGGAAGAGGGGCCTGAACATCAAAAAACTTTTATAGTGCGGGTTGCTTTTGCCGGAAGTATCCTTGGTGAAGGACGGGGTAAAAGCAAGAAAGAAGCAGAGTTGTCTGCCGCGAAAGAAGCTTTGAAAGCTTTTTAATACAAGGAAAAGGAGAGAAAAATATGATGAATTATTTTTTCACAGAAGAGCAGCAAATGATAATAGATACGGCGAAGGAATTTGCCGCCAAGCATATAAAACCTGTCAGGGAAAAATATGATGAAGAAGGTCACTTCCCGACTGAAGAAGTTAAAAAAATGGGCGAAGCGGGTCTTTGCGGACTTTATATTCCCGAAGAATACGGCGGCATGGGAAAAGGTATTATGGGACTTTGCCTTGCTGTCGAAGAGATGTCCAAGGTCTGTTCCGCTATAGCGCTTTCCATGGCGGCAACTGCGCTAGGAACTTTCCCTATCCTTTTGTTTTCGTCAGATGCTCAGAAGAAAAAATACCTCCCGGATATCGCTTCCGGTAAAGATCTGGCGGCATTTGGTCTTACCGAGGCCAATGCAGGTTCCGATGCTCTTGGCATGCAGACCACCGCAGTAAAAGACGGCGACTATTATGTGTTAAACGGAACAAAACAGTGGATCACTAACGGCGGAGAAGCCCGGGTTTACAGTGTAATAGCGGTAACGGACAGGGCGAGGGGTTCCAGAGGGTTGACTGCTTTTATTATAGAGAAGGATGCAAAGGGTTTCACTTTCGGGAAAAAAGAAAATAAAATGGGTATTCGCGCTTCTGCGACCCGTGAACTTGTATTCCAGGATTGCAGAGTTCATAAAGATCAGGTAATAGCTAAAGAAGGTATGGGCGCTATTGTTGCGGTCAATACACTTTATAACTCAAGACCGGGCGTTGCGGCTCAGGCTCTCGGAATCGCCGCAGGTGCTTTTGAAGAAGCACTTGCTTATTCAAGACAGAGAAAACAGTTTGGTCAGCCGATCAGCTCTTTCCAGGCGATACAGCATATGCTGGCAAATATGGCTACAGAAATTGAAGCAGCCAGGGCACTTCTTTATGCGACGGCAAAAACTATAGACGCTGCGGGCGACGCAAAAGCTTTTGCAAAAGAATCCGCAATGAGCAAACTTTATTGTTCTGATGTTGCTATGAAGGTGACCGTGGATGCCGTTCAGATTCTCGGCGGTTACGGTTACATGAAAGAATACCCCGTAGAAAAAATGATGCGCGATGCAAAAATTACGCAGATCTACGAAGGAACCAACCAGATTCAGAGAAACGAAATAGCGTTAGGTTTGATAAAAGAAATAGCATCAAAAAAATGATGCTTGGATGGTTAGATGGTTGGAGGCTTGGCAAGAAAGAACCTGAGGACGGAAGTCTGAGGACAGAGGTCGGATAAAGTAAATAGTACCACCTTTAAAAAAGACTTTATAGACCTTACGGACGTTATAGACTTTTAGACGGTTGTTAGTGCTTGTATCAGTGGAATCCGAAAGTTTTGTAATCAGTGGAATCGTTTTTCTAGGAGATCAACAATGAACATAGTCGTATGTATAAAGCAGGTACCGGGGACCACTAAGGTGGCGATTAATCCGGCTACCAATACCCTGATAAGGGAAGGCGTAGAAGCCATTGTCAATCCTTTTGATGTTTACGCGGTTGAAGAAGGCATACGCTTAAGAGAAAAGTTTGGAGGGAAAGTAACCGTTATTATAATGGGTCCCCCTCAAGCGGACCAGGCAGTTAAGACTTGTATAGGTATGGGTGTGGATGAAGGTGTGATTCTCTCGGACCGTGCGTTTGCGGGATCGGACACACTTGCTACTTCCTACACTTTAGCGCAGGGTATAAAGAAGATGGGCGGAGCTGATGTTATCCTTACCGGAAAACAGGCCATGGACGGAGATACGGCGCAAGTTGGTCCCGGTATTGCCAACTGGCTGGATATTCCTTTTGTTGCCTGGGTTAAAAAAATAGAAAACGTTGACGCGGCGGCAAAAACTATCAGAGTTGAAAGGCTAATGGATGACGGCTATGAAGTTATAGAAAGTTCCCTGCCTGTTCTCATTTCCGTGGTAAAAGAGATAAATGAACCCAGAATAGAGTCTATGCGCGGAAAAATGAAAGCAAAGAGTTATAAAGCTTTAATCTGGAGCGCAAAAGATATTGAATGTGACCCGGATTTTATAGGGCTTCGCGGTTCACCCACCCTGGTTAACAGGGTTTTTGTGCCGGTTAGAAGCGGCAAAAAAGAGATAATCGAAGGCGCTACGGTTGAAGAAAAAGCCGACAAGATAACGAAAAAGTTAAGAGATGCAAAGCTTATTAATTAAAAGTTTAAAGATTCGGAGGCTATTGTGGCTATAAAAGTATTAAATGAAAAATGCGTCGGCTGTAAACTCTGCCTGCCTACCTGCGCGCAGGGTGCAATTACGATGCTTGATACAAAAAAAGCGTTTATAGATCCAGTTAAATGTAATTATTGCGGGGCCTGTCTGGATGCCTGCAAGAAATTTAAAGCCATACTTATTCAGGTAGACCGGAAAGTATCCGACCAGGACCTTTCTCTTTATAAAGGTATCTGGGTTTACGCTGAACAAAGACACGGGGAGATTGCCTCGGTTGTTTACGAGCTTTTAAATGAAGGCAGAAAACTTGCCGGAGAGCTCGGGGAAGAACTTTGCGCGGTGCTTATCGGGCATAATGTCACCGGAAAAGCCAATGATCTTATCTTGCACGGTGCCGATAAGGTCTTTGTAGTTGATTCCAATTGTTTAAAGGATTTTAACGACGAGTCCTATTCAAAAGCGCTCGTTTCTTTAGTTGAAGAGTACAAACCTAATATTATTCTGACCGGTGCCACGGCGCTCGGACGTTCTTTTATTCCTAAAGTTGCCGTTATGCTGGAGACCGGGCTTACTGCGGATTGCACCCAGCTGGATATTGACCAGTATACAAAACTTCTTCTTCAGACCCGCCCTGCTTTCGGCGGAAATCTTATGGCTACCATTACCTGTCCGAGTTTCAGACCGCAGATGGCTACCGTAAGGCACAAAGTATTTAAAAAAGCAGTGAAAGACCCTAATAGAAAAGGGCTTATTATAGCAAAGAATATTCAGGAAGACTGCTTGCTTGCCCGCACAAAATTAGTTGATTTTGTAAAGGAAGTAGAGTCCACCGTAAACCTTTCGGAAGCGGACATTATCGTATCCGGCGGAAGAGGGCTCGGGGATCCTAAAAACTTTGCGTTGATCCGTGAGTTAGCCCAGCTTATAAACGGTGCAGTGGGCGCGTCCCGCGCCGCTGTTGATGCCGGCTGGATACCTTATTCTCATCAGGTGGGACAAACCGGAAAGACGGTGTGTCCAAAATTATATATTGCAGTAGGTATTTCCGGTTCAATCCAGCATATGGCAGGAATGCAATCCTCCGAGAATATTATAGCTATTAACAAAGATCCTCAGGCGCCGATATTTGAGATTGCCACCTACGGTATAGTAGGCGATCTTTTCGAAGTAGTCCCCGCGCTTATCGCCAAAATTAAAAAGTAGTCTAATTTAACATCTAAAAGGGCTTGTTTTTATTTTAAGAACAAGTCCTTTTCTTTTCCCAGAGCCTAGCGCCTAGAACCCAGCACCCTCGTTTTTCCAACAGTAGACAATCACCTTTATATCAAGTATAATATTAATATATGAAAAATCTTGAGGGCATAAAGACGTGTAATTTATTCGGGACCCTTTCCGAAAAAGAACGGGCTAAAATACTTTCTGTCTCGGTGCAAAAGGAATATGGAAGAGGGGATATTATTGCGCAGGAAGGGGATAAGAGCAGGTATGTTTACATTATTACCGAGGGACAGATAAAGGGTACAAGGTTTACTTCTGACGGGCGGGAGATAATTCTCGAAGTCTTTGGCCACTGCGATATGATCGGACAGGTAGCTGCTATAGCGAATGAACCGTATTACTATTCTGCAATAGCTCTTACAAGAGCCACAGTTAATATGATCAAAAAAGAAGAGTTTATGGAACTTCTCCGCCTCAATCCCGGTATCGCTCATAAGACCTTTGTCGCTCTTGGTAAACGCCTGCGGGCTGCTCAGGGAAAAATTGAAGAGTTTGTTAGTGATAAAGTTGAACAAAGAATTGCCAAGCTATTAATGGCTCTATCCGCCAGAATGGGAAATGAGATACCGTTTACCCGCCAGGAGATAGCCGGTATGGTCGGAACAACCATTGAGACCACGATCCGGGTTACCAGCCGTTTCAAAGAAGCAAAAGTAATAAGAACTACAAGAGGAAATATAATTATAATTGACAGGCAGAAATTAGGATTGCTGGCAGAAGGACCGCCGATAGAGATACTATAAAAAACGTTACGCGTTACGGGTTGCGAGTTACGAGCAAAAGCTTTTTTAGATCATTTTCCCGCTACCCGTCACCCGCTACTCGCAACTTTCTTTTGTGATTTAAGTCATACATTTATTTGATGTAATTTAATATAATAAATAAAAAGAATTCCGGAGGTTAATATGGCTGAAATAATCAAAGAAAAAGTACAGAAAGCATTGGATAAGGTAAGACCTTCTTTACAGGCGGACGGCGGGGATGTTGAACTTGTGGAAGTTACCGCTGATAATGTCGTAAAAGTTAAACTTAAAGGGGCTTGCGCGGGATGTCCCATGTCCCAGATGACGTTAAAGAACGGCATTGAAAAGTTCTTAAAGAAAGAAATTCCGGAAGTAAAAAGCGTAGAATCTGCCAACTAAGGACGGTATATGTCGGAAAAATGTAAAGGCACAGGTTTAAGAATCGCCGTATATAGATGCCCTAAATGTTATGAGACGGTAGAAATATTTTCTGATGAAAAGAAAGCCACCTGCACGCATTGCAGCTCTATTATCCGGGTTGAAAGTGCCAATAAATGCATGGAGTGGTGCGCTTCCGCCGGCGCCTGCATGGCAAAGACAGTTAAAAAGCAAATTCGAAGCGCGAAATTCGAAACTCGAAAAAAAAGATAAATTCGAAAAAAGAAAGAAAAGATAGAAGACGAAAGACAGCAGTCGGAGGTCGAAAAACCGGTTGCTGTCTTTTTTTTGGTTTATTAGTTTGTTAGTTTGTTTCGAATTTCGAGCTTAGGATTTCGAATTTATTTTATAGTGGTTCCCGTAATAACTATCTCAACTCTCCTATTAAGAGCTCTTCCTTCTTCCGTGTTGTTTGAAGCTACCGGTTTTGTATCGCCCAGACCTTCGACTTTTAGCCGGTCAGGAGAAATATTTCCTTTTCTTACAAAGTAATTAAATACATTATTAGCTCTGGCATTTGAAAGTTCCAGATTTGATTTGTAATAACCTCCTTTAGTCGGTATATTATCCGTGTGTCCTTCAATTCTAACAATGGAAGTCTGGTATTGTTTTATAACTTCAATTATTTTGTCGAGCGTGGAAAACACTTCGGATTTTAATTCTGCGCTTCCGGGTTCAAAAAGCATCTTGTCGCCTATAATAAGTTTACTCCCGGTAGTTCCGTCGGTATTTTGAGTCACCTGTATTGCCTGCGCCTGCCCGCTGCCTGAGCGCTTGCCTTTTATTTTTAAAACAGCAGTGGCAGTTCTTCCGACCCAATCATAGGCTGTAACGGTTATTTCATTTAAACCTTCTCTGATATTGGTGGTAGACATAAAGGTTTTCTTTTCCGGGTTCATAATTGCATTTACATTTCCCGGAGTAATGACAATTTTTTCTATCTTGCTCTTGTTATAGAGACCGCTGAGTGTAAACATGCCTTCAGCTTCCTCTTCTTTTGTCTGATTGATTGTTACCACGGGAGCTATAGTGTCTATTATTATAGCCGTTGCGGCCTCATTAGTATTATCGTTTACATCGGTTGCGGTAAGCTTCAGATTATAAAAATCGATTTTACTCGGGACATCGGTAATATTCCAGGAGGTGATAAATCTGCCGTCTTCCGCTTTTGCCGGCAGGGTAATTCCTTTTGTCATCCAAATGTCGGGGAAGGTCGCGGTGCTGTATTCGACCTTAAAGCTCTTTATCTTGTTATAGCTTAAAGCCGCACAATCTATATCAACCGGTTCGTTGTCCGAGGTGATAAATGATTTTTTTGAGGAAATTAAAACTTCCGGAAGAATTTTATTAAAGCGGGTAACGCCGTTATCCGTACCGAACCAGATGAAATTGCCGTCCACGTCCATAGCGGTTATCGAGGCATCTGTCAGCCCGTCTTTTGCCGAGTACACTTTCCAGTTCTTTTGTTTTGTAGAGAAGAGTGATACGCCGTCAAAGGTTCCGCTCCAGAGGTTAAAACCGTCTGCGATAAGAGAAGTGATGTTCTCGTCACCCAGGCCGTTATCCATCGTGAAAGTGGTCCACTTCTTTGTCTGCTTGTTGTAAATTCTGATACCGCCGCCGTTGGTCCCGGACCAGATGTTTTCGCCCTGTGTGGTCATAACGATGTTTGTATACATTTCCTTGGAAGGAGCGTAAAGTCCCCAGGTTTTTTTCATTCTGTTGAATACGTTTATTGCCGCGCCGTATGTACCCACCAGTATTTGACTGCCGTCGGAAATAATGGAAGTAACTGTTTTCTTGTTTAGCCCGTCCGCATCCGTGTAATTCGTGAAGGTTCCGACACTTTTGTTATATACACTTATTCCGTTATCGGTACCTATCCAGACCTCGTCTGCTCCCGGAAGTATAGAAGTGATCTTATTGCTGATGAGCCCTTCTTTTATCGTGAACGACCTGAAGCGGTCAGAATCTACGTTGTAAACACAAGCGCCAAAATTTGTTCCGATCCAAACGTTACTATTTGCAACGGCGAGGGTGGTAATCTCATTTGAGGGCAGGCCGTCATAGGTAGTAAAACTCTTAAAGACCCCGGACTTCTTGATCATTCTGGAAAGACCGTTTTTTGTGCCGAACCAGACATTGTCGTTATCTACGGCAATTGCTTTTATGGAGTTGCTTGCGAGGCCGTCTTTAACGGTGAAAACCTTCCAGGCTGCGGAGTCTTCCGCATAAAAGTTATTCGGAAGGGTTATGAGAAGAACTAATAAGGCCATAAGTGTTTTCATTAAGTTTCCCCCGGCTGATATGAAATAACGGTTAATAAAACTCATTTTTTCTCCAGCTCTTCAAGCATTTTTATCTTGTTTTTCGCCCGTTTCAAATAAAGAGCGATCTTTTCTTCGTTGGGATTTATTTTATTGGCGTTTTCCCAGTAGGAAACCGCTTCCCTGAGTTTATCCTGGCGATATAAAAGAATACCCTGGGAAATCATAGCTTTAACAATATACTCGTTCATTTCTTTGTGTGAGGGATCGGTAGAGAGGCCTTGTTTCCAGCTGTCTA
Organism: Candidatus Firestonebacteria bacterium RIFOXYA2_FULL_40_8; assembly: GCA_001778355.1. Taxonomy (GTDB): domain Bacteria; phylum Oederibacteriota; class D2-FULL-39-29; order D2-FULL-39-29; family D2-FULL-39-29; genus D2-FULL-39-29. The sequence continues at coordinate 19,403 of MFGS01000184.1, forward strand.
TAGCTTTTAAGTACTCTCCGGCGTTGTAACTTTCAATGCCTTCCCTGAAGTATTTTGTAATCTTGTCTTTAATTTGCTGCTCGGCTTCGTTAATATAAAATTTTGCTTTCTCGTTAGCAGGGTCAAGGTTTAAGACTTTTTTCCATTCGGCCATGGCTTTTTCATACTGGTTCTGGCCGTAGTATTTTAAGCCTGCGTCAAAATTTTCTTTGACCAGCGAAGCAAGAAAGGTGATGGCAGGTTCGTAAGTGGAATCCATTACGAGAATTTTGTTCAGCTTGTCAACAGCCAGTGCCAGGTTGCCTTTGGTATTTGCTTCGACTGCTTCCTTAAAGTACTTATTTAGCAGGTCTTTTTCCTGTGAACCCTTTTTTAGTTCGGTTTGTGCGTTTTTTATCAGTTCTTCAGTATCCGAGTAAGAGGGATGCCGTTCCAATAACCATTGCCATTTTTCTATTGCCTTTATATATTGTTTGTCGTCAAAATATATCTTTCCGCCGTTGTATGCCTCTATCAGTCTGCTTTTAATACTTATGATCTTTTCGGAAAATTGCTTTTCTTCCGGCAGTATGTTTTGTAATGTTTCATAAGAAGCGATTGCTTTATCCCATTTCTCAGTTTTATCTGCTTCTTCACCTGTTTTCTTTGCGGTCTCGATCTTAAGCTGGAGAACCTCTTTTGCTTCCTGAATGTACTTTTGTGCGAAATCATTTGCTTTGTCAAGTTGAAGGACTTTTTTCCAAAGCGCGATGGCTTCGCTTAAATGCCCTGCCTGGAAATATTCCATGGCCTGCGTGTTGTAATCTTTTATATTACCTTTAAGGTCGACCTCAAACAGTTCTTTATTCTTATTGTCTATGGTGGTTTTTGAAGGTGTGAGTTCTACCGAAAGAGAAAGTTGATGCATTAAAGTCCCGTTTGGTTGTATAGAGAAAGAGTAGCAAAGTTCGTCTTCCCCCATCAGAAGCCCGAGTCCGCCGCAGAAACGGACATTTTTATCGAAGATAGCTCCGGCCCGGATGTTAATTATTTCCATATTGTAATCCCAGGAAACTGAAGCTTTGAACTCTGTCCCGAAAGCCGCGTCCAGACCGATTCCGAGTTTGCTGAAGTTAACCCCGAATTTTGTTGAAGCGACAGAAGGACCGTCTCCCAGAAGGTCTGTAGTGTCGCCGAGGTTGTTTACGGAGAAGAGAATTTTATCAGGCGCAAAAGAAGGCATATCCTTAAGTTCGGCTGCTATACCAATGTCAAAAGCAGAACCGGAAACTGTATCAAGATATTTCTTTGCCAGGTATCTTGCGTTTACGCCGAAAGCCAGAAAATCTATTTTTTTCGAGAGAGATATACCATAAGCCGCATTCTTGGTAAAAGCACCGCCGAAAGCGAGTCCCGTGTTATCCCCGAGATTAAAACCAAGGTTTGCCGTTGAATAAAAATTACTGTCACAAGATAAGAGGTTGAATTTTAAACGGAGGTCCTTTAACCTGTAATTTAAAGCGGGATTAGCAAAGAGGGAGAACTCATTTTTTAGATACGCCGTTTCCCCGAGCGCCGCGGCCTTGGAGCTGTCCGGCACATCCAGAGCCAGAAAGCAGGAAGGCAAAACAGCTAATAATATAGTACACAGCAATTTCTTCATATTATCTATTGTATAATAGTAGAAGCAAGTTTTCAATCAAAAGAAACCTGAAATCTGCTAAAGTTCAACAATGTCAATGTGAAAATATGGGTTTGAAGTTATATCTCTGGTATTGACTAAGATATACGGTTGTGGAATAATAAGGCTTATGAAGGCTAAACTTTTTAACATTATTCTGTTTTTGCTTTTTCCGGTTTTTTTATTGGCACTGCCGGGAAAAGAAGTTACTGCGGAAGTAAAAGCGCCTGCGGCAACTTCTACCACTCCTAAAACTGTTGTAAATCAGGACGGAAGTACGGTTATTACAAATCCTGACGGGACCACGGTGGTTATTCCTCCTGTTTTGCCCTGCGAAATTAAAAGTGTTTCCACGGTGAAACTCTATCCCGGAAAATGCTATCCTGATTTTAAAATAAACGGTGATAAATTTATTAAAAGCGCGCTTGCGAGATTTAACAGCGATAGTATAGGCGTTGATAATATTTTAGAAGTTACGCCGTCAGCCATAAAACTTTCTATTACTGTTAAAGATACGGCAAAACCGGGAAAATATGATCTGATAGTCCAGAACCGTCCCGAAGATATTTGTACTTCAAAAAACGCCGTTCATGTTATGAGTAAGCCCGTCCTCAGTGTTGTTCTTCAAAAAGAAATTAAACAAGGAAGCAGCGGTAACGAGATAACCGTGAGCGGAGCGGGTTTTATGGACGGCGCCAAGCTCGAATTCCCGGATGCAAGCGGGGAAATTGTAGCCCGGTCTGTCAGTTTCAAATCAGATAAAGAACTCAAGGCAAGCATAGACGTTGCCTTTACCGTTAAACCAAAAGAGACGGGTATCCGTGTCGTTAACCCCGACGGTGAAAGCGCGTCAAATAAAATTATGATCACGACCGCGCTCGGGGTATCGGGAGTGACACCGCAGGTTCTTCCACAGGGTGCTGATAATGTTGAGATCTCAGTTAAAGGAAGTAATTTTGTGAAAGGGTTGAAAGCGGAGATCAAAGATGAAGGGTTCGTCGCAAATAATATCTTTGTACTTTCCGAAAGCGAGGCCGTGCTTTCTGTTTCTGTAGCAGAAACAGCTTCTGTCGGAAAAAAAGAGATCACTTTAACCGCTCCCGACGGGGGTCTGCAAAAATTCAATATTACCGTGTCGCTTAGGCCTCTGGTTTTTTCTATAATGCCCAACGAAATGCCCCAGGGAACGGAAAATAAGATTGTAACTATAACAGGGAATAATTTCGGGAAAGATACGCAAATTAAAATATCTTCCCCGGGGATAAGGATAAATAATTTTGAAATCAAATCAGCGCAGCAGGTAGTCGCGGTCTTAACCGTTTCTGAGAGAGCGCCGGGCGGCGTTTATGATATTCTCGCCGTAAATCCGGACGGCGGAACCGGGGTGTTAAAAAAATCTTTCACGGTCAATCTAAAACCGGAGTTAAAAATAATATCTCCTGCCGGCGCAGTACAGGGGGTGTTTGAGCAAGAGGTGGAGTTAAAAGGGCAGGGCTTTACCAGAGAGACAAGTGTAAAGCTTTCAGGGGAAGGTATAGTAATAAGCGCAGTAGAGTATATAGATTCGACCAAATTGACGGCTTTGGTTACCGTGGGCGCCAAGGCTCCTATGGAAAAGCGGGATGTTTATGTTTTTAACCCGGATGGCGGTAATTTTATGCTGAACGATGCTTTCGGGATAAGTAAAGTCGATAAAGAGAGCATTTATTACGGGGATATTAATAAATTTAAAAAGCCGGCCATGGTTAATAAGAAAAAGCTCTTTTTGGAGCATCCTTATTACAAAACCATAGTCCGGGAGAACATCTCTTCTGAAGTGGCTAAATACTGGCTGATAGTCAATAAGATAAACGAGTCGGTAAAAGACGCGTATAAAAAAATACAAAAGAGATATGATTATGATCTTATCGGTGAGGTCGGGTTCGTGACCGACAAAGAAGGAAATCCGGTCAAGGATATCCCGGATATTACGGACGCCGTTATTCATGAACTGGAGAGATAAAATGAAAAAAATATTGTTTATGCTCCTTGCCGCCTCGGTACTTTTTGCAGCGCCGGGCGCCGGAAATCCCTCCGGGAAAGTCACGAAATACTACTATCTGAATTATATTTCGGCTAAGGAGTTTAAATACATAATAGTTAAAATGCTCCCGACTCTCGGTATTGATGTCAATGAAGAGTTTAAACTCGCTATGGTTACGGATACCCAGGAGAATATAAATATTTTTGAAAATATGCTTAAGATGGTGGATATCAAAACCCCCCAGATAAGAATAGAAGCGAAGATTGTGGAGACAAAACTTTCCACTATGGATAAGATGGGTGTTAACTGGACCTGGCAGGATCTTTATAATAATTCAAATAAAGAGATAAAAGCGTTTCTGGAAAATTTCCCCGCTGCGGACGGCAAGTTCCAGGCGCAGTTCGGCACGCTCCGCGTGGACGGTTTTAATCTGGTACTGCAGTACCTGCTTACGCAGACAAATACAGATTTGCTTTCCAGCCCGAGCATTGTGACCTTAAACGGAAAAGAAGCGAGCATAAATACCGGTGATCAGATTCCGATAAAATCAGTAACCACCCAGGGAACTATCACCGTGTCTACCACGCTCTATAAGGAAACCGGCGTTAAGCTCCGTGTGACACCTTCAATTAAAGACGACAATTATATTCTTCTGGATATTCATCCCGAGGTGAGCGAAGTGCTGGAGTACAGCGTTGTGACCGGGGATCCCATAATCTCGCAGAGAAAAGTGGACGGGGCGGTTATAGTCCGCGATAACGAAACGCTGATGGTCGGGGGACTGCTCCGCAATAAATCCCTGACCGTCGAAAGCAAACTACCCATTCTCGGGGATATTCCGCTCCTCGGGCTTTTGTTCAAAAAATCCTCCGTCGAAAAAATTAAAACAGAAATTATAATTTTTATTACCCCGCACGTTATAAGGGAAGGGGAAAAGCTCGTCGCTCCGGACGAGATGAAATAGGAGCCTGTTATGAAAAAAATATTAGTTGTTTCTCTTATTCTTGGTCTCGGGCTTTTGTTCGTCGCCGGTTGTAAAAATCCTCTTTTTAATCCGAAGGCTGATGCAAGGATATCTTACTTTACCGACACTGCCAATGTGCAGACCAGCTGCCTTACTCTCTCCGGCGCTGCTCCGCATACTATTAAGGCCTTTGTTACTATAGTTAACGGTATTGATATCCGGTTCAGCGACTATACAATTGATTATTACACCACAGGTGGAAGTAAGATTCCAATAACCGTAGAGGGTAAAACCTCTGCCTACATAGGCGGAACGGGATCAACTGCTTCTACAGCTACGGGTTATGTAGGTCTTAACATTACAAGCACAACGGTACTGACTTACAAAACAACAAACTCCCTTCCTCAGCTTAATTTGCAGATTCTGCTCAACGGGGAAGATATAAACGGCAATTTTGTATCACTTTACGGCGCATTTCCTATATATTAAGAAAGCAATAATAACCGTTTAGAAATATAGCTGTTTGGCCGTCTTAGCACATGGAAAGTTCATGTATTCCTCTCATTTAGCCCCATTCCTTAGTTGTCATTTTTCTTGAAAATCCCTTATATTTGCTGTATAATGCTAATTTACTATAGTAAATTAAGTTTATAAAGTTTGTAAGGTTTTTAAAGTTCATAAGGTAAGAGCAGTTAAATAGATCATAGGTGCTGGGCGCTAGGAAATAAAAGTACGGACTTTTAAAGACTTTTATGGACGGGCTTGTAGCTTGTATCAGTGTCCACCTTTGGTGAGATCTCGCTGAAGGCGGAGAATCTTTTTAAAAAAGGAGCTTATATGAAATTGGCGGTTTTCACGGCGTGTCTTCCTGCGTTGGATTTAGAAGAACAATGTAAGCTTCTCAATGAAAATGGCTGTGAGGGGATAGAACTTAGAGTAAGAGATCTGACAGCGGAGCAGAAAACCAAGCCGTTCTCGTTTTGGGGCAACCATAAATGCGACCTGGGCGTATACAATATTTCTGAAAGAGCTAAAGAGGTCAGAAAGACGTGCGATAAGTACAAGCTGGAGATATGCTCTTTAGGCACTTATTTGAATGCCGATGATTTTAAAGGTATAGAAGAAGTATGTAAAAATCTGAAAACTCTGGGTACAAATCAGTTCAGAGTGGGTAATGCTTCCGCTTTTTTTAATCCGGAAAAAGAAAATTATACCGAGAAGTATGACAAGTTAGTCGCAAATATGGCGAAGGTCGAAAAAATAGTAAAGAAATACAAAGCTAAGGCTTTGATAGAGACACATATGGCGACAATAGTTCCTTCTATCGGACTTATGCACAGGGTCGTGTCCCAGTTTGACCCGAAATACGTCGGAGTTATTCTGGACCCGGGAAATATGGTGTACGAGGGTTATGAAAATATCGAAATGCAATTAGACCTTTTAAAAGATTATTTAGCCCATGTGCATTTAAAGAACGGCAGGTGGACAATTAAAGAAGTAAAACTTGACGGCTCAGTTATCTGGGAAGCCGGCTCCTGCGCTACCTGGGAAGGTCAGGTAAATGTTAAAAAAACTATAATAGCGTTGAGAAAATTTGATTATGATAAATGGCTCTCCATGGAAGAGTTTACAGGAATG
>MFGS01000184.1:25786-33423 GCA_001778355.1 Candidatus Firestonebacteria bacterium RIFOXYA2_FULL_40_8
CAATCTTTTTAAGGTTTGGTTTGTATCAGTGGAATCAAAAAGATTTGAAATCAGTGGAATCTTTTTCAGGGAGAAGATATTATGGCGAAAGATAAATTTGGAAAAATAGGACTTACTTTCGACGACGTGTTATTGGTTCCGTCAAAATCGGAAGTTTTACACTCAGAAGTGGATGTCTCAACGTATCTTACAAAAAATATAAAACTAAATATTCCCCTGGTTTCCGCCGCTATGGATACGGTGACGGAAGGCCGGTTGGCTATCGCTATTGCACAGGAAGGCGGTATAGGAATAATTCATAAAAATTTCACATGGCAGGAGCAGGCGGAACAGGTTGACCGGGTAAAAAGATTTATGAGCGGTATTATTACGCATCCCGTTACGCTTTCTCCCGACAGATCAATTAAAGAAGCTTCAGATATTATGAAGTTCAAGGGTATTTCAGGATTTCCGGTAACTCTGGATGGTTCTGTTAATGGAAAACTCGTCGGTATTCTAACGAGAAGAGATCTTAAGTTCATTAAAAAAATGGAAGGCACGGTCGGTGATTATATGACCAAAGACAATCTTGTGACCGCGCTTGAAGGTGTTTCACTGGTGAAAGCGCTCGAAATACTTAATAAAAATAAAGTTGAAAAGCTTCCTGTGGTTGATAAAACCGGTCATTTGAAAGGTCTTGTTACGATAAGGGATATTGAAAAGCGTCTGGAATTTCCTAACTCCTGCAAGGATAAATTCGGCAGATTAAGGGTCGGCGCGGCGGTAGGTGTAGGCAAGGAATCAGAAGAAAGAGCGGAAGCGCTGGTGAACGCGGGTGTGGATGTACTTTCTATTGATACCGCACACGGGCATTCTAAGAATGTAATTGAAATGGTAAAAAAACTCAGAAAGAAATATCCTGCTATGGATTTGATTGCCGGAAATATTGCGACCGCGGAAGCCGCGAAAGATCTTTGCAAGCTCGGGGTGGACGGTATAAAAGTCGGCATGGGCCCCGGGTCAATATGTACTACCAGGGTCATAGCCGGTATAGGTGTCCCGCAGATAACCGCGGTATATGAATGCAGTGAAGCGGCGAAAAAATATAAAGTTCCGGTGATCGCCGACGGCGGCATAAAATACTCCGGAGATATTCCCAAAGCGCTTGCGGCAGGAGCTTCCAGTGTTATGATCGGAAATCTTTTTGCCGGCACGGATGAAGCGCCGGGAGAAACGGTTTTTCTGGAAGGCAGAAGATTTAAAATGTATCACGGTATGGGTTCGCTTGCTGCAATGAAGAAAGGGAGCAAGGATAGGTATTTCCAGGATAACGTTGAAAATAAAAAACTGGTACCGGAAGGCGTTGAAGGAAGAGTTCCCTATAGAGGCTCCATCTCCAACAGTGTTTTGCAGTTGATCGGAGGTCTTAGAAGCGGCATGGGATATTGCGGGGTGAGTTCGATTAAAGAACTTCAAACGAAGGCGAATTTTATAAGAATAACATCCGCGGGGTTACAGGAAAATCACCCGCATAATATTACGATAACGAGCGAGCCGCCCAACTACTGGTTGTAAGGAGACAGGCCGCTTACGCGGAAAGGATACTGGTTTGACCCGTAAAGGGCTCTACTGGTTCCCGCGCGAATAGAGGAGGAAACACAAGATGTTGAACAAAGAAGTGAAAACAGGTTTGATCAGTAAGTACAGGAAGCACGAGAAGGATACCGGCTCTTCGGAAGTACAGGTGGCCTTACTCACCGGCAGGATAAATTATCTGACGGAGCACCTTAAGATACACAAGAAAGACCACAGCAGCAGAAGAGGGTTGCTGATCCTTGTAGGTAAAAGAAGAAGCTTGCTTGACTATATCAAGAGAACGGATTTTGAGAAGTACAAAAAAGTCATAGAGAGCTTAGAACTCCGCAAGTGATTTTTCAAAACAATATTCCTGATTGAAAAAAATATGGGAAACACGGAAGTTACAAGTGAAAGCGCCATTGGGGCGTGAAGTAACTCCTGGAACAAATATGTTTTTGTGCAATGAGATGTTCAAAAACTAAGGACAACAAATGGAAATATCAGTAAAGAAGACGATAGCGGGCAGAGAGCTCGTTATCACCACGGGTAAAATCGCCAAGTTGGCGGAAGGGTCATGCACCGTGAGGTACGGAGATACGCTGGTACTATCAACGGTGTGTTCGTCGGATACGATAAGAGAAGGACTTGATTATTTTCCTCTTACCGTAGAGTACAGAGAAAGGTTTTACGCGGCAGGGAAAATCCCCGGAGGTTTCTTCAAAAGAGAAGGAAGACCGAGGGAACTTGAAACGCTTAATGCCAGGATAACTGACAGGTCGATGAGGCCGTTATTTCCTTCTAACCTGTTAAATGAAGTGCAGATAATCAACACTGTGCTTTCTTATGATACAGAGAATGAAGCCGATGTACTCGCGCTTATCGGATCCTCCACTGCAACACTTAATGCTAACATCCCATATCACGGACCTGTTGCTCCCGTCAAAATAGGAAAGATCGCCGGCAATATGGTTGTCTTCCCTACGATGACTGACTTAAAGAGCAGTTCGATGGAACTTCTGGTTGTCTATATGAAAGCAGGGGTTATCATGATAGAGTGCGGCAGTAAAGAAGTCACCGAAGCAGAAGTACTGGAAGCCATCAAGTTCGGCAGAAAGACTGCGGATGAGATAATCGCGATGCAGGAAGAGATGGCGTCAAAAGTGGAAAAACCGAACAAAAATTTCACTTACAGAACTGTTACTCCCGATCTGGAAAAGCAGGTTAAGGAATTAGCCGGCGAAAAGCTTGCCTCCGTAGAAAAAAGCGGTGACAAAAAACAAAGAGCGGCAGCGGTAAAGAAAATAAGAGAAGAAGTGAAAGCAGCCCTTCTCTTGAAATTCCCGTTAGCGAAGAACGAGATTAACGGCTATCTGGATACTCTGGAGTCAGAAAATTTAAGACAGCAAATAATTGAAGGGAAAGTAAGACCTGACGGCAGGGGCATGACTGACATCCGTCCTATTACCTGCGAAGTCGGTTTCCTTCCTCGCACCCATGGTTCGGCTATATTCAGCAGAGGCCAGACCCAGGCGCTCGTTGTAACTACGCTTGGCACCAAGGATGATATCCAGTATCTTGATGATCTTTCGGGTGAAGCAGAAAAAAAATACATGCTTCATTATAACTTCCCTCCGTTCGCAACGGGTGAAGCAAAGCCCATCAGAGGCGTCGGAAGACGTGAAGTGGGTCACGGTGCGCTTGCAGAAAAAGCAATTGCTCCCGTAATCCCGAGCCAGGAAAAGTTCCCTTATGTTATCAACTTGGTTTCGGATATTATCGAATCCAACGGTTCTTCCTCTATGGCTTCTGTTTGCGGCGCAACATTGTCGCTTATGGATGCCGGTGTACCGATAATTTCTCCGGTTGCCGGAATCTCCATCGGTTTGATAAAGGAAACAAACGGCTGGGTGACGATCACCGATATAGCGGGTATTGAAGACCACTTCGGCGATATGGATTTCAAAGTTGCCGGTACCGCGAAAGGAATTACCGCGATACAGCTGGATATGAAAGTAGAAGGTATTTCGGATGAGATAATCGAGAAAACCTTGTCTCAGGCGAAAGAAGCAAGAATGCTTATTCTTGATAAGATAACGGCTGCGATAAGCGCACCGAGAGCAGAGCTTTCCACTTTTGCGCCGAGAATTGTGACTATCAAGGTACACCAGGATAAGATTAAGATTATCATCGGACCTTCGGGCAAAATGATTAAAAAGATTGTTGAAGAAACCGGAGCGAGTATAAATATTGATGATGACGGAACAGTTCATATTGCTTCCGCGGATAGCGCGGCGCTTGAAGCCGCGGTTAACAGGATAAAAGAGATAGCCAGAGAAGCAGAGATGGGCGCGACTTATACCGGCAAAGTCAAGAAAGTTGCCGAGTTCGGCGCGTTTGTCGAAATCTTCCCCGGTCAGGATGGACTTGTCCATATCTCCGAACTCGATGTTAACAGGGTAAAAAGAGTTGAAGATGTTTGCAGGGAAGGCGATACGATGACTGTTAAGGTTATCGGCATCGACGAAAAGACCGGTAAGATAAAACTTTCGAAAAAGGCCTTGATGACGGAACAAGGAAAGTAACGGAAGTTTAATGTACTCACAAAAAGTTTTTAAAAACGGCCTGGCTGTGCTGTCTGAAGAGATGGCGCACGTCAGGTCGGTTTCTTTCGGGGTCCTCATAAAATCCGGTTCGCGTTTTGAAACTCCGGGTGTTGAGGGGATTTCCCATTTCCTTGAACATATGGTGTTTAAAGGAAATGAGGAACTCTCCGCGTTCCAGATCTCCGAAGGTTTTGACCTACTTGGCGCTTCCATTGATGCTTTTACCGCCAGAGAGTACACCTGTTTTTACGTCAAGATGGTGGATGACAAACTTCCCGAAGTGATGAAGCTCCTTTCAGAAATGCTTTTAACACCTGCTTTTCTTGATAAAGAAATAGTAAAAGAAAAAGGCGTGGTGCAAGAAGAGATTAAAATGTATCAGGACACCCCAGATGAATTTACTTTTGACGCTTTTTTAAAAGGCATTTACGGCGGCCACTCTCTTGGAAAGCCTATTCTCGGGTATGAAAGCACCGTTAACTCCTTTAATCAGAAAAACACAACTGAGTATTACCGCAAATATTTTGCTCCGCAAAACACGATTATGGCGGCCGCGGGAAATATAAATAAAGAAAAGTTTTACGACCTGGTGGAAAAATATTTCGGCAGTTGGCAAAACAGCGGCTTCTCTCCGAAGTTTGAAGCGCCGGGTTATGTTTTTGAAACGGAAAAAATAGAAAAGAAACTTGAACAGGTGCATCTTTGCCTCGGCACCGAAGGCCTGGCCTTTAAGCATGAGGATCGGTATAAGCTCCTCGTTATGAACGAAATCCTCGGCGGCTCTATGAGCTCGCATCTCTTTCAGGAAGTAAGAGAAAAACGCGGTCTTTGCTACTCTATCAGCTCTTTGACCGAGTCCCACACGGACAGCGGAGTATTTTTCGTCTACGCCGCCACCGATAAAGAAAAGCTCCCCGAGCTCGTAAAAGTAATAAAAGAAGAGCTCGAAAAGATAAAAACAAACATCACCGATAAAGAACTGGAACGCATAAAACAACAGGTAAAAAGCGGCTATATCATCAGCATGGAAAACTCCGTAAACAGAATGACCCGCCTCATAAAGCAAGAATACTATCACGACAAATTTTTAGATTTAAACGGCATAATGGAAGAGATAGAGAAGTTAAAGAAGGAAGATTTGATGGGATTTGCGGAGAAGTTGTTTGTGAAAGACAGGATGAAGTTACTGACGGTAGGACCGTCATAACAGTTTGTAAGGTTTTTAAGGTTTGTAAAGTTTGTAAAGTTAAAAATCAATGTAATATATTGAAATAAAATGGAAGTACTGAAGTTTGATGCAGGAAAAGGGGAATAGAAAATGCTGGGGTTGCAAGTTCTCTTTTTATTCATGGGTGTTCTATTAGTTATTTTTAATAAGCAATTTGGTGTTGCGGTTGCAAATTTCCAAAAAAGTAATACAGAAAAATATACAAATAACTTTATGGCAAGATATGGAGGGGCGATGATAGGAGGTTGTATCATTCTCTTATCATTAATGGCGATTATAGTACATTTTCTATAAACTGATTCCATGGTGACAGTCACCGAAAAAGCGTTATTATGTAAGGTGTATTATATTAAAGTCGCTTGCTACCAAATGTCAACGCTATTTTTATCTTTCACTTTACAAACCTTATAAACTTTATGAACTCTATACACAATTGCAATAAAGTATTATGTATGCTATACTTTTTAGGTATACACTTTTGCTTTAAGAAAAGGAGATTGCATGCCTGAGCTTCGGAAGGATCCTGTTTCTAATAGATGGGTGATTATTTCTACCGACAGATCAAAAAGACCTACCGATTTTATGGATACGTTCAAACATGAGAAAAAGGGCGGGTTTTGTCCGTTTTGTTACGGGAGTGAAGATAAGACGCCGGGGGAGATAATTGCGATGAGGCCTGCGCATACGGGAAGAAATACGCAGGGGTGGCAGGTAAGGGTTGTGCCGAACAAATTTCCGGTGCTTCGCGTTGAGGGGGACCTTAACAGGCGCGGGGACGGGATGTACGATATGATGGAAGGTATCGGAGCCCATGAGGTCATCATTGAAACTCCCGATCACGATAAGAGTATGGCGGATTTTTCTTATGACCAGGTGCAGAAAGTTATCTGGACTTATAAAATGCGGTCGCAGGACCTGAAGAATGACCTGAGATTTGAATACCTCCTGATTTTCCGCAACTACGGGGACGCGGCGGGAGCGACTCTGGAACACCCGCATTCGCAGCTTATTGCCACGCCTATTATCCCTAAAAGAGTCTTGGAAGAGTACGCAGGCGCCAAGCATCATTATGAATATAAAGAAAGATGCGTTTTCTGCGATATGATAAAGCAGGAGATGAAAGACGGGACCAGGATAATAATGGAAAACAAACATTTTGTTGCGTTTGCTCCGTTTGCTCCGCGATTTCCTTTTGAGACCTGGATACTTCCTAAAGCTCATAATGCGGACTTTATGACTATATCTGAAGAGCAGTCATTTGATATGGCGAAAATATTAAAAGATACGTTAATGAAGATAAAAGTGGCGTTGAATGACCCGCCTTACAATTATATTATACATACTGCCCCGCTTAGAAAGACGGAAGGTTATTTCAGCCACTGGCATATGGAGATAATACCGAAACTCACCAAAGTTGCGGGTTTTGAATGGGGTTCAGGATTCTATATCAATCCGACACCGCCTGAAGAAGCCGCGAAATATTTAAAAGAAGTGGAGATCTAATGGGGCTTTTCAAAAGACAGCAGATATATATTAACACCGACCTGCAGATAAAGATGTCTATCTTCCTTATCGTTATTGTCACCGCGGAAGTAATTGTCTTTGGGGGAATATTTTCCTACGCTCTTTCCATGTCGCAAAAGGTCACGGACAATATCTACAGATTTTACGTGATACTTCTTTTTTCGTTTGTCGGGATAACCCTGCTGAATATATTTCTGGGAGTATTTTTATCGCACAAGATAGCAGGACCCATTTATGCTTTTGAAATGCGCATAAAAAATATAACCAACGGGGATATTTCCAATTTTGTGGACCTTAGAAAAGGGGATATGCTCCGCGACTTTGAGACATCTTTCAATGAAATGATGCACGCCGTAAGAAAAGCCGTAGCGAAAGACCGCGAGTCCCTGGAAAATGCGCATAAAAAAATACTGGAACTGAATAAGAAACTTGATAAACTGGGTGCAAAAAAAGAAGCGGACGAAATAAAAGCCGCGTTGAAAGAAATCTCCACCGAGATGAAAAGCATAACAAGCTTTTTTAAGATTTAACAGGTTGTTGAAAATAAATAATAACGGACTTTGAACAACCTGTTACCTCGTCAACGGCAGTTGACGGGTAAAATGGAGCGCTAATGAAATTGTTCGGGCCTCTTTTATTATGTATGACTATCCTTATGGTAAATGCCTCGGGAAGTTTAACCTCACCTTCTGATTATCTTGATTATGGAATAGGTGCCAGGGCTG
>MFGS01000185.1:0-392 GCA_001778355.1 Candidatus Firestonebacteria bacterium RIFOXYA2_FULL_40_8
CGTAATCAGCATTTAAATCAGCGAAATCACCTGCCGGAAAAGCAGGGAGAGTATATAGAGAAAAAAGACAATGAATGTTAATGGGGAGCGTGTTATGAGAAGAAGAAAAGGTTCTATATTAATACTGGCTATGTTTTTACTTACGGTGGTCACTTTGCTGGGCGGATTGTTCCTGACTATCGCTGTCGGGAATATCAAACTGCAGGTAAAAGACAGTGAAAGACAAAAAGCATTCTGGATAGCAAAAGCGGGTGTTGCCGAGCTGGTGCATAATTTACGCGGATATTATAATCTATACGAACAGTACAACGGCGAGCAGGAGTTTGGCGGGGGCAAGTATAAAATAGGAAGCGCGACGCTCATTGGCCGCGGTTATCATAACACACTGGTGG
>MFGS01000185.1:411-18793 GCA_001778355.1 Candidatus Firestonebacteria bacterium RIFOXYA2_FULL_40_8
GCTTGAAACGACAGAAATAACAAGTGTTTCAAAATACGCGCTTATAGCCGAAGTTTCCATGAACACTCCTACGGACTATGTGCAGTTTGGCGACACAAAAACAATTCAATATTTTTCAATGAATCAAATAGGCGGGCCGATCCATATTAATGGAGACGTAGTGATAATGAAGAATTGGTCCAGCCTGGCTTTAATGAAATCAAAAGACGAATACGGCCCCGTATTGGAGGCCTCCGGAAGAATATATAATTCATCAGCCATAGGTGCTTCTTCAACAGTAATAGTCGGTGAGGGAACTATTCCGACCCCATGGGTATATAATATCAGTAATTATTCAAAGAGCGCGGATATCAGCAGCTGGCCCGGTATTACTCCGATATTATGGCCTTATAATGCGACGACCCATGGCAGCGGTTTGGTAGTCACAAAGACAGGGCCGAACGGGGAGTATAAATATAATTTATTGGATGATAAGACCACAAGCGCAAAGCAGATTAATGTGCCTACAACAGATATAATTTCACAAGAAACCTTTAGAGCTTCTATAGATCCCGATTGGCATATAACGTGGGCCAATCCTAAAGGAACGGTTACAAAAATAACGAACGAAATACTCTATTCTACCGGATTGAATGCGATACAAGGCGGAGCGTTCGGTGTCGGTAACTTTACAGGTTTGCCTCAGAGAGAAAAAATATCGGACAATGTTGCTTTGGGGATGTCCGGAGCGGATATTCAAATACCCTCAGACAGGGATATGAATTATATCAAGTTTGTAATGCTGAAAATAAAGGGAAATGCAACGCATTTTAAAGGAACAGTAGGTGGTTGTGATGATGCAAATAAAAGTTATGCTCAAACAGACAGGGCCAATAAAAAAGTTTCACTGACTTTCCCGATGTACATTGATAAATTTAAATTTCAGACCCCGCCCGGCCTTTGGGGCGCGGCAAGCGCCAACTTATGGAGAGGACGATATCTTGAAAGCTCTCCAAGTAGTGATTTTACGGGTTATTCGCTTTCTAGCAGCACGGGTTTGCCCAATCAGATAAAAACCCTCCCCGCAGAATACATAGAAGCGACGGGCATAGTTAATGACCCGGTGGTACATCCTGTTAAAGTTTTCGTAGGAGATCCCGCGACCACCTGGACACTTGCGCCCGATAATGATGTGAACTCTGTTAATATTACTGATACCGGCAATCCGTTTTTTGCGGTGGATTATGCTCAGGGAAAAATAATATTCGGCGATGGAGGGAAATGCGCAATACCCGGCGCTCTTGGTACGCGTATTCAAGTGATCTTCAGTCATGATTTTGATATCTCGAGTGGAATAGAAGCCTGGCTTTCCGCTCCGGTTAAAGCCGTGAAATTGGACCTGGGTACTATTAATGAACAGAACGCGCCAAGGCCTCCTAAATATAAGGACAGCATTGTACCAATAGACAGGCAAAAGTACGGTGTAATATTTTCCGAGGTTCCTATGGTGGTATGGGGAGTTCCAAAAGTTCCGGTTACTATAGTCTGCCTGGGTGACGTATATATTGGCCCGATAAATTCAACATATCTAAATCCTGCGAAAATAGATGATTATGCGTCTACAATAAAAGTTTCAGAGCCTCAGGATTCTGTAAATCTATATCCTGTCGGGATAATCTCAAAGGGCATGGTCTTTTATGATGAAACACTCGCCCCAACTTATCCCGATCCTTCACCCGTACTCAATAATACCTGGGTAAAAATGAATCACGGTAAGAATTTTTTGGTAAATAAAGTCTGCGTCTATCATTCCTTGACAAAAGACCCTGTTACGATGAACAATGGCGCTGATTGGTACAGATATAGAGCCGGGGTTACGGTAACCGGCGGGACATTTGCGGAAGGGGATGGAGATGGAGGCTTTGCTCAAGGCGGCTCTTTACCGACAATAATAGGTTCCATATATAATTGCGCTGATAAAAGTGTAATTGCTCAAGGAACTGCGGCAAATATTTTTTATAGTATTTATGGCAGCAGCGGAATTCCATCACTTGCTTACGCGAACAGTTTCCGCAGAAATCCGCCTCCCCATATTCCAAAAAACATTTACGTGACAAATTACAGAATATTGAATGATCCTGCCGATGCGGATACTTTTATTACAGAACTGGCTGCTTATCTTGCGCAGGGTTCTTCGCAAACCTATACCGCTCAATTTGCGGAGACGATTACTAAATTAATGAATTCTCTGGATGGACAATAAAAGCAAGTACGAAGTACGATGTACAAAGTACGAAGTTAAAGCATATGAAGCAAGGACAGAAGATGAAGAAGAGGAAGCAAGTACAGCAGAAACAGCAAGAACAGTAAGTGAAGTAACTGAAGTAAATGAAGCGAAAGAAGCAATTACAGCACAAACAGAAAAAGAAGTAAAGGAAGGAATATTTTTTTAAAGGGAGAAAATGTGAACAAAGGTTTTAGAAAATATTTTTATCTGTTTGTGTTGGCCCTTGTGCTGATACCCGGTGAAAATGTATTTGCGGCTGACGAATATGATACCTTTAATAAATTCTGCCTGGATAATTTCGGGACCAAACAGGAAGAATTGTATTTTACCAAGTTCGGAAAGGACCTTCTGCAGGATGAGAAAAATTCCTGGCAGTATGTTTCGGAAAACTCCGCTTGTATCTCCTGGGAAACTTCCCTTCCGGCAAAATCCTGCGTAGAATACGGAACGACCGATAAGTACGGCGCTAAAACAGAAGAGGAAGAGCGGTACTTTTTTACGCATGTTCTTTACCTGAAAGATCTGACCGTTGATACCACCTATCATTACCGTCTGGTCTCGGTTGACGAACGGGGGAATCAGGTAACTTCGGCGGATAAAACCCTTGAGACAAAAAAAGCGGCAAATGCCGTCTATATACCGGATGAAGCGGGGAAAATAAACTATCTGCTGGACACGCCGCAGAAAACATACATTTTGACGAAAGATATTAAGGTTGATGAAGAAGGTTTTGACGTAATCGCGGAAAACGTTACTTTTGACCTTAACGGGCATACTATCAGGTATGATTTTGAAGCAGGGGTAAAGGCGGATAACGCAAAAAAATTTAAAATAGTGAACGGCTTTATAAAACAGGAAGCCGGCGGGATAATGTCCGGGAATAACAGGCATGACGCCTTTAATCCTCTTACTCTGCGGAGCTGTGCTGATGTCGAAATTGCCGGTTTGTCCATAGATTATAGTTCGCCTCAAACCTGGGGTATGCATATCAGAGACCAGAAAGAAACCTGCAATGTTCATAATAATATAATTCTGGACCGCGGTTCGGTAATTCCCAACAGGCATAGTTTTGCGGTTCGCTCTATAGGTTTTGACGGCGGAGAAAAAGGCTTGAACAAATACAGTCTGCATCATAATCTTATAAAACGGGCAAGACAGAATGGAGTTCAGACTGCCCAGACTATATATAACAATGAAATATATATAGACAGTTTCTCCACTAATTCTTTTGCCATTCAACCGCACTCCGTCCCCGATACGGAAGCCGGCGAGCATTATAATAATAAAGTGTTTGGAACCGGATTTAACGCTTACGGTTTCGGCTGGGCGCACCTTAATCTGAAGATACATGATAATTTTGTATTCATGCAGGGATTTGATACCAAGTCCAGGTGGAACGAGACCTGGGGAGATATTAATATGCTTTCGGCGATGCGGGTCACAAATTACGACAAAGGCGGGCAGGTGCGTAACAATCTGGATTACCGGAATAATGTTATTGTTATGAAGGGACGTGAGGGGTGTGAGATAAGGGGCGTGGAGTTCATGTCCGATATCTCGATAAAAGACCTGGTCTTTCATGATAATATTATCAAGGTAGAAGCGCAGGATGATAAGACCAGCCGGGTTGCCTGCGTTGATCCCCAGGGGCAGGTTGCCAATAATGACACAGCGCTTCCGGTTTACTATAAAAATAATACGCTGATTTCTAATATGTACCACATCCGGTTCGGAGATACTTACGGTGTCGGGTCAAATCATCAGTTCATAAACTGCAAATTTGTAAGAACAGGAAACAATCCCAAGTATCATACGTTTGTTTTCGACGGAGGCCATTGGAGTCATAGACATGTGTTTTTGGATTGTGAGTTTGGAGAAGGGACAAAATATAATGATGTTTTCTGGAAGAGGACTTCTGCGAAAAGCAGTTATTCTGTGAAATGGACTTTAACAGTAAAATCAGAACCTAAAGCAAGTGTTACTATAATAGATAAAAGAGGCAGGATAGAATATACCGGAAAGACCGATGCGGAAGGCAAAGTGTCTGCTGTGCTCACCCAGTGTCTTATAAAACCTCCGGCAAATATGAAAGGCGATGAACCCAATAATGATAAACATCAGGAAGTTGAGTACACGCCTCATTCTATTATAGTCGAAAAGAACGGTGTCACGAAAAGAGTGAAAGTAACGATGGATAAAAAACAGGAAGTGGAAATAAAGATGGAGTAAGGGAAGAAGGGGAAGCAAAAGAAGCAAGGACAGAAAAAGAAGTAACGGAAGTAAGGGCAGGAAGTGGCCAAAGTGGGGAAAGAAAAAAGCCTGGTCGCTGGCTTTTGGGCGAGCAGTCCGCCAGCGCTTTTTGGTGGAAAGGACAGCAAAAACAGAAAGTGAAGGAAAAGAAGAAAAAGAAGTAAGTAAAGCAGATAAAGCACAAACAGCAAAACAGGAAGGGGAGTTAAGGAAAGTATAAATTTCC
Source organism: Candidatus Firestonebacteria bacterium RIFOXYA2_FULL_40_8 (assembly GCA_001778355.1). Lineage (GTDB taxonomy): Bacteria > Oederibacteriota > D2-FULL-39-29 > D2-FULL-39-29 > D2-FULL-39-29 > D2-FULL-39-29. Next base: position 5,154 of record MFGS01000185.1, read on the forward strand.
GACATATATGATTTCCGTATATTGTAATTTGTCATTTCATTTAACAAATGGGAGTATATGCGAAAAATTAGTTTGGAAAAAACAGAGTCTTTTGCGGAACTGGTCCGCTTGTATCCCGGCTGTTTCACTCACGGCAAAGGGCGCAAGCTCGTGTACAAGAAGTGGGGAGCTCCCGGGTTTTTGATATCTTTTCTCGGGGAAGATGTTTCTGTCATGTATAAGGAAGACTCTGATTTATTCAGGGCTCTTGGACTTCTTATGACGGAAACTGAAGAAAAAAAAGAGCTGAGTATAAGGCAAATCCCGCCTATTCATTTCAGGTCGGTAATGATAGACGTTTCCCGTAATGCGGTTATAAAGCCGGAGTATCTGAAGAAAATAATAGTAAGATTTGCGCTTTTAGGTATTAATTACGCCTGCCTATACACCGAGGATACATATGAAGTATCAGGGCATCCTCTATTCGGGTTTAACAGGGGAAAATATTCAAAAGATGAGATACGGGATATTTGTGCTTTTGCAAAAATATTCGGTGTTACGATGTTCCACTGCATTCAGACCCTCGGGCATCTGGAACAGGTTTTGAAATATTCATGGTACGCGGAATTTAAGGATAATGACCGCGTGTTGAATGTTAAAAATCCGAAAACGTATAAATTCATAGAACAGATGCTTAAGAATGCCAAAGAGCCGTATGACACAGATATTATTCATATAGGTATGGATGAAACACACGGACTGGGCAGAGGGAATTCTTTTGAGCCCGGCAAACCCATAGAGCCGCGGGAGTTGTACTTGAAACACGTCTCAAAGGTTGTCGGGATTTGCAGAAAACTTAAACTTAAGCCCATGATGTGGGGTGATATGGTGTTAGGTTTAACCGGACAACACCGTCAGCCTATGACTGCCTTGCAGGCTAAGAGAATACCGAAAGACGTGGAGATAGTTTACTGGAATTATGACGCTGAAAAAAAGATAGCCTATGAAAAACATATCAGAACTTACAGGAAGCTGGGGTTTGAACCTATGAGCGCGGCAGGGGTGGGGAACTGGCATGCTATGTGGGGTAGATATGAAAAAACAGAAAACACTTTGCCTTTATTTTTAGAGGTATCAAAAAGTTACGGAGTAAAACGCGCCATGGCCACGATGTGGGGAGACGGCGGGAATGAATGTCCTTTTGATTCTAACTGGCCGGCGCTGGTGCTTTTTTCGGAGCATTGCTATACGGTAAAACCGGATAAAGAAGTAAAAAACTTGTGAAAGCGATTACGGGGGACGAATTTGAAAAGTATTTAGTTCCAACCCGGCTGCTAAAGATGAGCTGGCTCTCAACAAGAGGGGATATGGGCAGAGCATTTCTTTATGATGATCCTATTTTTGGCGTCTTTTCCGTAAATCTTCTTTTTGAGAAATTCAGAGGTAACATAGCCGCTCATTTCGAAAAAGTGTATAAAGAGATCAAAGCGTTTTTACCGGAGGTCAGCAAAGAAAATAAAACATTATTTACCTACGCGCTGACGCTTGCCGATCTTCTTCGCCTTAAATCCGGTTTCAGAAAAGAGCTATATCTTGCTCATAAAGCCGGCAGTAAAGACAGGCTGCGAAAACTTTTGAAAGTTGTGCCTCTGCTTAAAAAGAAATATGAAGCTATGTGCAAAGCGCAGCGAAAAATCTGGCTTTTGGAAAGAAAGCCGGAAGGGCTTGAAGCTCTTGATGTAAGGTATGGCTCTCAGTTAAAGCGTCTGGATGTGGCCGCGGAAAGAATTAAAGACTACCTCTCGGGAAAAATAAAAAGGATATCGGAGCTTGAAGAAACGCCCCGAAATATTTACAGCCGCACTCCTTACCGGAATTGACTTAGGAGGATGAAGTAAGCGAAGCAAAGAAAGCACAAACAGAAAATGAAGGAAAAGAAGTAAGGGCTGGAAGTGAAGAAAGTGAGTAAAGTGGGAAAAGGGAAGAAAGGACAAAGAGTTTATTTTATGGAGTAGTTCCTAATTTAATAATAACACATTTAAAAAAGACCTTACGGACCTTAAAAACTTTATAAACCTTATCTCGTTCTGTCAACGAATGTTGACAGGTAGATATCTTACATAGCGAGAAAAGCTCTGCTTATAGACTGTTCTTAAGTAAAGGAGTGTAAATAATGAAATTGATAAATAAAGCAGTTTGTTTCGCGGCTCTATTTCTTGTAATGGCGTCTCTTGCTGGAGCAGAGGATAATGTAATTCTGGATTCACTCGGGTTCTGGCGCTCTTATTTTAGTTTCTCCACGCTGGTGACCGATGACGGCGGCAAACTGCAAAAAGTCGGCATAGAAACAAATTCAGCGCTGCCTCCTTCTGATTGGACAACGGCGGAGTTTGATGATACCGGGTGGAATAGAATGGCGGATGTTCCCTTTGCCACATATAAACACTGGATGAATAATTACGGAGGGGTGGATGATCAGGGAGACTCAATTGCTATATCTGTAATCTGCATCCGCGGCAAGTTTAATGTGGTTGAACCCGTGAGAGCGGGTAAAATGAATTTATCCCTGGTGTACCGGGGCGGTGTGGTAGTTTATGTGAACGGAAAAGAAGTAGCCCGCGGGCATATGCCGAAAGAAGGAAAGCTTTTGGCGGATACTCCTGCCGAAGTTTATGGCAAAGAAGTCTATTTAAATGAAAAAGGTGTGCCGTTTGCAGAGGATAAAAAAAATATAGAATTTTTGCTGCCGCGCCTCCGCACCCTGGAAAACATCTCCATCCCTAAAGAGGTGCTGATAAAAGGAACAAATGTTTTAGCCCTTGAGATCCACCGCTCTCCGCTTCCTAAAGAAGTTTACGATAAGGTAAAAGATGTCAGATTTGGCGCGGGGGGAAAACTGTTCGACGGCTGCGGTTTGGTTACGGCAAGGCTGACGGCCGCTGGGAGCGGCGTACTTTCGAATGCGGTGCGGCCTTCAAAGACCCAGATTTGGAACTCCCAACCGCTGGCTCCTGATTATGATACTGACTGGGGCGACCCCAATGAACAGCTCAGGCCTCTTGTTTTGGCAGGTGCAAAAAACGGGTATTTTTCCGGCAAAGTAGTTGTCGGTTCCACCGCTCCTCTTAAAAGAATAAAAGCCGTTATTACGGACCTTGCCGGTAAAAACGGTGAAAAAATTCCTGCCTCCGCAATACAAGTCCGCTATGCTGTTACCGATTTGATCCTGGACAACCAGGAAAATTTTCTACCTCTTCGTATGGATAAACTTCAGGAAGTACCGCCGAAGGAGATTCCGGTGCGCGCTATCAAGCCTTCCCAGTTCGTTCGAAAGATTCCCGGCGCTCCCGACCCTGTTTATGGCGCGGTCCTGCCCGTCTGGGTGACGGTTAATGTTTCTGCAGAGGCAAAACCTGCCGACTACGAAGGGGAGCTAAGCATTACAGTAGACAGCGGGAATTTTAAAGTACCCGTTAAACTACGGGTGTATAACTACCGTCTTCCGGATCCGAAGGACTATACGGGATTTTATGAGCTTATACAATCTCCCGAAACGCTTGCGCTCGTTTATAATGTGCCGCTCTGGAGCGAGAAGCACTGGAAATACATAGAAAAATCACTCTCCTATATCGGAGCGATAGGCACGAAAACCTGTTATATCCCTCTTATCTGTAAAACGAATATGGGAAATGAAGAAACGATGGTCCGCTGGATAAAAGACAAGGATAAATATAAATATGATTTTACGGTAATGGAAAAATACTTGGACCTGGTGGAGAAATATCAGGGTAAACCTTCTGTGGTATGTTTTTATGTGTGGGACCACTTTCTCGAAGCAGACGGTGTGTATTTTAAAGGAAAGAATGTTTCAAAAGAAGTTGACGCCGATCTTGCTTCCAATGTAGGAAAAGGTCCTGAGGTAACACTTTTGAAGAACGGCAAAGCAGAAGAATTTGCTCTTCCCATGTACACTGAAGCCGGGGCTAAACCTCTTTGGAAGCCACTGGTGGAGGAACTTAAAAATATTTTGAAAAAAAGAAAACTGGAAAAAACGATGATGCTCGGTATTGTGAGCGATAGAGAACCGACTAAGGATGTGCTCAAATTTTGGAAAGAACTGCTTCCGGACACGCTTTGGTTAAAGCATTCCCATCAACGACCTGGGAATGTAAGTATTCCCTACGGGTTAACGGGAACGGTCTGGGACAGGAGATCGCTTTTAACTGCCGTTAATAAAACCGGAAAAGCCGGCAGCGGCTGGAAGAGTAAAGATCCCTTTACGTTTTTTGGAAGAGATATAAGGAACACCCACCCGGCGGCAACTTTCAGGATGACAGCGGAGATAAACACCCACGGAGAACAAAGAGGATTTTCCCGTCTGGGCGCCGACTTCTGGTCGATAAAGGGCGGTGCCGCGGTAAACCGGTTCGGCAGTCAGCACGGTATGGGAGTTTTAGTCTCCGACGGACGGTTTCCCAAAGGCTCCTGGCTTAATTTAAATATCAGAACCTCGCTTTTAGGTTCGGGACCGGACGGCGCGATCAGTACAGCGCGATATGAAATGATGCGGGAAGGTATACAGGAATGCGAAGCCCGTATTGCCATGGAAAAACTTATAGACGGGAATAAACTGAATGCCTCTCAGGCAAAACGCTGCGAGAAGATACTTGCGGACAGGAACGAAGCTATTTACTGGGGTTTTTATGACAACCGTGATGATTATTCCGGAAAAAAAGCGTACTATTTCGATTATACGTGGACGACACCGATATTCGCCAAATACGGCCCCAATTATTATCTGGGTTCAGGCTGGCAGGAAAGATCCGCGGATCTTTATGATATTGCCGCCGAAGCAACCGGCACGGATAAGAAAGCAGGATTTGCAACAAGCTTTCGCGACCTGGTAAAGCAGGAAAAGCAGGAAAAGCAGGGAAAGCAAGTACAGTAAAAGAAGTAAAAGAAGCAAGTGAAGGAAGGGGAGTTGAGGAAAGTATAAATTTCTGACATCTATGCTTTCCGAAATCCACCTAGGTGGGCGAAGCTTAAATAAAAAACCATAATTCTTCGCGAAATCCGCCTAGGCGGAAACAGCAGGGAAAGCAAATACAGCAAAAACAGAAAAGGGAGTTGAGGAATATGGAATTTAACTGAAAATACAGCTTCAATTTGCCCGTTTTAATTTTTAGAGTTTAAAATTCTGTATTTTCCCGGGGTCAAACCCGCAGCTTTTTTAAAAGACCTCGTAAAGGAACTTAAATCCTGATATCCGCATTTGTACGCGATGTCTGTCAGATTAAGGTCATCGTCTTTCATGTGTTTTTTAGCTGTTTCCAATCTTAGGTCAATTATATAGTTCCTGAATGATTTGCCGGTCTCCGCTTTAAAGATCCGGCTGAGATAGAACCGGCTGAATCCGACTTCGCGCGATATTTCGGATAAATTAATATTATCCGTTGCTTTAGTTTTCAGGACATTCATAACCTTTTCTACAATGTTCTTATATTTAATATTTCTTATCTGTTTTACGCTTTTCATCAGATAGTCAAGTTTATTGCTCAGTTCCGGCAGGGATGTTTTATTATAGGATTCTTTAATTTTATTTAATTCATCCTGCCAGTCCAGTTTTTCACCGGTTTCGACAATAAAATTTATCAGCATGCTTATAAGATTAAGCGACTGATTTATGTGTGCCCTGGTAATAATCGGGACATCTTTGATGGATTTTATAATGAGCTCCCGGTCAACACCGAGTTTTTCAAAATAAGCTGCTTTGATCGTAATTTCCTTCTCGCTCATCTTTTTAAAGAATACCTGGCCCGCGTGAATAGAACAAATATATTTTTCTTTAATATAAACCGGAATTACGATCTCGCTTAATCCCGCGTGACACGTTCTCCAGACCGGCTTATTAATTTTTAACAGTTCAGATCTTATGCCATGTTCCGAAGCAATACATATATTATGAGCTTTTTTAGATGTTTTTATGGCAAGGCAGTAAGGCCTTGTGTGACAAAAAGATTCATTGCCTAAACGCAGTTTTTCGTCTTTTTTTGAAAAATTCTCAAAGTCATACAGGCATATATTAAGCCCTGTCGCGTTTTCAATGATATTCAAAAAATCCTTAATTATCAGGCTGCTCTTTAATTTTACAATCATATAATAATATACCATAAAATAGCACCAAATGCTAAATAATAGCAAAACATGCGATTGACTATTTGTTATATAGCTATATAATAAAAGAGAAAAGGAGATTATATGAAGATAACCGGAGTAACTCCAATTATGAAACGGTATTCTGAAAACCCCATTCTTACATCTAAAGATATTCCTTATGCCTCAACGATGGTCTACAACCCGGGAGTCGTAAAATTTAAAGGCAAATATGTCATGGTCTTTAGGAATGACTGTTTTAAAAACAAAAAGTATCATCATACCGATCTAGCGCTTGCTTTCAGCCATAACGGAATAAAATTCAAAGTTGAGAATAAACCTCTTTCATTTATGCGGGACGGCGGTTACCCCGGTTTTGCTTCGGGAGCTTATGATCCCAGGTTAACGGTTATTAAAGGCCGCTGCTATCTGTGTTTTGCTTTGGATACTTTTAACGGGATCAGGGGCGGGATCGCGGTAACAGATGATTTTAAAAAATTTGAGTTATTGAGCTTGTCACTCCCCGATAATAGAAATATGGTTTTATTCCCGGAGAAAATTAACAATAGATTTGTACGGTTGGAACGTCCATTTCCGGTATACGGCATGTACGGCAAATTTAAAGAAAAATTTGACATCTGGTTGTCAGAATCCCCCGATGGCAGGTATTGGGGGGAAAGCCGGCTGGTGCTCGGAGCGGATAAAGTAAAATTCAGTAATGCAAAGATCGGGCCCGGAACTCCTCCTGTCAAAACAAAAAAAGGATGGTTAACCATATTCCATGCCGTTGATATAGACGAAAACAGAAAAAAATGCGGCTGGGCGGGTAATTGGAAGAAAAGATATACTGCGGGGGTAATGCTTCTTGATCTGAAAGATCCTTCGAAAGTGATCGGAATTTCCAAAACTCCTCTTATGGTTCCACAACTGCCGTATGAGTATGAAACCAAAGGCTGTCGTGATAATGTGATATTTCCGACAGGCATTATATTGGAAGAAGATGGATCGGTTAAAATATATTATGGCGCCGCGGATACGGTTATTGCGTTGGCAACCGCAGATATTAATGATCTTTTGAATAGGTGCAAACCTATATAGACGGGAGCCTTAATGGATACTGATTTTTCGTCTGAAATAAGTAAAAAAATCTGCAATAAAAGCTGGAATGATCCGGATAATTAGAAAAATAGCACAAAATGCTAAAAATAGTAAATCGAGCAATTGACTATTGTTTTTAATGCGATATAATTAGAGTGCAAGATGAAAATCTGGTGTATTGATATACAAATTCTGCTGTATCGGGAGGGGTAATGAAAAGAACAGTTTTGATTATAACGGTTATTTTGCTGAGCGTGCTTGCCTGGGCTAAAGAAGATGCGGCAGAGACAAGATCTATGAAAGCCCTGAAAATGGATAAATGCGACAGCGAAGCGCTTGATACACTGGAAATTCAAATAAGTGTAGGCAAAAACATCCTTCTGGAAGAAGATAAATCCCTCCCTGATAAGATTGCTCCTGTTCCTTCTCCTGAAGACAGTAAAAAAGGTTATATTATATTTTTCAGGAATTATTTATATGATGTCAATCCGTATTCGAACCCTTTAAAAAGCGAGATGGAACAAAAAGAATTAAAAGCTTTCGCGACTCAAGGAGAATATGAACCGCTCCTGTTTTCTGTATATCCTCTGACAGACTTGACTTCGTGCAAGATAACCCTGTCAGAAATTGTAAATGAAAAAGGGGAAAAACTTCCGTCAACTGCTTTTCAGATAAATAATGTGCTTTCGCGCCCCCAGGGAATAAAAGATGATCCGATACTTGTAAGGCCGACTATTCTGGAAAAAGCCGGGGAAATTCCTAAAATGCTCCAGACAATACCCAAAACTATCTGGATAACAGTGAAGGTTCCTGAAGACGCGAAAGAAGGCAGTTATAAAGGAAAAATAACGTTTTCTCCTGCAGGTAAAACCGCGTCTGAAATTCCTGTAACTTTTACCGTATTACCGTTCAAACTTTTGCAACCTTCCGACGTTTCCTGGTCTCCAATAATGGCAGGTTCCTGGGATTTTGAATCTCTGGAAAAACAGATGGTTTCCTTGAAAGAGCATGGAATGACCGGAATGGTTACCGATTATCTGAGGCCTGAAGGCGAGAATAGTAATGATTTTACAAAAGCGAATAAGGTTATGGAGTTAGCCAAAAAAACGGGTTTACCCGGTGAATTTGGTTTATTTAATCTTCATATTCAAGGCGGTGCGACATGGAAATCCTCTTTTGGCCCTTTTGGTTTGTCCGGTGATAAACTATTCACTCAGTCTACTTACGATAAGGCAAAAGAAGTGATAGCGAAAACACGGGATAATGCAAAAAAGAATAAATGGCTGCCGTATTTTTTTTATCTTACTACTGAATTAGGCTCTATATTCGGCGATAACGAGAAAGACTATAATAAATGTATGAAAGAGGCTGAGCAATATTATAAGACAGAAAGAGAAATAGAAGGTGTAAGACTGATGGCGACATTTAATAAAAAGGAAGAACTCTCTATGCATTGGGATTTGCCGTCTCTGGATGAATTCGGGATGAACGGCGATATGTTCCCTGATTTTGAAAAAGCCGCGAAAAAGAAACCGGCTTGGATATGTTTTATCGGCAATATGGATAGAATGGAGAGGCTCGGTCACGGTTTTTATATGTGGAAGTACAATATTAAAGGTATCCGCCCGTGGTTCGGACAGGGAAACGGCAAGGGCAGGACTGATGCGGCAACGTTAACCATGTACTATGATAATGAACAGCATCCGACGGTAAGGTTCGAAAGAATACGTGAAGGTGTCGATGATTATAAATATATTTACACCTTGTCGGAATATATTAAAAAGGCAAAAGCCGGAGGGAAAAATACGGCTTCGGCGGAAAAAGCGATGCAAAAAATAACAGAACTGGTGCCGCTGAGCCACAAAAAACATACGCCCGGTTTTGATTATTTAAAAATGGATGATATGAGATGGCTGGCGGCCCAGGAAATAGTAAAATTAGTGAAATAGAAAAACATATCAGACACGCGGAGAAAAATAAATGAAAACTACGTCGATAATATTTCCAAAAGCAAATACAGTGGAGTTATGGGAGGAAGAAGTCGGAGAGTTGAAAGACGATGAGGTTATAATAAAAACGTCAAAATCTTTGATATCGATTGGTACAGAAACCGTAATACTGAAAGGCAATTATACTGATCAGGAAAAAAGCGAGTGGGCAAGATTCCCGTTCCACGCGGGTTATTCGAATGTGGGAGTTATTTACAAGACAGGTAAAAACATCAAAGGTTTCAGGGAAGGTGACAGGGTCATTACCGGCGGCATACATTCAACTTATGTAAAAGCTCCGGCAAAGGACCTTCTTTTGGTGCCGGCGGATGTATCTGATGAAGAAGCAACATTCGGAATACTCGGCAGGATCTGCCTGGCAGGAATAAGGCTCTCGAAGATAGAACTGGGCGACAACATTGTGGTATATGGACTTGGTCTTATCGGACAAATAGCCATGCAGTTAAGCAGGATAAACGGCGGAGTGCCGTTAATCGGCGTGGAATTATCGGATTTCAGATCGAAAGTTGCCAAGCAGCTTGGCTGTGACTATGTGTTTAATCCAAAGAATACGGATGTAGCAGCCGAGATAATGAAAATAACCGAGAACAGAGGGGCTGATATAATATTTGAAACAACAGGTGCCCCAAAAGTTTTCCCGGAAACCTTTAAAGCGGCCAAAAGACAGGGAAAGATTATTTTAATGTCTTCACCGCACGGGAGTGTTCAGGTGGATCTTCAAACGGATCTGCATACAAGGGGTTTGAACATAATAGGCGCGCATACTTCTAATGTGCCGTCATTTGAAGAACCGTCTAACAGGTGGACGGAGTATAATAACAGGAAGTTATTTTTGCAGCTTATTAGTAAAAAAATGATCAATGTCAAAGGGTTGATCACCGACAGATATAAATATACAGATGCCGGCAGTGTTTACAAAAAACTGTTGGAGAACAGGGACAATACATTAGGGATAATACTTGAATGGTAAAGGAGGGAGGCGAAAAGGGAAATAGACGGATTTCGATAAAACAAGATAATTTAATCAAGGAGGATCATATCATGAAAAAAGGAATAGTAATACTGGCCGGAGTACTTTTCGTAATGAGCGGATTTTTATGCGCGGCGGAAAAAGCCGACAAAGCCGAAAAGGCAGTAAAAGCTGATACAGAGGATAATGAAGGCGGTAAAACTTTAAAAAAAGGCGACAGAATGGATGTTATTAAATTTGATAAAGGCGAGCTGATTGCCGGCGGTATAACCAACCAGTTTTTTGAGACCTCTTTATCAAAAGAAAAAGCAGAAAAAGGAAAGATGTACAGCTGTAAAGCTACTTTGAAGGCGGGAGGTAAAGGATTTGCTATCATTAACGAAATAAAAGGCAAAAGGGGTGATTGGAAAGACTATGATACTCTGGTTGTTAAGTATTTTCTCGCGGGTGATAAGCCTATGGCTGCTCCTGCTATAATCGCAGATCAGGAATCTTACGGCGAGAAATATGAAAACTGGAAATATAGCAATTACTGCTCAAAAAACTACACTTTTCTTCCCGGTGAAAATACCTGGAATATTGACTTAACCGACCTGACTGCTACAAGCGGAAGAGCCCTGGATCTGTCGAAGATGAGAACTCTGTCTTTTTACAGCGGCACACCCAGAGAAGAAGAGTATGTTATATATTTCCAGGCAGTTTACGTGGAAAAAGATTAAAAACCTGAAGTTGTAAGATCTCCCTGTATTTCTTTATGCAGGGAGATCTTTTATCGGATGGAGAACGACGGGGAAAAAATGAAAAAAGTATACAAGATGATCTTAAGTCTGGTTTTGCTTATCCTTGTTCTGATACCTGCCGATTGTCCGGCGGCTTCCGGTGATTATGAAAAATTCAATACTTTTTGCCTTGAGAATTATGGCGCGAATAAAGATGAGTTATATTATTTCAAGTTCGGAAAAGAGCTGCGGATAGATGATAACAGTATCTGGATGTATCTTTCCGAAAATTCCGCCTGTATTGCCTGGGAAACAAATCTGCCTTCAAGATCTTACATTGAGTACGGGGTTACCGATAAATACGGAGAGAAAACAACTGAGGAAGAAAGGTATTTTTTTGTACATATTCAGTATCTTAAAAGTTTAATAACGGAAAAAAGCTATCATTATAGATTGGTCTCGGTCGATGAAAGAGGAAATAAAATAACTTCGGAAGATAAAGTATTAGAAACAAAAAAAATAAAGAACTCCGTGCGTATTCCGGATGAAGCCGGAAAGATAAATTACTTGTTAAATGTTCCCATGACAACATATATCCTGACAAAAGACATTAAGCTGGATGAAGATTATTTCGCTGTTATCGGAGATAAGATAACGGTTGACCTTAACGGATATACTATAAGTTTTGATTTTGAAGCAGGAGTGAAGGCGGGTAAAGCAAAAAATATTAAAATAGTGAACGGAACCATTAAACAGATCGTAAGCGATGGTATGTCCGGTAATAACAGATCTGATTATTTTAATCCTTTAACACTGTCCGGCTGTGCTGACGCTGAAATTGCCGGATTAACCATAGATTATGAAGCTCCTCAGGCATGGGGTGTAAATATCATTAAACCGGAGGGATCCTGTGATATTCACCACAATGTTTTTCTTGACAGGGGTACGGTTATCTCGAGCAGGCACGGTTGGGGCGTAAGGCCTTTGGGCTTTTCGGAGACTGAAAAAGGGATCAATAAATTCCGGATATACAGTAATCTTATAAAACGTACAAGACAGAACGGATTCCATGTCGCGCAAAAAATGTATAATAATGAAATTTATGTCGACAGCTGGTCAATAAATTCTTTTGCTCTTCAGCCTGCCGCGGATGAAGGAGAATACTATAATAACCGGATATTTGGAACGGGATTTAACGCTTATGGTTTCGGCTGGGCAAGTACAAATCTGAAAATATCCGATAATTTTGTGCATATGCAGGGAATTAATGCTAGTTCAAGATGGGGTGAGACCTGGGGAGATATAAACATGCTTTCCGCAATGCGTGTTACAAACTATGATAAAGGCGGCCAGGTGAGGAATAATCTGGAGTACAAAAACAATGTTGTAGTAATTAAAGGACGGGAAGGCTGTGAGATACGCGGAACGGAATTCATGTCGGATATTTCGATTAAAGACCTTGTGTATCATGATAACACCGTAAAAGTAGAAGTTCAGGATGATAAAACAAGCCAGGCTGCCTGTGTGGACGCGCAAGGCCAAGTAGCAAATAATGACACGGCCTTGCCGGTGTTTTATAAAAACAATACATATATATCCAATATATGTCATGTACGCTTCGGGGATTCTTACGGACGAGGTTCAAATCATCAGTTCATTAACTGCAAATTCGTAAGAACAGGCAGCGACCCCAGATATCATACGTTTATTTTTGACGGAGGGTGGTGGAGCCATAGACATGTTTTCCTTGATTGTGAATTCGGCGATGGAACAAGATACAATGATGTGTTATGGAAAAAAACGTCGCCTCAAAGCAGTTACAGCGTGAAATGGACGCTGGCAATAACGTCTCTGCCAAAGGCTGATATTACGATAATAGATAAAAGAGGCAGGATAGAGTTTACGGGAAAGACCGATGCGGACGGGAAAGTTTCTGCCGTGCTTACCCAGTGTCTGATAAAACCTCCGGACAATATGAAAGGCGATGAGCCAAATAACGATAAACATCAGGAGGTTGAGTACACGCCTCATTCCGTAGTGGTGGAAAAGAACGGAGTCACTAAAAGAGCAAAAGTGACGATGGATAAAAAACAGGAACTGGACGTAAAGATGGAGTAAGGGAAGCAAAAGAAGCAAGGAAAGCACAAACAGCACAAACAGAAAGTGAAGGAAAAGAAAAAACAAGTACGATGTACAAAGTGAATTATTCTGTCATCCCGTACTGAGATACGGGATCCAGCGTCTGTGTTGTTTTAAATTTAATAATTCCACATTAATGTAGAACGCGAGTAACGTGATAACCTGCAACGTGTAACTGGTTTACAAAAGGAGTATTTAATAATGAAATTGATTAAAAAATTATTCTTCATTACAGCGCTTATGCTTATTGTGGGGTCTTTTGTACGTGCGGAAGATAATATTATCCTTGATACACTTGGTTACTGGCGTTCTTACTTTAGTTTCTCTACGGTCGTTATTATGGACGGAGGAAAATTAAAAAAAGTCGGGGTAGAGACAGAAAGCAAAGCTCCTCCCGCGGATTGGACCCTGGCGGAGTTTGATGATTCAAACTGGCTCAGGAAGTCAGGCGGGCCGTTTTCCAGCTGGAGTACCTGGGAGAAGCCTTCGCAGATGAATATGGGTATATCGTCAAATCATGGCGACTCTATTGCAATGTCGGTGCTTTGCCTGCGCGGCAAATTCAATGCTGAT
>MFGS01000185.1:18802-25251 GCA_001778355.1 Candidatus Firestonebacteria bacterium RIFOXYA2_FULL_40_8
GCCGGCAAACTGAAATTATCGGTTGTCTATCGCGGCGGGGGTATTGTCTATGTTAAAGGTAATAATGTCCTGGCCATTGAGATTCATCGCTCTGTTTTTCCTAAGGAAGTGTATGAAAAAATAAAAAGTTCAAGACTTAGCGAAGGAGCATTGACCGCTATTTTCGACGGCTGCGGCCTGGTCACAGCGCGGCTTTCTACAGCCGGAGGCGGCGTGACACCAAATGTATCAAGGCCTTCGAAGATACAGATATGGAATTCACAACCTTTGGCGGCTGATTATGATTCGGACTGGGGTGACCCGGTTGAACCCCTGCGTCCTATCTATTTGGCAGGCGCCAGAAACGGCTTCTATTCAGGCAAGGTGGTTGTGGGTTCAACTTCTTCAATTAAAAAGATAAAGGGGGTTGTTACCGATCTTCTTGGAAAAAGCGGGGGAAAAATACCTGCTTCGGCGATCCAGGTCCGCTACGGTATTATTAAACTGGCTGAAGGGGAACAAAAGCTTGGTCCGCTTCGTATCGATACTCTGGAAGAAGTTCCGCCCAAAGAAATACCTGTTTCTGTTATCGAGCCTGCTTCTTACAGGCGAAACATACCCGGCTCTCCTGCTCCTGTTCCCGGCGCGGTTTGTGCTGTCTGGATAACTGTAAATGTTACGGCAGATACCGGATCTGATGATTATGAGGGGGAATTAAATATCACGGTTGACGGGAGCATATTTAAAGTTCCCGTAAAGATCAGAGTGTATAATTATAAATTGCCTGATCCGAAGGACTTTACAACTTTTGCCGAGCTTGTTCAATCACCGGAGACACTGGCTCTGGTCTACAAAGTTCCCCTCTGGAGCGAGAAACACTGGAAGCTTATTGAAAAATCTCTCTCTTATGTGGGCGCTATGGGTACTAAAACATGTTATATCCCGCTTATCTGCAAAACAAATATGGGAAACGCGGAGACGATGGTCCGCTGGATAAAAGATAAAGAAAAATACAAATATGATTTTACCATAATGGAAAAATACCTTGACCTTGTCGAAAAGTACCAGGGAAAAGTTCCGATAGTATGTTTCTATGTCTGGGATATTTTTTTGAAAGGCGGCGATCTCGGGGTCAGAGCCGGTTCTGAAAAAGTACAGGCGGATCGCGAGACTTCCGCGGGAAAAGGTCCGGAAGTTACACTTGTTAATCCGGCAAACGGAAAATGCGAGGAAATGTTCCTTCCTAAATATGAAGATCCAAAAGCAAAAGCTTTATGGAAACCGCTTGTGGATGAACTAAAAACTATTATGAAAAAGCGCAAATTGGATAAATCAATGATGGTAGGCATTGAGACCGATGTCAAACCGGATGATGCGGTTATTGGTTTCTGGAAGGACCTTCTCCCTGAAGCGCTCTGGGCAGATCACGCTCATAATCGGAGCACCACTTCACCAGTTGGTTTTACGGCTACCGTGTGGGACAGGAATACGATTCTGGACACTATGGTTAAAACCGGAAAATCCGAAAGGGGTTGGAAGAACAAAGCCCTCAGTACTTTTTATTGCAGAGATATGCGGAATTATAATTCGGTAGAGGCTTTCAGGATGATGGGAGAGATTTGTGCTTTTGGCGGACAGCGCGGGTTCGCCCGCCAGGGAGCTGACTTCTGGTCCATAAAAAGCGGCGCCGCGGTCAATACCTTTAGCGCGGGACGGGATGGCTCGGGACTTACGGCTTCAGACGGCCGCTTCCTTAAGAGCTCCTGGACTAACTTGAATATCCGCATGGCTCTTTTATCTTCAGGTCCTGACGGTGCCCTTGCGACAACACGTTTTGAGATGATGAGGGAAGGAGTACAGGAGTGCGAAGCCCGTATTGCAGTTGAGAAAGCCATAGATGAGGGCAGGGTGAAACCTGAGCAGTTAAAACGCTGTGAGAAGATACTTTCGGAAAGAAACGATGCTGTTTATTGGAGTTTTTATGACAGCCGCTATGATTTTTTAGGCAAGAAAGGTTTCGGAGCTTCGACTTATAACTGGGCGACAGGCGAGCCTCCTCGGTACGGTCCTTATTTCTATCAGATTTCTGAGTGGCAGGAAAGGTCTGCCGATCTTTATGAAGCGGCCGCGAATGCCGTAAGTAAGGAAAAAAATCCGGAGTTTAGCACCGGTTACCGTGATTATAAAAAGCCGGGCGGAAAAGAAAACTTCGGTAAAGAAGCAACGGCAGGTATGATAGTAGTGAAGGTCGAGCCGAATCCATTTGTTCCCGAAGAGGGCAATTTAAGTTTTAAGTTCCACACTGAAAAATTAACCATGGTTACGGCGGGCATCTATAATGAAAAAAAAGAACTGATCAGAAAAATAGCCGCAGGTGAGGCGCACAGCAAGTGGGACTGGAACCTTAATTGGGACGGCAAGGATGATAACGGAATTATGCAGAAAGCCGGTAAATATTCGGCAAAAATAAAGGTCGGGGATAAAGAAGCTGTGATTACCGTGGGTATCGGCAAAAAAGCGGAAGAAAAGAAAGAGCAGGAATAAGCTTTTTATAATATTTTGAAAACAAGGGATTAAAAGGAGAATGGTCGTGGGAAAACTTATTTTAGAAAAGCATAAAGCGGATTTTTGTGTTATTGGCGGAGGTACTGCCGGTATTTGCGCGGCAATAAGCGCGGCAAGGAACGGAGTTAAAGTTATCCTTATTCATGACAGGCCCGTACTCGGCGGGAATGCTTCCAGTGAGATGCGCATGCATATCAGCGGCGCGGACGTGCACAATAAGATCAAAAACATGAGAGAGACTGGACTGATAGAAGAGATGCGGCTTGAAAATCTTAGAAGAAATCCGAATAAAAACTTTTCAATATTTGATACCATACTTTACGAGAAAGTTAAATTCGAGAAAAACATACTTCTTTTTTTAAACACCAGCTGTTTAAGCGCGAAAACAAAAGGCTCTAAAATATTAAAAGTTACAGGATGGCAGCTTACAACGCAAAAGTATATAGAAGTAACTGCGAAAATATTTTGCGATTGTTCCGGGGACGGGATACTCGCGCCTTTATCCGGTGCGAAATACCGTGTCGGAAGAGAAGCAAAAAAAGAATTTAATGAATCTCTGGCTCCCGATAGAGCAAATCCTTATACCATGGGGATGACCTGTCTGTTTTCTGCCGAAAATACAGGGAAACCTGTGAAATTCGAACCTCCAAAGTGGGCAAATGTATACAAGTCTTGCGAGGATCTGCCCTACGGAAGGTCAGGGCATGAATGGATCAAAATGGGATATTGGTGGATAGAAATGGGCGGAAAAAAAGACACAATTTCCGATACTGAAGAGATCCGGGATGAATTATTGAAAACTGTTTACGGTATCTGGGATCATATTAAGAATCATTGTGAAGACAGAAAAAAAGCCGTTAACTGGGATCTTAACTGGGTACAATTTCTGCCTGCAAAAAGAGAATCAAGAAGATATATCGGAGCTCATGTACTTTCGCAAAATGACATTGCCGCGGAGGGGAGATTTGACGATATAGTCGCTTATGGCGGATGGCCTATGGATGATCATAACTCCGGAGGAATTGGAAAAAGGGAATACGTTAAAACCGCGACAATATTCCATAAAACACCTATTCCTTACGGTATTCCATTCGGAATGCTTTACTCGAAGAATATTAAAAATCTTATGTTCGCCGGCAGGGATGCGTCCGCTACACATATGGCTTTTTCTTCCACCAGAGTTATGGGAACCGGAGGAATAATGGGAGAGGCGGCCGGAGTAGCTGCTTCAATCGCGGTTAAGAAAAAAGTTTCTCCCGCTCAGGTAAAAGAAAAATATATAAAAGAACTTCAGCAGTCTTTGATAAACGAAGACTGCTATATCCCCTGGCTGACACAGGAATATTCCGGAATTATGAATGGCGCGCAATTGACCTCTTCTTCCGGTGATGCGTCGGTCTTAATTGACGGTGTAAACAGGCCGGTGAATGAAATTTCACACAGGCTGGATCTCAAAAATAACGGCTGGGTAAAATGCAGGCTGAAAAAATCTTGTTACGTTAAAGAGTTGACGCTGATCTTTGACAGCATGATGGAGAAAAATCTTCAAATGAGCCGTCATCAGAAAGATGATCAGCTGGCAAAACTGCCTGTTAAACTCGTGAAAGCTTTTATTGTAAAAGCCGATGGTAAAACGATATTTACCTCGGATGATAATTATCAGAGGTATGTAAAGATCGGTGTTGGAAAAAAGATCAGGACAATTGAAGTAAAATTGACCGGTACCTGGGGCAGTAAAAAGACAGGGATTTATGCTTTATGGGTAAAGTAAAACCCGAAATCCGAAGTAGAAAACGGACCACTATTGACATTCTGAATATTGAAGTTTTAGGAGAATTTCGGGTTCGATTCTACCGATTACAAAGCTGCGGGATTCCACTGATACAAGCAATCTGCATATAAGCTGTTCTATACACAACCCGAGTAGTTCTACTTCGTTTTTAGGAGTAAAACTTTATGCTTTCTTGATACACCCCGGCATGATAAAATAGCTTATTATATATATGGTTTAGGCGTTCAATAGCGGAATATCAAAAGCCGGAAAAAGATATTGAAAAACCAGACATTTTCAAAGTTATGGTGTTTAATATATAGAAGGAAAAGCACCTGAAACTAAGAAGTCTGGAGGAGTTTAAATGTGTGAAAGATATTCAGCGGATGTCTTAAATGACTTTATAAGCCGCGACATAAAAGATACTCTAAGAAAAGAAATAGAAGGACATATTGATTCATGTGAATCATGTCTTCTTGAAGTGAAAAGGTTAACCCTCATGAAAACGCTTCTTCAGGAAATCAGAAAAAAAGAAGTGATAACGGTCTATCCTGAAGTCGTTCCGGTCGTGCTCAGTAAAGTAGAAGACTTGAAGAAAGATAATTCTAAACGATTGTTTGGTTTCATATATAAACCTATTTTTGCCGCGGCTTTTTCGCTTATGGCGGTTCTTTTGTATAATAGTTTTATTATGGATAAATACATATCAAGTTTAAATATTACCATGGATAATATTGATTCCGTGGAGAGTATTTCAGAGATAAAAGCAGCAGAACCCGTAGTCAAGTTTATTTTGTCAAACGAGGTAGCAAAAGAAAAAAAAGACACATTAAGTATTATGACTTTAGAGTTTGTTAACAAAGTTATGCAGGAAAGCAGCGAAACCGCGCAATTGAAGGATGTAAGGTTTTTGCTGAACAGCGAGATTGAGAGGAAGATGGCGGAAAGGGGCAATATTTTAAACACCCTGGATAAAATTGTCAATTTTGTTGTCGGGAGATATTTAAAACCGGCTTCATTGTATGCCTCTGTGGAAACAAGCAGAAATAATGAATTGATAGAAGAGTTAATGTCCAAAGCGGAAAAGTTCGGCAGAGAAAAAGATGTGCTTATAAAAAAAGCTAATGATATTAAGAACGAAGCAGAGAAAGCAAAGGAATATTACAGGCTGGGAAGAACAGCCATGAAATATTTTGACTACGAAACGGCAATAGTATTATTTGACAAATGCCTTTCCTCTAAGACGATAGACAGTTCTTCGGTCAAATTTAATATTGCCTGGTGCAAAAAGCAGCTCGGAAAGTTTCAGGAAGCCAGGGAAGGATTCAGCGCGATCGACAATAAGGACCTGTGCAAATACCAGCAGGCGGATATTTATGACAGAGAAGGAAAATTTGATAAAGCAGTTGTGATGTTCAACGAGCTTTCCAAAGAAACAGAAAACAAAGAAATCAGCAGCTTGTCCAGGTTCAAGGAAGGTTATACATATTTATATAAATTGGATGACAAGGTTAAGGCAAAAGAGATCTTTAGTGATATAAACAATGCCGCTCCCGGCAAGTTTTCCTCCTATGCGGGAAATATCGCGGCTTCTGTTGATACCAGAAGTATTCTTGCTGAAGAAATAGAAAAAGACGGCAGATACTCCCTTTTGAAAATTGATAAAGGAGAAAAAGTCGCTTATGGCGCGGAAGGCGATGTCTCCAAAGAATATGAAGTATCTTTATCAAAAGAGAAAACAATTACTGGAAAAGCTTACAGCAATAAGGTGGTAATAAAAAAAGGAGGCAAAGGGCTTCCTTTATTTACCCGTTCAGGCAAGCTGCTTAAAGGTAAAAGGGGAGATTGGAAAGCGTATGATAACCTGGTAATAAAATATGTATTTATGGGGGACAAACCTTATAATACGAATATGTTGATCGGGGATGAAGAGTCATATGGAGATAATTGGGAAAATTGGAACTATAAAAGCTATTGTCAGAAACAGGTTGTACTGCTTCCGGGGGAACATAACCTAAGCATAGATCTGGACTTTTTAGTATGCAATGGCGGGAGAACAATAGACTTGAAAAATCTAAGAGCTTTCGGGTTCTATGGCCCCGAGAGCGAGAAAGATATTGTTGTGTATTTTCAG
>MFGS01000186.1 GCA_001778355.1 Candidatus Firestonebacteria bacterium RIFOXYA2_FULL_40_8
AAAGAAGAGATGAAGCTTGTGCAGGGCGAGAAGAAAGATATTGAATGGGGAAGTCAGATAAGGTCTTATGTTTTTCAGCCGTACCGTCTGGTAAAAGATAACAGGACCGGCGTTG
Source organism: Candidatus Firestonebacteria bacterium RIFOXYA2_FULL_40_8 (assembly GCA_001778355.1). Classification (GTDB taxonomy): domain Bacteria; phylum Oederibacteriota; class D2-FULL-39-29; order D2-FULL-39-29; family D2-FULL-39-29; genus D2-FULL-39-29. The sequence continues at coordinate 116 of MFGS01000186.1, forward strand.
AGGTCACGAACACAATCTCCGTTATGGACGGAGAAATAGACGTCTTCATTGAAGAGTTTCTGAGAACAAACGCCGGTAAAAAATAAGGAGACTTATGATAACAATCGGTCACCGCGGTTGTGCAGGGGTAGAGCCGGAGAATACGTTTCGCGGTTTTAAAGCGGCAATAGATCTCGGGGTTTCAGCTGTTGAGCTTGATATAAGAGCAACTAAAGACAAGCAGCTGGTTGTGATTCACGATGCTTTCCTGGACCGGACTACCAATATAAAAGGAAAAGTTTCTGACTACACATATAAGGAATTGCTGAAAGCGGATGCCGGTAAAAAAGAGAAAGTTCCGCTTTTAATAGAAGTTTTGGAATTGGTGAGACCCTCGAATGTTATCGTGCATGTTGAATTAAAAGAGCCGGGACTTGTTGAGTTAATGCTGAAAGAAATCAGAGAATTAAAAATGCTCGAACGGGTGTGTGTAATATCTTTTTGGCATAAAGAACTCGTAAAAGTAAAAAAAATAGAGCCTTCCGTAAAAACCGGAATATTAACTGTAAGTAATCCTGTAAATGTTAAATCGTTAGTTAGAGATACAATGGTTGAATTTGTGAGTATTGCATTAGGGATGGCGGATCGGATGCTAGTGGAAGACGTGCATAAATGTAATGGTTTCATTACCGTATGGGGTGGAATTGATTCTGTAGAAAAAATAGATCAAGCTGTAAATCTTGGCGTAGACGGCATAGCAACTGACTTTCCCGGACTGCTAATTAAAAGATTAAATGAAATATCTAAAATTTACAAATAAAGTCATATTGAAACTCCTCTGACATATCGTAATTTACCGAAAATACTTAAAGTACATAGAAATGCCTGAAAAACCTGCAAAAACACTCTGTTTCTCCTTGACAAACCTGCCTGAATCATTATACTATATGTAGCGGTTGAAATGAAAATGAATACTATATATGGAAAAACAGGTTCTGGGCGCTAGGCACTGGGTACTAGGTTTGCATTATTGGGTTATATAGTTTAATAAAACCACCGTAATGAAGAACGTGAGTAACGTGGCAACGTGGAACGTTTTAACGAATTTATTTATTCAAGGAGCTTAGTTGTTATTAAAAAAATTACAGTTATACGGGTTTAAGTCGTTTGCGGATAAGACGGATGTTGTCTTTGAACCGGGTATTACTTGTATTGTTGGTCCGAACGGCGCGGGTAAATCCAATATTGTAGACTCCATAAGATGGGCGCTCGGAGAACAGAGTGTCAAATCTCTCCGCAGTCCTTCCATGGATAATGTTATCTTTAACGGAACTGAAGGTAGAAAACCTCTCGGAATGGGTGAAGTCTCCCTGGTGTTTTCCGATTTTAAAGGACAGCTTGCTTTTGATTTTGAAGAATTAAAAATTACCCGCCAGATCTTCCGTAACTCCGATTGCGAATACTTCATAAATAAAAACCCGTGCAGGATGAAAGATATCACCAATATGTTCTTGGATTCAGGCGTTGGTACGGATACGTACTTCATTCTCGAACAAGGAAAGATGGATGCCATACTTTCTTCAAAGCCGCTGGAAAGAAGATATATATTTGAAGAGGCGGCGGGAGTTTCGAAATACAAGGCGAGAAAAGAAGAAGCATTAAAGAAACTTGACCAGACAGATCAGAATCTTCAGAGAATTAAAGATGTGCTTGGAGAAGTGAAACGGCAGATTAACAGTCTTGAAAGACATGCCAAGAAAGCAGAAAAGTATAAAAAACTGGCAGCAGAACTTAAAGAGGCTGAGGTAACGGTCGGCAAATACCGATATGATAATTTCAGGAATGAAGTGGATGCGCTTACCACTAAAAAGACCAATCTTCAAAATGATATTGATGCGATTCAAAATAGTATAACGAGCGAAGAAGTACGGCTGCAGGAAGGCAGAAAAAACCTGCTGGAAGAAGAGAAAAAACTTACCGTAAGACAGGAAGAATACTACAAAGTTTCCAATGAGATAAATAATGTCTTTAATAAAATTAATCTGCTGGAAGACCGGAAAAATTCTTTAACCCGGGAGATAGAGCAGATAAAAGGGAAGCTGGAAGAACTTGATAAAAAGAACGAAGGGCTTGTCGGACAGATAGGAAACGCGAAGAAAGAGTATGATGAGACCGTAAAAGGACTTGCCGATGAGAAGGAAAATATAGGCAAGCAGGCTGACACGGCGAAGAAACTCCGGGACCAGCACCGGCAGAATGAAAAACAGCTTGAGGAATTGCGTGTTCAGATATTTGATGTGATGAACGAAGCTGTTCATTTAAAGAACGAGCTTAAAGCGGCTGAAAACAGGCTGAATGAGCTGAAATATTCAAAAGAAAAACTTGAAAGAAAGAAACAGGAACTGGTAATCAGGAAAGAGACCGGTGAAAAGCGTCTGGCAGAGCTCAAAACCGAACTTGCTGATATCGGTGGAAGCAAAAAGCTTACAACCTCTGCCGAAGTTTATGAATACACGGCGGAAGAAGTAAAAAGCATAGAAGCTATCGGAAATACTATTGCGGGTGATTTTGACCGTGCCGAAAAAGAAAAAGAATTAAGCAATATAAAAATAATAATCAAGTCACTGCGCGAGCAGTGGGGCGCTTACGTTAAAAAAGTAAAACCTCTCTTTAAAATACTCCAGGATGTCAAAGGTACTGTTTCAAAAAAGCAGGAAGAGCAGTCGCTTACAGACGAGCTTTCCAGGGTTGAGCGCGAACTTGCGGTAATGGATACAGAGCTTTCAGAACTTACAAAAGAGGAAACGGCGCTTAGCTTAAGAAATGCAGAGCTATCAGGAAAGAGCGGGGCTTCGGCAGAAGCGCAGAAAGAAAAAGAAGAAAAAATAAAAGCCCTTGAGGCCGAGGTCTTGGTTGCCAGAAAAGACGAACAAGCAGAAAATGAAAAGTTCACTGACCGTAAAGTCCGTTTGACATTCCTGGAACAGCGCGAGCTTAACTTAAAGAATGAACTCTCCCGCATGGGCTTAAATATAGATGAACTTGAAGTGAATAAATCTTCTTATGTTAAAGAGTCGGAAAACAAAGCTGAACAACTGCTCGGACTCGATAAAGAAGTTGTTGCCTTGCTGGCCTTCCTGAAAGAAATAGCGCCGAAAAAGGATTCCCTTGAAAAATCGCTGGTAAATGAGAAAGTAAATAATGATAAAATACGGGATTCATTTTACAAGGATGAAGAACAGTTAAGGACTTATCGTAAAGATTACGAGATAAAGCAAAAACAGAAGTTCGAGCTGGAAATAGAGGTAAATAAACAAGACCTGGAAGCCAAAGCCGTGAAAGACAGGGTAATAAGGGATTATCATGTGGATGTTTCCCAGCTTGCGCTTGAAAAAGACTATATAAAAGATAACAGTTTGACTGTAGAAGCGGCGGATCTTAAAATTACCGAGTTAAGGGTTGCCATGGAAGAGATGGGTTCGGTTAATATGTCTTCTATGGATGAGTATCAGGAATTGACTGTCAGATTTGAATTCCTTTCCGGACAGGAAAAAGATCTTGTAGATGCCAAAAATGAGCTTTTAAAGACTATTCAGGAATTGAACCAAACTACCAAAGAACTCTTTATGGAAACTTTTACCAAGATAAAAGCAAATTTCAATGAGGTTTTCAGAAAGCTTTTCAACGGTGGTCATGGCGACTTGCAATTGATGGATGAGAGTAATATTTTAGAGACCGGTATAGAAATAATTGCCCGCCCTCCGGGTAAACGCCCTCTTTCGGTGGCGATGCTTTCCGGCGGTGAAAGGGCAATGACGGCAATAGGTCTTCTTTTTGCGGTGTTTATGGTAAAACCTTCGCCTTTCTGTATACTGGACGAAATTGACGCTCCTCTTGATGATTCAAATGTCCTCAGGTTCAGAGATATGCTTAAAGAAACCTTCAGCAATGTTCAGTTCATAATCATTACGCATAATAAACTCACCATGGAGTGTGCGGATACCCTTTACGGCATTACCCAGCTGGAGAAAGGTGTATCCACGGTAGTCTCCGTCAAACTCAAAGATATTGACCCTGCCACAGGTAAAGTAAGCGCCGAAGCCGCAAAGAAAGCAAAAGCAGGTTGATAAAAGTGTTGCTCACGTTACAGGTTAGCACGTTACTCACGTAAAAGAAAAACTCCCAAAATTCTCAATACAAGATGCTATTTTACGTGTAACATGGAACGTTCTAACGTGATAACGGCTTTAATTGATTGATATTTAGGGCTTTTATCTGGTAAAATTACGTTGTAATATTTAGACTGTATTTTTGGGGGTCGTGTATGAAAAAAGAGCTTGTAACTATAATTCTCGGGAGTGATTCTGACCTTGCGGTGATGGAAGGCGGGGTTAATCTTCTGGAAAAAGCGGGGGTTTCCTTCGATATTATCATTGCAAGTGCTCACAGGGCGCTTCCTTATCTTCAAAAAACAATCAAAGCTAAAGAGAAAAGCGGGACCAAAGTATTTATTGCAGCGGCCGGAATGGCTGCGGCCTTGCCAGGCGTGGTTGCTGCGGAAACTACCGTACCGGTTATAGGCGTTCCAATAGACAGCTCGGCGTTAAAAGGCGCGGATGCGCTTTATTCCATAGTTCAAATGCCCGGAGGTATCCCGGTTGCCACTGTTGCTATAGGAAAATCCGGAGCGCTTAACGCGGCAATACTTGCCGTGGAGATCCTTGCGACTTCCGATAAAAAGCTGAAAGTATTTCTTAAAAACTACAGGAAAGAAATGTATGACGGTATTTTAAAAAAATCAGCAAAATTAAAAGAGAAAGGCTTCAAGAAATACTTAGAAGATCAGAGAAAATAATATGGAGTACGGAGCTTCAGGGAAAATATTGAAAGTCAGCCAGCTTGATTTTCTTGCTGCAGAACTCAAAGCCGGAAAGGTAGCAGCTATTCCTACGGATACGGTCTATGGTATCGCGGCTGTGATGAGAAATCCCGCAGCTATAGAAAAAATTTACAGTATCAAAAAAAGGCCTAAAAATAAACCGCTTATTATATTCGTGAAAGACCCTCATGATGTGGAAGATTTTGTAGAAGAACTGCCGCCTTTCGGGATTGAGCTTATGGAAAGGTTCTGGCCCGGTGCTCTTACCATAATATTTTCTGCCGGGGAAGGATTGCCGCAGGGTGTGACGGCCGGACTTGATACCATAGGTGTCAGAATGCCGGATAATAAACTAGTTATGGAGATTTTAAAAAAAGTAAAAGAACCGCTGGCGGTTACAAGCGCGAATATCTCCGGAAAAAAAGATCTGACCAATGCGGCGGATGTGGAACGCGAACTAGGGAGCGAACTTGATTATATACTTGAGGGTGATATAAAAAAATCACCCGGAGTTTCCACGATTGTGGATGTTACGGGAGACCACCCTTCTATTTTCAGGCAGGGAGTAATTAAAAAGAAACAATTGGAAGAGATTGTTCCGGGGATTTCAGAATAATGAAAATACTGTTTGTATGCACGGGAAACACCTGCAGAAGCGTAATGGCAGAATATTATACAAGAAGCAAACTTGATGATCTTGGAATTACCGGTATAACGGTAAGTTCAGCCGGAGTTGCTACGGTTGACGGGCAACCGGCTTCACAAGGTGCTTTGGCCGTTCTGGAAGAGCTTGAAATAGATGCCTCCGCTCATGTTTCAAGGTTCATTAATCTTGAAATAGCGGAAGCTGCTGATAAAATCTATGCCCTGGCAAAGAATCATATTGAGATTTTAAAACTGAATTTTCCTTCGGTTAAAGAAAAAGTTGAATTACTGGGCAGTAAGAGCGTCCCTGATCCTATAGGTCTTACCCTGGAAGAGTACCGTGATAGTTTAGATATGATTGTTGCAGCGGTAGATAAACATATTTTGTCAAAACTTTAAGCAGAGGGAGGGTAAAATGAAAATAGCACTTGGCAGTGATCATGCGTCCTTTGAACTTAAAGAATATATTAAGGTAGAACTCGGGAAAATGGGTTATGCGGTCAACGACCTGGGCGCTGACTCCGAAAAAAGCGTAGACTACCCTGATTATGCTATCAAAGTAGCCAAAGAAGTCAGAGCAAAAAAATCGGATTACGGAATACTCTTTTGCGGTTCGGGCCTCGGAATGTCTATTGCTGCGAATAAAGTAAAAGGAATACGCGCCGCTCTTTGTAACGACCTTTACCTCGCAGATATGGCAAGAAGGCACAATAACGCCAATATTCTCGTTATGGGCGGCCGTGTAGTCGGCAAAGGCCTTGCACTGGAGATTCTGAAGAAGTTTCTGAATACAACCTTCGAAGGCGGAAGACACCAGGACAGGTTGGATAAGATAACGAAGATAGAAGAAAATCAAATTTGAAGCGCGAAACTCGAAATTCGAAACAAAACTGAAAAATATAAATAAAAAAAGAAGGGCGAAGTTGTTCTATCAGCGTCATCAGCCCTTTAATCAGCGAAATCAACTGCAGGATAGCATAAAAAGTAGCGAAGTGAAGGAGTAGACGATGTTCAAAGGTTATTTCGGAGACATATTAAAGAAGGAAGATCCTGTTTTAGAGAAAATGATCATTGAGGAGTTTAAGAGGGAGAATACTAAACTTCAGATGATTGCGTCGGAAAATTATGCCAGTAAGGCGGTTATGGCGGCTCAGGGATCGGTGCTTACTAATAAATATTCGGAAGGGTATCCGTATAAGAAATTTTAT
>MFGS01000187.1:0-4432 GCA_001778355.1 Candidatus Firestonebacteria bacterium RIFOXYA2_FULL_40_8
CCAGATTTATTCCTTCATTGCCGGTATCTTTATGCAGTTCGTTCCCCAGTTGTTGTATTTTTTTATTGGAAAGTTTTGCTTTCTTTGCTTTTTTAAGCAAGGAAAGAGTGTGTTTTTTTAACTCGGGAAACCCCTGCCAGCTTTGAATAGCCTCTTCACTCATCCACCATTCTATACTTGTTCCGCCAAAAGAAGTATCAATAAGCCCTACGGGTATTTTTAAACGTTTGTGAAGCTCTCTTCCGAAAAAATATCCGGCAGCGGAAAACTCTGCTATGTTGGACGGCGCAACTTCCTTCCATTTTCCGTTAACATCCGTAAAAGGTTTAAGACTATAGATTTGAGGCACCGTAAATATTCTCATTTTTGGATATTTCGCCTGCTTAATCTCCGTTAAACCGTTATTGATATTTTTAACTACCATAGCCATATTTGATTGCCCAGAGCAGATCCAGACATCCCCTATCAGCACATTATTAATTACACGTTTTTTACCCGCCGCTTGCACGGTCATAGTATAAGGCCCGCCGTGAGAAACTGCCGGTAACTTTATTTTAAACAAACCTTTCTTATCCGCCCTTCCCGTCACTTTTTTCTTAGCTAGAACAACCGAAACACTGCTTCCCGGAGTTGTGCTCCCCCAGAGTAGATTTTCCTTCCCCGCTTGAAGCATCATATTATCCGAGAAAATGGAAGGCAACCATAACTTTTTCTTTTGCATACGTTCTCCTTTTTTGAAAAAGATTCCACTGATTACAAAGCTACAGGATTCCACTGATACAAACGAACCCTGAAGGTTAATTACAAATTACGAATGACAAAGGACAATATATGGTGTTATATATAACTCATAATATTGTACCTTGTAATTTGTACTTTGTACTTGCTTTTCAGGCTGCTTCGTCCATAAAGTCTTTAAGCAACCGTCTGAGATTATCCGCGTTCCTTACTGCAAAACCCATGTGGCAGTTATTGAAGAACATATAAAGATCCTGGCATTTTCCTGCCATTTTTTTGATATCGGGAATGAAAGATTTTAGCTCTTCCTCGCTGTAAAGATAATTATAACGCTCTTCCAGAGGAGCATTAAACCAGTTATTATTCCTGCCATGGAATCTTAAATACCCGGTTTTGGAAGTTACTTCCGGCCGGTAAGGCATTAAACGCGTGAGTTTAGGTTCGTCCACCGCGCAATACCCGAGTTTATTTCCGCTTAAGAACCGGAGCGTATCAGGATTAGCCCATTCAACGCTTCTAAATTCAATCACCAGCGGAATATCTTTTAGAATATCCCTGCATTTCAGGATATACTCTTTATTTTCTTCCGAAGGATTGAAAAAGAAAGGAAATTGCAAAAGGACGCAGCCAAGCTGGTTTTCACTTATCAGGGGTTTTAAGGCACCCGCAAATTTTCTAGTATCTTCATAAGCTTTCATGATAGAAGGCTTACGGATTATCCGTGAATCAAAGGGATCGTGCGTGGTTCCGCGGTTACCCTTTACTGTAAAGATAAAACCCTTTGGTACTTTCTTTTGCATTCCAATGAAGGATTTCTCGGAGGGAAGCGCGTAGTAAGTAAAATTCACCTCAACAGAATTAAATTTCAGCTCATTCGCATAATAAGAAAGCATGTCTGCTGTTTTGATCTCTTTTGGATATACAGAACCTTTCCAGTCAAGAAACGAAAAACCGGAGGTTCCTAGTCTTATGGACATGCTGTTCCTTTGTCATCAGCTGAATTTTACACTACTAAATCTTTCCGGAAAGACAGGTCAATAAATTCGAAGCACGAAATTCGAAACTCGAAACAAAACTAACAAAAAGAAAAACCCAAACAAAAATACTATTTATTTTGTTTCATGCTTTGAATTTACTACTATATAATTTCAACGCTTCACCTTCGAATTTCGAATTTCGCGCTTCGAATTTGCCTTAATTTTATCTTTCTTCGTAGCTCATCTCCACTATCTCTTCATTTTCAAAATGGAAATCTTTAAACCAGGCAGATTCTTCACCGTCAACGGAAACCACGCACTCAACGGAGAGTATTCCGTTGCCTTCCTCATTAACGGTATTTTCAGTTACGTTCATAGATACGGTATCTTCGTCATACATCTCTTTCAAATACGCTTCTGCCTTCTCAATCAACACATCTTCATCCATAATATTGCCCTTTCCTGGTACTTTTTTGCTTTTGCTCATCCTCTCTTACTTCTTCTCCTTCGCTTTCTTCTCTTGCTTATCTTTCTGTACTTACTGTACTTGCTTCCTCCGCCTAGGCGGATTTCGCAAAGGGTTTATTGTCAGATCCACCCAGGCGGATTGAGAAAAAGTTTTACGGACAGATATTTATACTTTTTCTCAATATTATGACTTTCCTCAACTCCCCTTTTTTCTTCTTTTTCTCGCTACTCGAAACCCGTCACCCGCTACCTTCGTTTCCACGTCATATCCGTCACTTCACCGTTTTTAAAAGTAAACTTTTTTGACCAGTCAGAAGAAGAACCTCCAATCAACACCGTGCAATCCACCGACAATACCCCGTTCCCGTCCTTTACAGCATTATTTGTCACATCCATACTCACAGTATCTTCACCATACACAACCTTGAGATACTTTTTACATTTCTCGACCATTGCTTTTTGATCCACGATATCCTCCCAGATTAAGTACTAATGACTACTGACTAATGACTATTTAATGAATGCGGCAAAATAACGCCGCAACATTTAAACTATAAATTATGAGGGTGGAAAGTTCTTCTCCACCAACAATAAATAGTCAATAGTCACTAGTAATTAGTAAATAACTTTTTCAATAACTCCATACAATAACTTTCTTATCTTCCCCTGCGGAGACCAGGTATTTACCCTTGGGGGAAAAGGCGATTTTATTCACCATGCCTTTGTGGCCTTTAAGTGTATCCAGCTTTCTTGCAGTTTTCGTATCCCAAAGATATATTTTCCCGTTCGCATGCGCGGTGGAAAAAACTCTGCCGTCGGCGGAAAAAGCAACATCCATAGTGGAAGCATCTTTCACAAAGAAATTATGTTTTTCTTTAAAATCCATAAGGTCGGTCATAACAATGCTGCTGTCATTATATCCGGTCAATACATACCTGCCGTTCGGACTAAAAGCAATTGCAGTGGCAGACGAGGAGGGACCAACTCTTTGCGACGGAAAGACACCGCCGGTTCCGAGTTTTAATTCCCATAAAGCAAAAGCATTTTTATTGGTTGCTGCGGCAAGATAAGGCGCCGCGGGAGAAAATGCAATATCATTTATTTCCAGGGAGGTGTTTAAGAACAAAATATTTTCTTTTTCAGGGTAAGACCAGAACGTCAGCATCTTTAGAAAAGAGCCTGTTGCCAGCAGTTTGGAGTTACCGCTTACCGCCACCCTGAGAACCCCTCCCCGTTCAACAGCCAATCCAACAGCGTTTCCCGTTCCCTCCGGAGAAAGAGGAATTATTGTTATATTCTCGTATGCATCTCCCATTATAAAAGCACTGCCGTCAGGTACAGCCGTTACGCTGTCAACACGGTGCGCGGTCTTCATCTCTTTTATCAACGTCCAGTCCGCTGTTTTCCATATCTTCACCGTAAAATCGCCATAACCGGCGGAGAGGAGATATTTTCCGTCTCCGGAAAAAACAACCCTTCCGTTATCACTGTCTGTAAACTCTTTAATTATCTTCAGTATCCTGCCTTTTTTATAAAAGGGCAGAGCAAGTTTTTTGATTTCCCGTCTCTCTGTTTTATAATATTTTTCCGGCAACGGCTGCAAAGAAAGCATGTCTGCGGCTTTCTCTTTAACTGTTTGTGTTATATCACTATTTTCATTGTAGGAAGGAAGGAGAACCATTCCGTTTTCCATGGAATCCCACTCCTGTTCTTCAAACTTATAACGCCCTTCTTCTTTGTTGAAAGTAAGTTTTCCTTCCGAACCCGACCATTTGCCTTTGCCTTTCACGGTCACGGTTAACTTTGTATTCTGCAGAACAACAGAGGAAATATCATACTCGTCCGGTATTTGACCGGCAAGATACTCCAGAGTTTCTGCGTTATACACTCCGCTTCGCATAATATTCTCAAGACCTTTACTGCCGGTGATTTCTTTCAGCTTTTCTAATTCAAGGGCTTTAAGCGCCGTTATAAAATTTACGGCAGCTCTTCTTTCCGGACCCTGAAATGCTGGTACGACAAAAAATATACCGATTACAACAAGGAGAACCCCGAGCACCACCGCTTCTATTATTCTAAAACTTTTTTTATCTTCTTCTTTATGGAACTCCGCTTCCGCGGTTTCAATCTCTTTTTGTATTTCCTTTTCATCCGCCGGTTTATTCCGGGCTTCCCATTTAGAAAACACCAACCCGCAATACTCGCAGGTATCCGTCTGTATTTCTATGGGCTTCTTACATCCCGGACAT
>MFGS01000187.1:4633-4919 GCA_001778355.1 Candidatus Firestonebacteria bacterium RIFOXYA2_FULL_40_8
TACTTGCTTTCTTAGCTGTTTTTGCTTCACTTACTGCTTTTATTATACTGTTTTTTCAGTATTTTTCAATAAAAGAAAATTAATCTAGACCCTTCCAACAGGAGCCAGATATATGGCAAACTCATCTTTTCCGTCTGCTTTTATCAAGGCATCCATCTGAGGCTGGTCGTAGGCGGCGATGGCGCAGGTACCGAGTCCTATTGATTCCGAGGCAATGTAGAGATTTTGGGCGACGTGGCCGGCGTCCAGAGCGAGGACCTTATACGAAGCCGGACCATAGCGCCAT
>MFGS01000187.1:4948-8770 GCA_001778355.1 Candidatus Firestonebacteria bacterium RIFOXYA2_FULL_40_8
AAAAGTTACTGCGGACATTCCCGCATACGCCTGGCCTAAAGCAGCTGATATAATCTTGTCGGATATGGCATTATCGGTATATTCAAGCAGGAGTTCGTGCGATAGAGGGAGATACCTGTAAAGGCCTTTTTCCAGACCTTCCACGTTCATTATTGCAAGGTACGTTTCAAATGCGTGCCTGGCTCCCGCAGAGGGGACGGTCCTATAGGTTGCAGTTTCACCGAATTTTCTTTGCACGCCCTGCGTTGCCCAAAGAAGGTAGGCAAGCTCTTCCTGCGTTACGGGTTTTTCCGAAAACTTTCTCCGGCTCCGTCTTTTTCCTATTGCCGCCGCCACATCCGATGTTTTAATGATCTTCCACTCGCTTTTCTTCGGCAGAACTATTTTTTTCTGCCCCGCATCCCGCGGTTTTTCCATGGGTGGAGGTTTTACCCCTTTATTCTGATCCGTTTCCTTAAAATCAAACTGCTGTCTTACGGTATCTTTTAGAAACTCCCTGCCTTCATTCATAAATCACTCCGTACTTAATTCATTTCATCCAGATATTTTAAAAGATTATTTATCGCAAACACCGTAAAAATAACCGGCGTCAGATTATAACCATTATCTTCCTCGACCATCTTTTCATAAGTATCGGTTAAACTGTGATAATCCCTGGGCATACCTATATCATCCTTGTCGTTTGTTTCTCTGGAAACCAGAGTTATAATGTTCAAAGTCTTATCAAAGAGATACACCAGAGAAGACATATCGGTGCATGCTTGTATTGGTGTAACAGAGCGGATGAGATTCATTTTATAACTAGAATTATCCTTTGTAAAATATCTTTCTATTTCTTCCGGAGAAAAATATTTTAAAAGTTCGACCTCCGAAAAGTTCTTTCCGTTAATAAAAGTTTCAGCTTTCTCTATAAATTTATCATTTCCGCCCCTGTTCATCCCCGCAAAATCTTTTTCGCGATTAAAGAATTTGATATATTTTCCCGAAATACTATCCAGATTTACTATATATACATTATCTTTTCCATATGCATCCAGGTGTTGTTTTAACACCTTTTTTCTGTATTCAACCGCGCCCATAAGCCCGTTTTCCTCGGACCCGGTAAAGACAAATTCAAAGTCGGTATTTGAAAATGCCGTACTCTTCCTCTCAACCCCCGAAAGATTATCCTTTAAGGCATCCGTAACGGTCCAGTGTGCTTTTACCGGGGAAGGACAAATGGTTTCCATACAGCCGGCAAGGACCGCCGCTCCGGAAAGGTTATCATTATAACCCGGATTAAACGGCATATTCGCGGAGATATTGGATATGACCGTCTCTACAAGTATAAATATTACCGAAAGAAGTGAAAGTATGACCAGTATTACAGAAAAAGCACCGCGAAGACCAAAAACAAGATGCACGAATAAAGTAAAGGTTATCAAACAAGCTGCCAGCATAGGACCGAGCGACAGGCCGTTTTTTACTATTTTTGCCAGAAGAGAACTTCCGACGTTTTTCCCGCCGACCGAAGGCAGGCATCTTCCGGAATCATAATGCGCGGTCAAGATTACCAGCTTTCTTGCCGCCGGTTCTTTTTCTTTTCTGGTGGAACAGATTACATTCCCGGATTCGGCGTTAGGGATAAAGAACGAGAAAAAACTCCAGCCGGTATAGGTGGAGAGAATACGCGACGCAACTATCCCCCCGCAAAAGAAAATACTGATTATGGTAAAAAAAGCAGGTGCTTCCCCCAGAAAGGAAAAGGTAACTGTTTGCCACGGCGAGGGAAAAGAAGTATAGGCCAGCATGATTTTTCCCAGTACAAATATCCCCGCGGAAGAAAGGAAGAACATATAGGAATGCAGGCAAACATTCCAGGAGCCGGAGCTTAAATCAACCGCAAAGGGCATGAATTTTACATCAACATCAAACAAAGCGGGACAAAAGCCCCTAAGCATTGAAGCAGTTTTCTGTTCAGGATAGGTTCCCGACGCCCTGTCGGGTAATTCCCTGAAAACTCCAAAAAACTCCCTTACTACAGTTTTAACATTCCATTCTCCAGCCATATTTCACCCCTTCATAGAACGATTTCACTTCAGCCTTAAAGATTGGCGGATACCGAAACATTGTCCTGCCTTACACTTTGGAAGGCAGATTGCAAAGCTGCAGGATTGCATCCGCCTCAGGCGCGGACACTGACACAATCAACCTTGTTTTTATCTGCGCCATCTCATTTCTTTTATCTGTGATATCAGCCCTGCTGTCTAATATTGTTTAATTCCCTCTAATTCGTATATTGTTACCGGCCGGTCCTTATCTTTAAGACAAAGCTCGTCGAGTTTTTTTGCTTTAATATATTTTTCTATTTTGTTATAAACCTCACCGGTGATAAGTATTTGATTACGATAAGCGCGGTCTTCAAGGCAGGCGGCCATATTAACCGTCTCGCCGATAATAGTGTATTCTTTTTTTCTGTGCGAGCCCATAGGACCCATTATGACCTTGCCGGTATTTACACCGATACCGATATTTATCATATCCTTATATTCCGGACCAAAAAACTTATGCACTTTATCTCTCATATCGCATGCGGCGCGGGCCGCGAGTAAAGGATGGTTATTAACCTTCTCTCCCACTCCAAAAACAGCCATAACATTATCACCGATGAACTTATCCACGATCCCGCCGTACTCCTCGGCAATCGCGGTCATATTTGAGTAATATTTATTCAGGATATCCACGATCTCGCTTGCTTTTAACTTTTCCGATAAAGCCGTAAAACCTCTGATATCCGCGAAAACAACGGAAACCTCGAGTTCTATACTGACCTCTGACATACCAAAGTTACCTTCTCCTTTCAGTACCGGATAGGCAACATAACGCTGGAACACATCTTTTATCAGTTCTTTTTCCTGAAACCCGCGGGCGATTACCCAGGAGTAGACAAGGGAGAAGGACATCAGGTAAAGCCCATATTCAAAAAGGGTTGTATTAATGCCAAAAATATTGATCTTCAGGAGAATAAGAACGTCATGCAAGCCAAAAAGAATAGCAAGGGCCGTACCAATCAGCAGCACTATATTATATGAATGAAATTGCTTTGTTTTTATCACTCTCCGGACGAGAAGGAAATACCCGTACCCCAGTGAAACACTGAGTGAAAGCAGCATTAAAAAATACAGAGGGCCTTCCTTCCCCTGCAAAAACTCCCCGCCATACAATGCGGTCTCGTTTGTTATCAAAAGCGGCGTAGTATAAAGAATGCCCAGAAACAACAGGGCGGAATAATTCAGGATGCGGATTAAAACGTCTTTTTTCCTTTTAGTATATTCATAACAAAAATTCAGCCAGGCCGGAGCCATTAAGATAACGCCTATATGCTCAAATTTATGCCAGAATATTATCTGCTCCGGTATTTTTATTTCTTCCATAGTAAACTGGCCGATAGCATAAATACCGGTGGAAAAAAATAAAACAGCAAGATATTTAAGCTCCCGTTCGCTCTTGTAAAAAAAATACAGTATAAAAAACATAAAGGTCATGAGAAGACTCACATTGAAAGCAAAAAGCGCGGCAAGTTTTGTTATGGTCATTTGCGATCCCTTTCTTTCGGTAAGACAATTTCAAGGAGCCCTCTGAACTTATCAATTATAAAATCGGCCCCCGCTTTTAAAAGCCGTTCTTTTGTGTTGTATCCGTACGTCACTGCCGCAACTTTCAGTCCGTTGGCATGAGCGCACTCGATATCCGTCACCGTATCCCCCGCATAGAGAGCTTCTGCCGTATTAATCTTTTCTTTTTTCATAAGGTAAGAGATCATCTCCGTTTTATTCATTTTTT
>MFGS01000188.1:0-306 GCA_001778355.1 Candidatus Firestonebacteria bacterium RIFOXYA2_FULL_40_8
TTGGTTGCGGGGTGGCTGTTTCCAATAATGAAATATATATAATAGATAATATCAGATTATATGAGGTAACTCCGTATTTATACGGCAATTCACAAACAAATCCATTATATTGGAAACAGTACTATACTGCAATACCGGTTTGGCTTTTATTCGAAATTTGAAAAAAATACCCCCATCATTAAGTATATTTATATTGCTTGGCTATTTGGAAGTTCGGGTTAATCTTGCATACCCTATATATAATATGGTAGTATAGCAAAGCTGTGAAAATAAGTGCGTAAAGTGAACAAAGTGGACGAAGGGAAA
>MFGS01000188.1:326-22672 GCA_001778355.1 Candidatus Firestonebacteria bacterium RIFOXYA2_FULL_40_8
GGTTCAGAAAAGGAGAAATTACCATGGGTAAAGAGGGAAAAAGAATAATACTGGCGGCGGCGCTTTCGTTCTTAGTGCTGATTGTATTTCAATTTTTTATAACTAAGAATCAGAAACCTGCCCCTGTCCTTACGCAAAAGGGCGTTGTGACGGAAGAAAGAGCTGCAGTGGAAACAGTAAAAGAAAAAGCTCCGGTTGTAAAGCCTGCTGAGGCTGCGGTTGTCAAACCTAAAATAGCGCTAAAAAGCGAAGAACTCGTTGTTTCCACTCCGGATGCTGCAGTTACTTTTAGTACGGCAGGCGCGGTTATAAAACAATGGGTGTTAAATAAATACAAGGAAGAAGGGAAACAGGTGGAGATGGTCTGGAAGAGTGGCGAGAATATTCTTCCGGGTACGCTTTTAATACCGTCCCTTAAGTTTGATGATAATGTCCTCTATACAGGAAAGCAAACAGAAACCGGGGCGGAATTTACCGCCGTTGTTAAAGGTATGGCAGAAATAACAAAAACCTATGCCTTTAGAAAAGAAAGTTTTATCTGCGATATTACAGTAAATATTAAATCGCTGAATAAAGAAGTAAAAGAGATAAAAGATGCCAGGCTATATCTGGGCGTCGGGGTCAATAATCATTTTATCTATAACGAGAAGGGTGTTATCCCTGAAAAAGATATGAAAAAGATAGTGGAGAACATGGCCGTATTTTCTAATATACATTACCTTGACAAAACTGTGGTGAAAAATATTTTCGCGATGAAGCAAACAGTGAATGAAAAACAGGAGCCGGATCTTATTATTAAAGATGCGGCAAAGACAACCGCGGTCGGAGAGCTTTCCTGGCTCGGGATAAAAGATAAATATTATATTTCCGTGTTTATTCCCAAAGCGGGTTCCGGTGTCAGAGGCGAAGAACATGCGATAATGTTCTCCCCCAAGCTGGAACAAAAGAAAAATAATGAAACAAAAGAGATTGATTCGCATTTTGCCATGCCCGCGGCCTCGCTGCTTCTGCCGGTACTTGACGGAGAAAAAGGCGGGACCTTTACTACGGCCTATTATTCCGGACCGATAGTTTATGAAAACCTGAAAGCCTTTAATGTGGGGCTGGACCGTGGTATGGAACTGGGATGGAGCTTTTTTAATATCTTCGGTATATTTATGTTATGGCTGCTGAAATTGTGTTACGCCTTCACGTATAACTGGGGTCTTGCGATCATCGTAGTAACGGTGGCGCTTAAAATAATAACATGGTGGCCGACCCAGAAGAGTTATGTGGCAATGAAGAAAATGCAGGATATCCAGCCGGAGATTACCGCGCTGAAAACCAAGTACAAGGATAATCCCCAGAAAATGACGGAAGAGACCATGAGGATTTATAAGGAAAAGAAGGTGAATCCTCTGGGCGGGTGTCTTCCGATGCTTATCCAAATCCCTATTTTTGTGGCTTTTTACGCGGTGCTGGCCAATGCTATAGAACTAAAAAACGCGCCGTTTTTGATCTGGACCGACCTGTCCGTAAGGGATCCTTATTTTATTCTTTTGATTCTAATGCTTGTTACCATGATAGTGCAGCAGAAGATGACCCCCGTAACCGATCCTCAGCAGGCAAAAATGATGATGTGGCTGATGCCCGGAGTTTTTGCTTTTATTTTCTGGTCGCTTCCCGCGGGATTACTTCTTTATTTTACGGTACAAAACATTCTCTCCATCTACCAGCAGTGGATGGTTAACCGGAAAACAAAACCAGTCTCCTGAGAACAAATGAGAAATATAAGGTTATTGACATATAGCATTTTAACCGCCGTGTTTCTGGCACAGCCGGTTTTTTCCGAAGAGCCGGCTCTTTTAAAAACTCCGGAGGTGACGGTAGAAGTTTCTTTGGCCGATTTGAAAGCGGAGCAGGAAAAGAAGCGCCTGGAAAAGATCAAGCAGTATATGGAGAACCTGATATTTCGTATTCTTCAAGAGGATACGGATACTGACGATCTGCCTGACGCCGGATTTTCTGTAAATGTAAATAACCAGAATCTGGAAAAACTGATTGCTACTAAAGAAAAAGGAAAAAAATATTTATTTTCCCTGCTAAAAGAAACAAAAAGCGGTTATACAAAAGAAAGAATACTCCGGGAGATTTCCAAAGGAGCGGAAGGAAAAGAGCTAGATGACTTTACGCTGGAAACCCTCTACTCAATAATTAAAGATAAAAGCTCCGAAATCCGGTTTCTTACCGTAAGACTGCTCGGTGAAAAAGCTTCTGCCAAAGCTATCCCGAAGATTAACTCTCTCCTTTATGATCCTTTCATTCTTAGAAAAGATGTTTATCCTGTCCGGGCAGCCGCCAGGGAGGCCATTGAGCTGATTAAGCTCCGCGAAGAAGCAAATGCAATTTCCGAAGAGGAGCGTGTAAAAAAGTGGCTTCAGGTAATAAAAGAGAAAGCCGCTTTAAGGCAGGATTATTTTTGCGAAAAAGCAGTCAAAGAAATCGCGCTTTTAGTAAACCAGAAAGAAAGCGTCTGGACGGAGCTGGCCGCGGCTAAAGAAATGGTGGGAAAGAAAACGCTGATAAATAATAAAATATTCGGGTACCTTCTTCTGGCTTCCGCGGGTTTGAAAGATGAAAGAACGGCTCCCCTGATAGAAGAATCATTAAAGGATCTCTCTCTGGTAAATATGGCGGTCAATGCTTCCTCTATGCTTTCTATTCCTAAAACTATAGACTTGCTGCTGAAAGAACCCGCAAACAGCGGAAATGCTTTACTCTTTTTAGAGGCGCTGAAAGAAAAATTGGCTGAAACAGAAACCGCAGAAAAAGCCAACGGCGAATCTTTCCGGATACAATCACCTCTGCCTTCCGGCACGCCTGAAGAACGAAAAATGTTTTTTAAATCGAATTATTCGGCGTACGACAAAGAGAGTTTTGACACTGCCTTAAAAAATATAAAACAAATACTGCTTATTAAGAGAGATAATGAAGCCTATAGAGATGCGGCTGAAATGTGCGCCGCCGGTTTAAACGATTTTAACCGGGCGCTCGAATACCTGGGTCTCTATGAAAAGGCCGTTAAAGATACTTCGCCTGATGAAGCCTGCTTTGAATTGAGGGCAAGATATCTGGCAAATACCGGAAAATTTAGCGAAGCGGAAACTCTTTCCCCGCTAATGGAGCTTACACCGTATCTGGTAAACCGGAAACTTTTGGATATTTTTATCGGACGAGAAATAAAAGAACCGGCTGCAGAGTGCAGAATGAACTATTGCCGGGCAAATATGTTTTTAGAATTAAAAAACTATAGAAACGCTCTCAGTGTGTTAAAAACAGTGGAAGCGGCGGGGTGTGTTGAAATTCCGGAACAAATTCTAAAAAGCAAAACAGCCCTTTCAGAGCAAAAAATGAAGGAAGAAACGGAAGGAATACTTACTGGTCTTGATACGGCACTGGACGAAGGGGTTTCGCTTGAAATTTCAACGGAAAAACCGGAATATAATAAGGACGAAGAAATAAAGATAAAACTCCTTTTAAAAAATACGGGAACCGGGGCAATATCGGGAATTAACGATACCGCGGGAAATTTTGGGTTTGATCTTCTGGTAATGAAGGATGGGAGTTTGATAAAAAGACTAAAGAAAGACCTTTCCGGAGCTAAAGGGGAGGAGGAACAGCCGGCGGATATTTTTACTGTCGAGCCGGAAACCGCGCTTTCTTCCGAAATTATTGCTTATTCTGCGGCTGAAGAAAAGAACGGACAGGAAGTAGAGCTTATCCTTTCTTATGTCGGAGGTCCGGAAAGAGCCGGCGTGGAAAAAGGCTGGATAAAGCATCCGGTAATCTCCAACGAACTGAAAATTACGATACGAAAATGACCGGAAATCTGAAATAAATTGCTTGCGTTTCCGTAGGGCAGATCAAATAATAATATTCAAAGCGGATTTCCGGATTGATTTCGCAGATAAGAAAAGCAGATTTCGCTGATTAAGAAATAATATAGGGAGTTGTTATCATGAAAGACACTATAGCTGCTATATCAACCCCGCCCGGAGAAAGCGGCCTTGGAATTGTACGTGTTTCGGGGCCAAAAGCCGTAAGCATTGTCTCAAAAATATTCAAACCCAAAAAAGAAAAAGTACTGGCAGAAATGCCTTCATACTCCGCCCATTATGGTTTTATCGTCAATCCTGTTAACCGTGAAGTGCTCGATGAAGTTATCGTAACCGTAATGAAAGCGCCTGCCACTTATACCAGGGAAGATGTCACGGAGATAAATTGTCACGGCGGGCTGATTTCCGTAAGACGTACTCTGGAGCTTCTTTTGAAGAACGGGGCCCGGCTTGCGGAGCCGGGAGAGTTCACAAAACGCGCATTCTTGAACGGGCGGATAGATTTGGCGCAGGCCGAAGCAGTTTTTGACGTAATAAAAGCAAAAACGGAAGAAAGTTTAAAAGCCGCGGTAAAACAGCTTAAAGGCGGGCTTTCAGAAAAGATGAATGAAATTGCGTTGGAACTTAAAAATACGTGCGCAAGCGTGGAAGCAAACATAGAATTTGCCGAAGAAGAGCTAGAGACAACCGGAATGCCGGGGGTTAAGAAAGAACTGCAAAAGATATTAAAAAAAATCAATTCGTTACTTGCCACCGCGGAAGGCGGGATAATTCTCCGTGAAGGAATAAAAACCGCAATAATAGGAAAACCCAACGCCGGCAAATCCTCGCTTTTAAATGAACTGCTGGATGAAGAGCGCGCCATTGTGACGCATATCCCCGGAACTACCAGAGATGTTATAGAAGAAACGATAAATATCGAGGGAATTGCCTTTGTACTTTCCGATACCGCAGGTATAAGGGAAGCTAAAGACCTGGTGGAGAGAAAAGGAATAGAGCGCTCCATAATCGCCATAGATGAAGCAGATCTCCTCCTTGCCGTGTTTGACGGGGCGACAGATATAGAAAAAGAAGATCTGGAGATAATAAACAAGATAAAAGGCAAAAATATTATTGCTGTCATAAATAAAACCGACCTGAAACCCGCAAAAACAACGGAAAACGAACTTAAGAAGTTATTAAATACTGCCGTCTTTGTTAAGATATCACTCCTGAAGAAATCCGGCATGGAAAAACTAAAGAAAGAGATGGGAAAAGTTGCCTTGGAAAAGGGCGCAAGGTCAAAAGAAAGCTTGATAATAACGAACGTCAGACACAAAGAACTCCTCTTAAGCGCTTCCGGCTCGATAAAACACGCATTAGAATCCATAGATAAAAAAATGTCAGAAGAGTTCATCGCTCTCGATATTCGTGGAGCGCTTGATTATATAGGAAGTATAACGGGAAGAGTTTCGACGGATGATATACTAAATAAAATATTTTCCGATTTTTGTATCGGAAAATAATAATAACTAATTGCTGATAGCTAAAGATATAATATTTAAAGGGAAGTAATAACAATAGCAGAAATCAAAATTCGAAACTGAAAAAGTATTAGTAGTTGCTCAATTGATTGAGCGGCCTGATTAATCAGGCAACTACAAAAGAAAAGGGTGAAGTACATGCGGATAAAAAACTACATATTTACAATGCTTTTCATTGGTTTATTTACTACTTTTCTTTTTGCGGGGGGGAAGGCATCCGATAAGTTCACGGATTCATTGACCGGGCTTTCTTTCCGGATTCCTGCGGGGTGGGAGCAGGCAAAGGAGATGTACCCGCCGGTATTTTTCTCACTCTCAGATAAAGAAGTAAAAGAAAAACATGATTTAATTATTTTAGAAAAGTATTTCAGGGACGTTCCCGTGGAAGAAGCTTTTGAAAGGTACTGGGAAAACTTTAAAAAATCTTTTGACGTAGTAACCATGATTAAACGACGCGAAGTAGATGTAAAAGACAGAAAAGCCGTATTTATATATTTTTCTTATCAAAAAGAAAAAAACGCGGAAGATGAGGAAAAAGAAAAGGAAAAAAGGATGTTAATGCTTTTTATCAAGACCGGAAGTATTATCAATGTTTTAGAGTTTTATAATAAAGTAATTACTGGCAACGATGCTGTTAAATTGATGGAGAAACTGGCAGGTACCGTAACCTTTGAGACGTCGCCGAAAGTTCTCCATTCCCTCTTTTCTGCGAAAGAAAACGACATTGAAGAGTTTTTGAAAAATAAAGAATATGATATGGCCCGGGAAATAGCCGATAAAGCTTTGCTTGAAAGCCCCTCTGATCCCCAGCTGTTAATGCAGAAAGCCGTGTTGTGCGCCACACTCAAGCAGGACGAGGAAGCCGCGAAATATATTGAAGAAGCGTTTTTGCAGGGGTATTTTGATATTACGTTTGTCATCGAACGGGAGGAGTTTAAGGGACTTATCAAAAAAGGACTGCTTCAGAACTTTTTAAAAAATAAGAATGAAATAATAAAGAAAGGCAGGAAGATATTACTTGCGAAGGTAAAAAAGGAACTTGCGAGTTATTATGAAGTAAGAATTCCGGAGACAAATGTAATTCTTTATACGGATATAAAAGATAATGCGAGAATCAAAAACTTGAAGCATTCGATGGTTACCGCTGCTAATTTTGCCAAAGAAGAGCTGAAAATAGAAAAAAGTGAGTTTCCCATACTCTGGGTAATGTCAGAAAGCAGGGATGTTAACAAAGCGCTTATCGGAACGCTTTTTGGCACGAGCAGCGGTTTTGAAGGGGTATTTGTACCCGCTTTTGGAATATTCTTCTCGGACACCCTGACAGGATACGGCACATTTGTGCATGAGTATATGCATGCCTTGCATTCCGGGGATCAGGCCCTGGTGTTTCAGCAGCATCCCAGATGGCTTACGGAGATGCTGTCAACAACGTTTGAAACGCTTAAATGGAATTATGTTAAAGAAAAAGTAGAGGTAAAATATAGAAGCGAACGGCTTGATACGCTGGTGATACATTTTAGCCGGGGTAAGCACGCGGGGCTGGAAAAAATAATTACGGATGAAAAAGGCTGGAACAAGGACGTAGATATCGGGGTATTTTATGCGGCAGTGAGATATCTCGGAATATATTTGTACAGCGAAAACCTCCTTGGAACATTTTACAAAGAGTACAAAAAGAATTATAAAGATGATAGAAGCGGAGTAAAGGCGTTTGAAAAGGTAACGGGTAAAAAAATAGCAGAATTTGAAAAAGATTGGGAAAGATGGCTTCCCACCATAACAGGCAAGGAATAAGGGCATAAGAGATAATATTTAAGCCCTTCCTGGTATTGACTCCAGAGTAACTATATTTGCAGGGTGCTTTGTGGAGTTTTCCCATTTTCTGTTCCGGTTCGCAACTGGAGGAAATTTATTTCCATGTTCGGCGGCTGAATAACTCGCTTCGCTCAAACAATTCAGCCTTTTTTCCGAACATTTCAATAAATTTCTGTACGTTGCTCACAAGTCACCGAAAATAGGAAAACTCCACCGGCGAATAATCAATTATATCTATGTTTGCGTGCTTTTAATAAGTTTTACTCGAAGTAATGGGGAGTTCAGCGGAATATTTCTTTACAAACAGTCAGATATCTGGTAAAACTGACGGGAATATAAGTTATCAACATCAAGAAAAGTCGATATAGCCTGACTCCGGTAATTATTCAGAGATCATAAAGTGTTTCACCTTGAAATATGAAAAAACGTGGATAAAATGTAGATATCGATATACTTCTGGCAGGTAATGGGTTAGAGCAGATAGTAAATACCAACTATAGCAAAAATAGAAAAAGCATTTAGAAATAATGGCTATACTGAGAATATCAAAGTTGCCAACATACTTATAAACAAGTGAAAATGAGTTATAAATAGATGTGGATAAGTTGTGGATAAAATACAATTACTAATTGCTAATGGCTGATAGCTAAAATATGAATGGAAAAGCAACAATCACTTATTGCTAGATAATATAAGGAAAAAATGGAATATAGGCTTAGGTATGAGAAGGAATATGATGTAATAGTGGTTGGCGCTGGTCATGCTGGTGTTGAATCTGCTCTTTCAGTGGCGCGAATGGGCCTAAAAACAGCCATATTTACTATAAATTTAGATAATATAGCCCAAATGTCGTGTAATCCGGCTATAGGTGGCATGGCAAAGGGACACCTAGTAAAAGAGATAGATGCTTTAGGCGGGGAAATGGGACGGAGTGCTGATAAGTCAGCAATACAATTCAAAATGCTGAACACAAAGAAAGGTCCTGCCGTCCACTCGTTGCGGGCACAATGCGATAAAAAAATATATCAGAATGAGATGAAAAGAATACTAGAGAATCAAGAAAATTTAGACGTGAAACAGGGGATAATAGAAAAGATCCTCGTGAAAAATAATCAGGTGTACGGCGTAGTGACCCATATGGGCATGGCGTATTTTGCGAAAGCAATAATAATAACACCGGGAACTTTCCTTAACGGGCTTATTCATATCGGAGAAGCCTCCTACCCGGGCGGGAGAAACGGTGAACTTTCCGCGGAAAAACTCTCAAATTGCCTAAAAGAGCTGGGGTTTGAAATAGGAAGACTAAAAACAGGGACAAATCCGCGTGTAAATAGAAATACAATAGATTTTACGAAAACAAAACTGCAGCCGGGAGATGCGGAGCCGGTAACTTTTTCCTCTGAAACGGCGGAAATCACCCTACCTCAGGTTCCATGTTTTCTGGTCCACACAAACGAAGATACAAATGAAATTATCAAAAAAAACATCCACAGATCGCCTTTATTTGCGGGAAAGATCAAAGGGGTAGGTCCCAGGTACTGCCCTTCAATAGAAGACAAGGTGATGCGTTTTCCGGAGAAATCCAGGCATCAAATATATATAGAACCCGAAGGGCTCGGCACGCTCGAAATGTACTTAAACGGGCTGTCCTCCAGTTTGCCCGAGGATGTGCAACTGCAATTTCTCCGCACTATACCGGCAATGAAGCACGTCGAGATAATGCGGCCTGCGTATGCTATCGAATATGATTATTGTCCTCCGTACCAGCTAAAGCATACGCTTGAGACAAAAAAGATCGCAGGGCTTTATTTTGCCGGTCAGATAAACGGCACCTCCGGATACGAAGAAGCTGCAGCTCAAGGACTGCTTGCCGGGATAAATGCGGCGTTAAAAATTAAAAACAGGGAAGAGTTTGTTTTAGAAAGATCCGAGGCGTACATCGGGGTCTTGATAGATGATCTTGTCACTAAGGGTACAGCAGAGCCGTACAGAATGTTTACCTCACGCGCCGAGTACAGACTGGTTTTACGTCAGGATAATGCCGACCTTCGTCTTTTGGAGAAGGCAAAAGGTGTCGGACTTATAAGCGAAGAACGTTTTAAAAAATTTACAAGGAAACAGGAACTTATCGCGGAAAAACTTTTAGAATTGAAGAAAACATTTATCTTCCCCGATGAAAAAGGTAAAAAATTCTTTAAGGAAAAAAAGTCTTCAAGGATAAAAGAAAAGATTTCCCTGGCGGAATTATTAAAGCGGCCGGAGATCCGGTATAATGATTTTGAAGAGATATTAAAGGATAAGGATGCGAAGAAAGACAGAAATTATAGGGAAGCTATTGAACAGGTGGAAATATTTGTAAAGTATGAAGGATATATTAAAAGACAGAAGAATCACATAGAAAGGGCGTTAACCGAGGAAAAAATTAAGATTCCGGAAGATATTAATTATAAAAAGATATATGGACTTGCAGCTGAGGCCGTGGAAAAACTTTCGAAACTCCGTCCCGAGTATCTGGGGCAAGCACAAAGCATTTCAGGAATTTCACCTTCCGACATTACCGCAGTGCTGATTCATATCAAGAAAGAGAGCAAAAGAGAAATAAATAAGAATTAAATCCTAAAAATAACATTGTATTTATATCAATAAAAACATGTTTAGAATTTAGTGCTATAATTTTAGTGATTATTATTAATGATATTTTAATAATAATTTGCTACAATATCGGCATGTCATTGAATTTGGAGTTGAAAAAATATCTCAAGGAAATGGAGCTTGACCTCTCGGATGAGAATATTTCGGATATTGATATTTACATCAGAGAGATTAACGCCTGGAATGCAAAGGCGGATCTGACAGCTCTCAAAGATTACGAGAGCATGTTTGTTAACTTATTTCTTGATGCCTTTACGGTAACCCCTTTTATAAAAGAAGATTCAACGCTTATTGATATTGGTACGGGCGCGGGATTTCCAGGCCTGGCGCTTAAGATATTTAACAGAGATTTAAAAATAACGCTGATAGAAGCGTCTTCTAAAAAGTGTGTATTTTTAAATCATATAAGCAATCTTCTCAATATGAAAAATGTAAATGTACTTTGGGGACGGGCGGAAGAGATGGGCAGAGATATTTCCTACAGAGAAAAATTCGATTATGCTACTTGTAGAGCGGTAGCTTGTATGAGTACAATATCGGAACTTTGTATTCCCTTCGTAAAAGTAGGCGGACAGTTTATTGCCTCAAAAGGAAAAGATAAAGCGGAGATCACTCAGGCTGAAGGTGTAATTAAAAATCTTGGCGGAGCGATTGATAAAATAGATAATATTAAATACTCTTTTTTTAATGAAGAAAAAAATATAGTAGTGATTTCAAAAAGTAAAGAAACTCCGGAGAAGTATCCGCGCCGCAATGGAGTTCCTCAAAAAAGACCTCTAAGGTAATCGCTTTCCCTCCATTTCAAATAAAACGCCTGTAAAAATCAGATGTTCCACGTGAAACATAAAGTAGAATTATCTTGACTTGAGAGGATCTTTCTTGTAAAATTAAACTCCTCAAAAATATTTTGGAGATAAAAAGGAAAAATGGGAAAAGTAATTGCAATAGCAAACCAAAAGGGCGGGGTGGGAAAGACAACTACGGCCGTTAATCTTGCTGCATCTATTGGTGCAATGGAGAAAAAGACCCTTCTTATTGATATGGACCCCCAGGGAAATGCTACGAGCGGTTTTGGTGTAAATCCATACACGGTTGAATCAAGTATATATGATTCTATAATAAATGGAAAGCCGTTGGAAGAGGTTGTCCTTAAAACTGCTATAAACTTTATGAATATAGCCCCATCTAATATAGATTTGACAGGGGCAGAGATAGAGCTAGTCCCATTAATGGCTAGAGAAAATAGATTAAAGAATGCCATTGCCCCAATTAAGGACAAATATGACTATATATTTGTTGATTGTCCCCCATCATTAGGATTGCTGACTCTAAATACTTTAACTGCCGCAGATAGCATATTGATACCTATTCAATGCGAATATTACGCTTTGGAAGGAGTAAGTAAGCTTTTAAACACAATAGAGTTGGTTAAAAAGAGTTTAAATCAAGAACTTTGCATAGAAGGTGTTGTTCTTACTATGTATGATGGCCGCACAACTCTTGCACAGCAGGTAAGAGATGAAATATTTAAGCATTTTAAAGACAAAGTATATAAGACTTTTATTCCAAGAAATGTACGTCTAAGCGAGGCGCCGTCATATGGTAAGCCGGTTATTCTTTATGATATAAGGAGCACCGGTGCGGAGGCCTACTTAAATCTAGCTAGAGAGGTGGTTGAAAATGCCGAAAGGTCTAGGCAAGGGCTTGGGAGCGTTAATTCCGGGCAGTAATACTATAAGTCCAATAGTTGAAAAAAAGAATGATACCAGTTTTGGTGTTGATTTGGATATAAATAAAATTAAGCCAAATAAGTATCAACCAAGAAAAGAGTTTGATCCTATTGAGTTGGCTAATCTAATGGCGTCCATACAGGAAAAGGGTATTATTCAGCCTGTTTCTGTAAGAAAAATTGGTCCTGATGAGTATGAGCTGATATCCGGAGAGAGGCGTCTTAGAGCTTCGAAAGAACTGAAGAAAACAACAATTCCTGCTATAATCCGGGAAGTTAAAGACGAAGATATGCTGGAGCTGGCTTTAATAGAAAATATTCAGAGAGACGATCTTAATCCTATTGAAGAAGCGACAGCTTATAAGCGCCTTCAGGACGAGTTTGGGCTTACTCATGAAGAGGTATCGAAAAAGGTAGGTAAGGAGAGGAGTACTATTACCAATATGCTCCGGCTCCTTAATTTGCCGTTTAAAATTCAGGAGTATGTTTCACGTGGAACAATATCCGTAGGGCATGCCAGGGTCCTTCTTGGTGTGGACAATTTTGATCTTCAGGAGAAGCTCTGCGAGACTGCCGTTAAGAGGGGTATTTCTGTTAGGCAGATAGAGCAAATGGCAGCTGCTATAAAGAAAGGCGAGATAAGGGATATTAAAAAGGCGCAGGATAAAGATGTTCATATCGCGGAAGCGGAAAAACAGATGCAGTATACCCTTGGAACTAAGGTAAAGATTGTTGGAAAGAAGAAGGGGAAGGTAGTTATTGAGTTCTATACGGTAGAAGATTTGAACCGGATATACGAAATGATTCAAAGCATAGGCAATAAGAAGTAGTCTTGGTATTTTATGGGATAGCGCATCATATTTTAATATATTTTAGATTTGTATTGGGTAATAGAAGTTCTAGTTATTATATGCAAGCTTTTATAGTGACAGGATGCTCCACCATGTGTTTATCAATATGCACTGTAATAGAATAGATATTTATTAATATGGGTTTATGACGTCATTTTTTCGATTATATCTGACAACAGTGGGTTTGATAAGATTATATTGAATATTTTTGAAATGCTTCCTGAATTTATTTACCACTAATTAGATTTTTCTAATTAACATAATATTGTAAGCCATTTTAAATGGGTGATTGTATCTGATAACAGCATATATATTGTATTTTTTGGGTCAATGTATACTTTTTCTAAAGGATTTTAGCAAATAATGGAATATAGACAGCTTACAGAGTCAGGAATTAAAGTTTCGTGTGTTTCATTTGGCGGAATGCGATTGCCGGAAATTACTGAAGAGCAAGCATATAAAGTAATAAATAAAGCTTTGGACCTAGGAATAAACTACTTTGAAACGGCCTACCATTATGGTGACAGTGAAGTTAAAATAGGAAAATCCCTCGGAAAAAGACGGAAAGATATAATTCTTTCTACAAAATCTGCCTACAATGATCCCATCACCGGAGATGAGCTAAAAAGAAATGTCGAACAGCAATTAAAGCGGCTTCAAACCGATTATCTGGATTTTTATCAGATGTGGGGAACCGACGGGATGGATGTTTTTGTAAAAATGATCGGACCGGGGTATAAATATGAAGCTGTTAAAGATTTAATGAGACAGGGGATCATAAAGCACGTCGGTATAACTTCCCATGGAAAACCTAAAGATGTAGAAATAATGATAGAATCAGGGTTATTCGAAAGTGTTACTATATATTACAATGCAATGAAACAGGAGTATACAAGTGTGGCTGCGTTGGCGCAAAAATTAAAAATGGGAGTGGTCGCAATGGGTCCGTTAAACGGCGGTTTTCTTGGAGAAGAAACAAAAGAGATGAGTTTTTTAAAAAGGGGAAAAGCAAAAACAAACGCAGAGGGTGCGCTGCGGTTTATAATTGGAAATAAAAATATTACAACAGCTATTGTTGGGTTTAAAACCGAACAGGAAGTAATTGACGGTGTTTTTGCCGGGGATTTTTATGAAGATATTGCGGATACCAATGATATGGCGGTTATTACCGAAACTTTTAAAGGAATGGCCTCAAAAATGCCAAAAAGCATTTGCAGCGGATGTAATTACTGCAACCCCTGCAAAGAAGGGATAGATATCCCGGGTGTCTTTAAATTAATGAATAATGCGAAAGTTTATGGAACTATAGATTTTGCAAAAACAAAATATAAAAAAGCAGGGCAAAAAGGAGCGCTGTGCTCAAAATGCGGCCTTTGTATGGAAAAATGTCCGCAGAAACTAAATATCATTGCCGATATGGCAGAAGCACATGAGTTGTTAAAAAGTTAAAAAAATGTAGGCGCAAGCTTTAGCTTGCGAGCGTAGGAACCTTCCTGCGGCTACAAAAGTTATTAGTACGGAGAAAAAATGACGGCGTTTAATCCGAATCACCCGGATGTAAAAAAGAAAGTCGAAAAGTATATTTCTGCTTCTTTGGGGCTTTCCTTGGATTTTATCTTGGCTCTGCCTATAAAAGGCGGAGGAAGAACGCTCCCTTGGAAAGTAGAATTAGCAAACGGGGATAAACAGTTATTCATCATCTTAAAAACGCCAAATCTTGAAGAAAATAACATTTCCGGGGATAAATATGATTTTTTCCGTCAGTATAGATTATTAAAACAACTTGAAACGACCAAGCTGAAAACGCCAAAGGTGTGGGGCGCGAATGAAAAAGGGACGGCATTAGGAATTCCTTGTTTTCTCGAGGAGAGCCTGAAAGGACGGACTTTATATAATTCCCTCAAAATAAAAGAAAAGTGGGCGGATGAACTTTACATTAAAAGCATAATAGATATTCAGAAAATTAAAAGCGAAGAACTGGGAGCTGTTGCCAAAGAATTGGGTGAAGGTACAAAAATAAAATATATGTTTTTCAACATTGAAAAGGAGATCAAACAGTTAACAAAAGGGCCTCTGATCTCTTCTGTATTGGATAAGCTGAATGCCGGGGTCCCTGAAGCGCTTCCTTTTTGTTTTGGAAACGGGGATTTTAATCCAAAGAACTTCCTGGCAAAAGATAAACAGCTGGCGGGTATACTTGACTTTGAATGTGCGGGATGTTTTGATCCTCTTTACGAATTCTTATTTCCTCTGGAAAAGTATCCTTTACTGAAGAACAGGGGACTGGAAGAAGAGTACTGCGGACAGATGGGATTTAAAAACAAAAATATAGAGTGGTACCGCGGATTGATATTGATAACAAAGCTGCTTGAATCGTTAAAAGATGAAAAAAGCAGCAAACCTGTTGAAAATGAAGAAAGAAATATAAAAGAAGAAACACTAGCCGAACTAAGCAAATGGACAAAAGAAGCAGATGCTTGTCCGCCAATTATATAGGGCGGATCTTTAGTAGAGATGCTTGGAGGATTAGAGGCTTGGCAAGAAAGAACCTGAAGACGGAAGTCTGAGGACAGAATCTAAAGCAGGTTTTAACTCGTAACCCGTCACCCGCTACCCGTAACATTTTTTAGTATGCAACAGCTGAATCTACTTTGAAAAGGCAGAAAATATATGATTTACTATTTTATTAGACACGGCGAAGGTGCTGCAAACAAAGAAAAGGTGTTTGCGAATGTAAAAGTGAATCCCTCTCTTACGGAAACGGGAAAACTTCAGGCGCTTAATATGCAAAAAGTGATGAAAGATACCCCTGTTGAAAGAGTTTACGTCAGCCCTCTTGTAAGAACCAGGGAAACTGCGGGTATTATCTTTCCCGGCCAAGAGCTTATTATCGAAGATAACCTGAAAGAAGTATTGGTTGGTAACCTTGACGGAAAGAGCGAAATTGACCCGGTTAATTGGCAAAAATACATTACCGTTGTTAATTCCTGGGAAAAAGGTGATTTTTCCGCCCGTTATGAAGGCGGGGAGTCAGGCGAAGATGTTAAAGCCAGAATAGAAAAAGTATTAGACCTGGCAAATAAAGAATGCAAAGAAAGCGCTGCTTTTATAGGCCATAGTGATATATTTCGAACGTTTTTCTGGCTTTTCTGTGAAAATCGCGGAAAAACCATGCAAGACAACTACATGAATACGGGCAGGATGACGGTGGTCAAAAAAGAACCCGGCAGTAGTATATATAGAATAGAAGCTTTTAACGTGACAAAATTATAAACCCTAAGAAGAACAATAACTAAGATCAAAGCACTAAGCACTAAAAAGGAAGATGATCAATATAATTACAACGATTTTGTTTGAAATTTAGTAATTAAGTATTAGTAATTGTTTAGTGCTTAGAATTTAAATCTTAGTGATTGATTTTATGTTTGTATCAGTGGAATCCAGTAGATTTGTAATCAGTGGAATCTATTTCGAAGGAGGATGTTATGGAACGCACACATCAGCATTTTGAAAATACTTCGGTAAAGTACGCGGATATGGTAATAAAGACCCTCCGGGTCCGGATAGAGGATGTACCGGGGAATCTGGGGAAGGTTGCAACAGCTATAGGTAAAAGCGGGGCGCTTCTTGGAGATATATGCACTCACCACGTCGACAGTCATTTTTTGACCAGGGATATTACTGTTTTTGTTAAATCAGAGAAGATGCTCGAGCAGGCGGTTTCTTTTCTTCATCGTCTGAAGAACGTAACAGTAATAAAAGTGATAGATGAAGTTTTAAATATGCATCGCGACGGAAAGATAGCCATTACCTCCACCATACCGCTTGATAACCTTGCGGATCTCCGGAAAGCATATACTCCCGGGGTTGCCAGCGTCAGCGAACTTATATACCGGCATCCGGAGAAATTTTACGACTACACATATGTAGGAAATACTATTTGCATAGTGACTAACGGGACCGCTGTACTCGGGCTCGGTAACATCGGAGTAAAAGCCGCCATGCCTGTTATGGAAGGAAAAGCGGTGCTTCTAAAGAAATTTTCTGATGTAAATGCAATTCCGATACTTATTGATTCAAAAGACCCTGATGTGATAGTGAACGCAGTCCTGGCAATTGCCCCTTCTTTTGGCGCTATTCAGCTCGAAGATATAAAAGCTCCGGAGTGTTTCGAAATAGAAAGAAGATTGATGGAAAAACTTGATAAACCGGTGTTTCACGACGATCAGCACGGAACCGCAGTCGTAACGCTTGCGGCGATGATGAATGCTTTAAAACTCCTTAAAAAAGACAAGAAAAAAGTTAAAGTGATGATAAACGGAGCAGGTGCTGCCGGTATTGCAATCTGCCGCCTTCTTATGGGGTGGGGTATAAAAAATGTCGTTCTTTGCGATACAGACGGGGCTATATATAATGGAAGAGAGAAAAATATGAACAGTATTAAGGAAGAGATGGCAAAAACAACCAATCTGAAGAAAGAAAAAGGTGTTCTCAAAGATATTATTAAAGGAAAAGACGTATTTATCGGTGTTTCCGGTCCGAATCTTGTTTCCCCGGCGATGATCAAATCAATGAATAAAAACGCCGTTTGTTTTGCCCTTGCAAATCCCATTCCGGAGATATTCCCGAAAGATGCGATAAAAGCAGGTGCGGCTCTTGCTCTTGACGGACGTTCTTTAAATAATGCCTTAGCATTCCCGGGTATCTTCAAAGGCGCTTTAAAAGCCAGAGCAAAAGCAATTACTTTAGGCATGAAAATAGCCGCCGCAAAAGCCATTGCCAAAGAAGCCAAAAAAGGCGAATTAGTCCCGAATCAGCTGGATTTAAAGGTCCATCACGCAGTTACAAAAGCAGTAATGGAAGCAGTGTGAAACAGACGCTTAGAGGGTTGGATGGTTAGAGGTTTAGCAAGTACGTTGAGCGATAGCGAAATCCGCCAACGCTTTGTGGCGGAAAGTACGAACTATCCGCCTTCAGGCCCGCCAATTGGCGAGGTCTCGCTTAAGGCGGACGAGATCTCACCGAAGGTGGACAAAGTACAAAGTGAAAGCTTTACAAAATGAATAATAACACCCTAATATAAACTTCGTACTTTGTACCTTGTACTTCGTACTTGCAATTGAATCGCTTTTCACATTGTATTACAAAGAGGTATATAGTAATATACGATAATATGGACGAGAAAAACTTTCAGGAAATATTAGATATAGGGATAGCGCTTTCAAGCGAGCATGACCTTTCCAAGCTTTTGGATAAAATACTTTCAAAGGCGCAGGAGGTCACGGGAGCTGACGGAGGCTCTATTTACCTTGTAAATAAAGACAAAATGATATTTAAGGCCAGCCGTAATAAAACTCTCCTTGAGAAATTTGGTCCGGAAAAAATGAAAGAAATAGTAAAGACTTTCGTGATACCGGTTACCAAGAAAAGTATGGCGGGGTATACGGTAGTTACGGGAAAACTCCTTAATATTCCCAATGTTAAAAATATTCCTTCTTCAGCAGATTACAGCTATGACCCTACTTTTGACAAAAAATACGGGTACGATACGGTCTCCATGCTTGTTATTCCTATGATTAACAGGGAAGGAGAGGTTACCGGAGTGTTACAGCTTATTAATTCAATGGAAAACGGCAAACCCGTTGCTTTTAAAACTTCTCACGAGAAGATCATCTCATCTTTCTCTTCCCAGGCGGCAATCTCTATTACAAATGCGGAACTGAATGAAGACCTGAAAAATGCCCATTTTGACAC
Source organism: Candidatus Firestonebacteria bacterium RIFOXYA2_FULL_40_8 (assembly GCA_001778355.1). Classification (GTDB taxonomy): domain Bacteria; phylum Oederibacteriota; class D2-FULL-39-29; order D2-FULL-39-29; family D2-FULL-39-29; genus D2-FULL-39-29. The sequence continues at coordinate 18,526 of MFGS01000188.1, forward strand.
AATATTCCGCCTTTCTGAGGCGGCAGAGTACAGAGATAAGGAAACAGCAAATCATATTAAAAGGGTGAGCCATTACTCCCGTCTTCTTTCCGAAAAACTCGGGTGCGGTCCTGATGCTTGCGAACTCATATTCTGGTCGTCGCCCATGCATGATATCGGAAAGCTCGGAATTCCGGATGCAATTTTACAAAAACCCGGGCCTTTAACGCCGGAAGAAAGAGCGGTAATGGAACAGCATACTGTTATAGGTGCTTTAGTACTTAAAGACTCTCCCATTCCCGTAATTGCAAAATCCAGGATTGTCGCGCTTACTCATCATGAAAAATATGACGGCACCGGTTACCCGCAAAAAATAAAAGGCGAGGATATTCCATTGGAAGGTCGGATCGTGGCGCTTGCCGATGTTTACGACGCGCTTTCCAGTAAAAGAGTTTACAAGCCGCCGATGCCCGAAGAAAAAGTTATATCTATTCTGAAAGAAGGGAAGGGTACGCATTTTGACCCCGTACTTATAGATTTACTTCTTGAAAGTATGAAAAAGATCGCGGAAATAAAAGAAGAGTTTTCCGATAAAGAAAGTGATTATGACAAGTTTTCAGGGATCAAAACAGCAGATTTAAAGAATTTATTGCAATAAGGGAGACAAATATGAAACCGGTAAAAGCGATAATAATTGGAGCAGGCGGAAGAGGCGGAACATACGCGAGTTATGCTCTGGCGTATCCTGAGGAGATGGAAGTAGTAGGTGTTGCCGAACCCAGAGAGGATTTTCTTAAGCTCTTTTTGAAAGGGCATAACATTGAAAAAAAATACATCTTTAAGACGTGGGAAGACGTATTTAAACTTAAAAAATTCGCGGATGCGGTTATAATCTGCACGAAAGACGATATGCATTTTGCGCCTTCCGTGGCGGCGTTAAAAAAAGGCTATCATATACTTCTGGAAAAACCTATGGCGCCGAAAGCCGCTGAATGTAAAATAATGACGGCGCTTTCAAAAAAACATAAAAAAATATTCGGACTTTGCCACGTTTTAAGATATACCAATTTCTATAAAACCGTTAAAAAAATAGTGGACTCCGGGGAGATCGGCGAAATAATGACGATCGAACATATCGAACCGGTACAGCACTGGCATATGGACCATAGTTTTGTCAGGGGTAACTGGAGAAATACAAAATTTGCCGCACCGATGATCCTGGCTAAATCCTGCCACGATCTGGATATTATCCGCTGGATAATGGGAAAAAAATGCACTAAGGTTGCCTCTTTTGGTTCGCTGAGTTACTACCGGAAGGAAAATGCGCCGAAGGGAAGCACCTTAAGATGTACGGATGGTTGCGCAGTGGAAAAAGAGTGTCCGCATTCGGCAATTAAATTATATATGGATATGAAGAAAGATTACTGGCCGGTTTCTATGATTTCCGTGGACCTTTCAAAAGAAGGCAGATTAAAAGCCCTTAAAGAAGGGCCTTATGGCAGATGTGTTTACAGATGTGATAACAATGTGGTGGATCATCAGGTTGTATCAATGGAGTTCGAAGGTAATGCCACGGCGTCGTTCACTCTCTCCGGTTTTTGCGCGGGACTAACGGAAAGAAGAATGAGAATAATGGGAACAAAAGGCGAGCTTATCGGGGATTCCAGACATATAAATGTCGCTAACTTTAATGGGGACAAAAAAATAACTTATGATACCACGGCAACAGGATGGAACGCGGGGAGCGGGCACGGAGGCGGGGATTTTGGCCTTATGAAAGATTTTATAAACGCAGTAAGGCACAACAATCCAAAATTACTTTCTTCCTCAATAGAAGCGTCGCTTGACAGCCACTTGATAGGTTTTGCCGCGGAAAAAAGCAGAAAAGAAAGTAAAACTGTAATTTTATAAAAAATTAATTATAGTTGTCATTGCGCTTGTCCGCCTCGGGCGGGAGACTGCTTTACGGTCGAAGCAATCTCAATTTTTCAAAAGGAAGGAAAATACTTTGAACTTAAGAAATATTCTTAAAAGCCGTATGTTTTTGGCGGTAGTGGCACTCTTAGCTTTAATTGTTATTTTTATAGGAGTAAAAAGCTTACTGCCAACCGCGCAGGAAAAAGAGTTCTGTGTAAAATTGAATGAACTTGCGGAAAAACGCCTTATCAAAAGCGTTTATGATGAAGCCGGGGAGAAAATAGATTTTTACTCTCTGGACAAAGGCTTTTCAAAAAGGGTGGTGTTCTCTCTTTCCGAAGACGAGAGCAAACCCGCAGAAATATATTCCGCCAAGCTGAAAGTTAACCGTGCCGGCGTGATTAGAAAAGTAAAAGGCATTGTTAACCTCTCAAAGACCCCTGACGCCGAAGAGGGCGTTTATGATGTGCAAAACGGCTGGGTGGCTTTCGCAACCTCCATGGGGGCAAATTTCCAATCGGTGACCACGGTCAGAACTTCCGGAAGCTACAAAAAGCTATTTGTCTTTAAACCCAGCGTAAAAAAATTACAGCTGGCCTGGGAGCCGAAGGGCTTTAAGCTGGCGATTAACTATACGCTAAAGGATTTAAAAAAAGAAATATTTATCGATCCGATAAAAGGGAGTACTTCGGCGGCGGCGGAAGAGTTGAAATACTCTCCGGAAGTTAAAGGCGAAGAAAGCTGGATTGCCACCTGTGTAAATTTTGGCAGGGGTATATTAGGGGCGGAGTTTGTCGGCAACACGGAAGCCGTTTTCTTTTCGATAAAGGATTGGTTCGACAGTCTTTCGTATTCTCTCGGCAGATTTTTTAGCGGGAACAAAAAAGATTTTAAAGAAGGGGCCGGCACGTCGGCATTAAAAAATATTGAACCGGTAATTAAAAATGATGTTTTAAAGGGTGAAGGTATCTGGACTACGGAAGGCCTTCCTTTGGGCGATGAAAAAAATCACCCGCTTCTTGCCCGGACTATTTACAGGCCCGATCCGGAGCGGCCTTATGCACTGGTGGATCTTCTATATATAGATGCCGATCAGGTGGAGTTTTTACCTGTCGGAGGGACCATACATCCTATTTCCACAACCGGAATAAAAGGAAAAGGAATTATCCCGCCGGATGATGATGCCAGGGTAAGAGCGCTTCTTGCTTTCTCCGGGGGATTCCAGGCGGTTCATGGTTCATACGGAATGATGATAGACGGCGATGTTCTCCTGCCCGCTATTAAGGATATTGAAACTCTTGCGATGTACGCCGACGGTTCCATAAATATTGGGGTCTGGGGAGACGATATAAAGGAAACCACTTCCCTTGTTTCTTACAGGCAAAACTTAAAACCTTTAATAAGACGTGGGCTCTTTAACGACAAAAACAGATACTGGGGGCTTTCGGCGGATAAAAACAAAAGTATTTACGTCTGGCGTACGGGATTTGGGATAACTAAAAACAAAAAAGCGGTTTTCGCAATAGGTAATTCCGTTTCTGCGTATACCCTTGCAAAAGCAATGCTTGCCGCCGGTGTCGAAGAAGCCATGCATCTGGATATGAACCTCATTAACGTCGCCTGTGAAGTGTACACCCCCGAAAAAGACGAAAAAGGCGCCTATAAGAGAGCCAAAACCGGAGAAATCCTTATAAAAGCATCTCATTTAAACGACAGGCTTTACGGTGTCCCCGGCCGTTACATAAAGCCCCACACCAGGGATTTTATATACGTTTCGAAGAGAAAGAAATGAGAGAAGCAGCAAGAACAGTGGAAAAAGTGAGTAAAGCGGGTAAAGTGAAAAAGATAAAAAGTATTTAATCTTTGTCTTGTATCAGTGGAATCCTGTAGCTTTGTAATCAGTGGAATCATTAGCAAGCACAGCAAGGATGTTTCATAGCAAAGAAAAAAGGAGACTAGATGAATAAATTACGCATAGGAATAATCGGCGTCACCGGCCGCGGGGAGGACCTTCGAAAATGGTTCCATCAACCAAAGAAGAGAGCTGTTGTCGTTGGAGGCGCGGATATCAGCGTTAAAGCGCTGGAAGAGTTTAAAAAAACAATGGGGGCTCCTGTTTTTACTACCACCAAGTACAAAGAACTTCTCAAAAGAAAAGATATAGACGCCATTGTCATTACTTCTCCGGATTTTACGCATGAAGAGTATACGATTGCCGCCTTAAAGGCGAAAAAACATGTTTATCTGGAAA
>MFGS01000188.1:22964-23106 GCA_001778355.1 Candidatus Firestonebacteria bacterium RIFOXYA2_FULL_40_8
TTCTTATTCAAAAAAAGTCGCGGCCTTCGGGTCACTTGATTTCTTCGGGGGAAATAAGCCGAACAATCTCAGATGCCCGAAATGTAAGATAAGAAAAAAATGCCTTGAGGTGGATTATTCCAGTATGAACCAGTGCTGCTTC
>MFGS01000188.1:23248-23390 GCA_001778355.1 Candidatus Firestonebacteria bacterium RIFOXYA2_FULL_40_8
ATCTAAATGACGGGGATACGGTAATATTAAAACTGAGGAAGAACTACAAAGATATGGAAAACAAGGGTGTGAAAGAAATTGTTTACAAGGTTAAGAAAGAAAAAGGAAGCCACGGCGGGGCGGATGCGCACATTGTGGAGGA
>MFGS01000188.1:23630-23860 GCA_001778355.1 Candidatus Firestonebacteria bacterium RIFOXYA2_FULL_40_8
AAGGAAAAATCAGCGATAGATGCGGCAATGGAACATCTAGCGGGTGCGCAGGTTTTCCCCGTGCATAGAATTGATAAAGACACGAGCGGGGTTCTAATAATTGCAAAAAACCGAGAGACACAGTCAAAGATGACCGAGATAATAATGGAGCAAAAGATGCGAAAACTCTATCTTGCTCTCGTCAAGGGAGAAGTCGAAAAGGAAGGGAAGGTAACGCTTCCTATTCTTAA
>MFGS01000188.1:23995-24382 GCA_001778355.1 Candidatus Firestonebacteria bacterium RIFOXYA2_FULL_40_8
TCATATGGCGTCTATCGGCAGGCCTCTGGCATATGACCATGTTTACGGTGACAGGAAAGCACTGTCACTTCCCAGAAAAGGCAGAGCGCCGCTAGTTTCGGAGCGTCTGACCCTACACTCTTCGGATGCGATGTTCATGTACTGGAAAACACACAGATCTCTTCATCTTAGAGCGCCGTTTCCGGAGGATTTAAAAGAGATAGTTACCGTACTCGAAACGGAATATTCAATTCCAAAAGAATAATAATCCGGGGAGATATTTTCTGTAGGGATAGGCACTGCCTGTCCGGACAAATATTTAATAGCAGGGTTTAACTCAATTTGAGGGGGGATATGAAGAAAGTATTCTTAGCAGTATTGATTTTGTTCTCAAGTTTTTTCCTGTAT
>MFGS01000189.1:0-1373 GCA_001778355.1 Candidatus Firestonebacteria bacterium RIFOXYA2_FULL_40_8
CTACAAACAAATATTAGGTTGACAAGTCCAACATGCGCTGCTACTTTTGAGGCTCCTAGAAAGAGTCCAACATGCGCTGCTACTCGTCAATTAGAATTTAGATCTTAGTCATTGCTTTTATGGTATTTGCCATCTTTTAAATTCCTTCTCACCGTCAACAGTTCCTCCGCCACGGCTCTAAGGTGTTTTGTCGGGGTAAGTTTGCTCCTGGTGTCATCTATCCAGGTGACGGGCATTTCTTTTATCTTACAACCTAATGCTTGGGCTATTACGAGGGCTTCGACATCAAACACAAAGCCGAATATAGTAAGACGGTTGAATATTTCTTTTGCGGCTAAAGCAGTAAAACATTTAAAACCGCACTGGGTGTCTTTTATATCAGAAAGCAGGAAGATTCTTCTTACGATGTGAAAGGCACTGCTGAAAAGTTTTCTTACCGGCGGTTGAGGGGATTTAATATCCGCACCGTTAACCCGTCTTGAACCGATAACTACGTCAAAGCCTGATTTTAGAAATTCAATTGCCTTCCCAATCTCTTCTGCAGGAGTGGAAAGGTCGGCGTCAGTAAATATCCTGTATTTCCCGTAAGCTTCTTCCATTCCGTGTTTTACGGCGTAACCTTTACCGGTGTTTTTCTCATTTCTGACCAGCCTGATAACGGGATCCAGTAGCGAAAGCTGTTTCACTATTTTAGACGTATCATCTAAACTACCGTCATCCACAATAATTATCTCGTAGTAAATATTCAGAGTGTTCAGATAATCTTTTAAAAGACTGACCGAACGGGAAATTCTCTTTTCCTCATTAAAAGCAGGAATTATTACCGATAGATCTTTTTCGCCCACAACCATACAAAGGCCAGCAGTAGAAAAGCAATAACCGAAAGTGATATCGCAGCTCCGGCTCTAAAATAAACCGGACGATACACAAACTCGGCAGTATGCGTTCCTGCAGGCACTAATACCCCCCTGAATAAATAATTTGTCCTCAATATTTTTCCGGGAACTCCGTCTATAGATACTTCCCACCCGGGGTAATATGAATCAAGTAATACCAGCAAACCCGGGGTAACCGCATTAAAGTTAATCAGAACCTTGTTTGCCGACACATAAAGAGCACCGGCAGGAGTACTCTTATTCCCCGTGTTTTCAAGAAATCCTATATTTTCCCCTTCTACAACAGCCGTTTCAGACGGTAAAAACTCTTTTTTAGAGATTTTAAGGAAAGCATCGTTTGAGTCTGACGCATTTTCGGCATTATACACTACAAAAGTTCTTGGAAGCACATTTTTATTTTCATATATTTTTATGCCATCAGCTTCTTCGCGTTTTATAAAACCTTTTTCCCGTACCTCGAAACCGGAAAGGAGATAC
>MFGS01000189.1:1762-5602 GCA_001778355.1 Candidatus Firestonebacteria bacterium RIFOXYA2_FULL_40_8
AAAATAATAGATTAAAAGAGCCGAAATACCAACCATAAAAATACTTATTAAAATAGAATTGTTTATTACCCCGAGACGCGCAGCATCAATTTTAATACTGAAGTAATTAAAGTAACTAAAGACACTTAATAGCAACAAACAGATAAAAGAACCCGTCAGGTATATTTTACGGGGAGCCCCCTTCATTTTGCCAATTAAAGGCAGTTTTTCAACTATCAACCCGCTTATAAGAGCAAGACAAAATACAACACCGTAGATAGCTACCCCAGGATACCTTATCATTCTGAAAGGAAATACAAGTTCATACAAAACCCGGTGCAATAAACCATATTTTCCAAGAGATATTACCATGAAGAATATTAAAACAAATGAAAAAAATGTTATCACAGCAACCGATCTATCATTCTTGAATTTCCTTGTCAGCTTTACGGTATAATATGCTGCAATTAACATAACAGAAGAAATACCGCAATAAAAACAGTTAACCCAGAATTGAACACTCCCAAAATATCCCGAAAAAGAAGGGTTCCCCCAGATAAACGGTGTTAGAAAGTTAATTAAATATACCGGATGGAGCGACCAGTTGGAAGCGGCTGAATAACTCATCCCGGATTGTCTGACTGAATTCATTACAAATTCTATAAAAGGAAGTAACTGAACAGAAGAAAGAAGTAAGGAGATGACTATTGCAGACCCAAACAATACCGTATTACTCCACCACTTTTTCTTACAAAGCCAAGAGTACCAGATAACAAACGCAAACGCTATTAAAATATTATAAAAATATATCTGAACACTTCCTGCAAATACTGGCATAGAAAGAGCCAGGGAAGACAGCGCAAAATATTTAAACTTTCCGGTTTCGATAAGTTTTTTAAGAAATAATATTATAAGAGGCAGCCAAACAGAAGATGACAGGACACTGAAGAACTCAACCCGGCTGACCATATAACCGTTAAAAGTAAAAACCAGCGCTGCAAAAAAAGCCGCCTTGTCGCTTATTTTAAAATCCCTGGCGAGATAGAACATGAAAAAGCCCGCCAAAACGAAATGACTAATAATATATATTTTAACCGCCAGTACAAATGGCAAGGTATAGAATATGAGTTTCAGGGGATAAAACACCGCAGATTGCAGATTGGCAATAAAAGGAGAACCACAACCTGAGAAATTATTCCAGAGTGGAAGCACGCCGGCACTGATAGAGTTATCTGCAAATACTTGCCAGGGGTAAAACTGAAGTATTATATCCCGGAAGAACGGTATTTTATTTAAAAACACCATTTCACTCCAGAAGAATATGCAAAGCAAAATCAACGAGACAAGATAGGCTGCAGGTGTCCGTAAATTCAAAGGTCTTTCTCCAGATTCTGCAAGGATTCCTGCATCTCCTTCAAACCTTCCTGCAGTTTTTGAATGGTTTTTATTATCTTCTGCCTTTTTTTAAGGAAATCCTGATATTGTTCTTCTTTCTTTTTTCTAAGTTCTTTTAACCTGTTGTTTATCTTCACATCCAGAGGGTTATTCAACGCTATACGTTCGTAGATGCTTATAGCCTCGTCCACAAGCCCCTGGGTGACGTAAATCTCGGCTACGGTGGAAGTCTCCATGTTTCCCTGCTTTTCTCCCTTAGAAATCATCTGGCTTATACTTTCCTTTACTTTATCGGCGGCAGCATTATTTCCTTCATACCTGTATAAGGTTTCAAGCATCGTATTCGCTGTCAGGTTCAAGGGATCTACTATAATAACTTTTTCAAGTTCGGATTTGGCTTCTTTATTTCTATTTGTTTCCAGAAGAAGCTTCGCGGCAAATATCCTAGCCGACACATAACTCTGATTTTTCTCCAAACCCGAAAGAACAAGAGAAAGCGCCTCTTCTTTAAGCCCGGCTTTAACATATAATTCGGCCAACTCAAGAAAAATCTGGCTTTCCGGAGCTTGAATAAGCCTATTTTTTGTTTCTTCTATTTGATTTGCTAACAACTCGTCCATGAATTATTCCTTTTTTAACCGGCTTATTAAAATATAGCACAAACAAAATGCAAATAACAGTCAAAACCGAAGTAAATGTAATCAAGAGCCCTAACTTAAAGGCTTTTGGATTATATTTAAAAAGAATTTCATGCTTTCCCTGCGGGCAGACCAAACTTCGAAATAGTCCATTAGCCCTGTAAAGCTTTTCTTTTTTATTATCGACAAACACTTCCCAACCCGGATAAAAAGTATCATTTAAGACCACCAGGCTTTGCCCAGGCAAAATAGCGTTGATTTTGACGGTATTGGGGGTTTCGTTAATAATTATAAGTTCGCCCCTTCCTTCTTTCGAAACATCTATTGGAAACGTATTTTCGATAACCGTTTCTTTTCCAGGATCGAAAGTATTGCTTCTTATGTATTCCTTTGCCTGATTCACGTCAAAACATTTAACATTCTTCGCAACGAAACACCTCGACAGAGCATCTTTATTCTCATAAACTCCGACACCGTCATAAGAATACTTTAATGGGAATGCTTTTTTGTCAAGATCCTCCTCGGTTACTATATATTTCGCTGAAAAAATATTCAGATAACGACGTTTCCTGTTTTTTTCGATATACTTTAAAAACTCATATTGGTCTTTGACCAAAATAGAATCATACCCGGAGACAACTCTAATACCTGCAAGCATATTCTGATTAACGTACAATCTGTTCTTGGCGTAATACATAGCATCATAAAAGGTCTCCCCTTGAAGCCAAGCCTCTTTATCCTTGCTTCTAAGCAGGAAAGTACGTTCTGTTCCCTGATTTTCTTTTAAAAACAGCTCAATGCTTGTATTTTCTTTGAAAAAGTTAGAATTTATCCTCTGGTTAACAGGTTCATTAAAAATAAATAGTTCAGTCAAAACTACAATAATAATGGTTGCCGCTGTAAAACTCCTTTTTACTTTTCCAAGAAGGAAAGCACTTACCACCAGAGCGGCAAAAAGAAGAATTCCGCTTGACTGGAGCAAAAACCCGGTTACCTCCTTATGATTTTGAACCGCATAATATAAAGAAGAATAAGAAACTGCCGGTTTAATCAACCTAACAATAAGCGATATACTTTCATTCTTGAAAATATATAATAAACTGCTAAGTACTACCAGTCCTGAACCGGAATACAAAACAATTTTTAACAAACGGGTTTGTTGCGCCCGTTCTGTTTCTAATATTTTCTCCAAAGTATACCCGGCTAGAAATGAAATACTCAGGAATAAAGGAAAGATAAATTTCACAGGGAAGCGTATCTGATTGTACCCCGGCAGGAACGAATACATTTGCTCATAGAAAATATTATAACGTCCGGCTGCTAAGAACAGAGAGATAAATCCGACGATAACAAAGAATAACAGGTATTTTTTGTTATCATTTTTTTCTTTTTTAATATATAAACCAGATGCAAGCGCTAAAGCCAGAGGGATTAAACCTGTGAAAGCGCTTTTTAGCCATATCTGGTTCTTTTCACCGGAAAGAAACTCAATAACTGAGCCCTCTTTAAAAAATGACGGTATAAAGAAAGAAAGAACACCTTCGGGAGGAAAAGACCAAAGACTATTCAAAAGACGCGTAACTGTTTCAGACTGAACAGACCTGTCGGAATTTCTCAGAAATTCTAAAAACGGCAGCAGCTGGAAAGAAGAAAAAAGAAAAGCAAGCAGTAGTGCACCAAAATAAATAAATACCGGTTTTTTATCATAAAAAAACAGGGAAAAGACTGCCAGTAGTCCCAGAGTAATATATAAAATAGCAGGCTCCCCGCCCAGAAATTGTACTGTTAAAAGAATTCCTGAAAGGACAGTATACAATAATTTTTCTTT
>MFGS01000189.1:5622-6084 GCA_001778355.1 Candidatus Firestonebacteria bacterium RIFOXYA2_FULL_40_8
GCAGTTGAAGCAGCACATAATGCCATCTCAAGCCTAATTTAGAAAGATTTAATGATAAAGTAAAACCTTGCAGGATATTATGCTTAATAAGCCTCTCTATCCTATATTTTGCGCCTTCCCTTGAAACACCTATATTCTTTGCTAAAGTTTTTATAGGGATTCTTGCATCTTTTACAAACTCAAAAATGATTTTTCTATCCTTAGCGTCTATTTTAGGAACAATTGGAGATTGTTCTGCCAGCTCAATTGCAAGTTTCTTGCCTTTTAACAGCTGTTTGAATGAATAATCCCTCATAATTAGTTATAATACAACTTAATTATTTAAATTTATCGTTTTATGGTTAATTTTGCTCAGAAAGTTTTATATAAAATAATATAACCATCATAAAGTAACAACAAGTGGTGAATATAAACGATAAAAAGAAAACAAAAGAGGATGTAAAATGGAAGGAAAAGCAAGCA
>MFGS01000190.1:0-379 GCA_001778355.1 Candidatus Firestonebacteria bacterium RIFOXYA2_FULL_40_8
ATCAAAGTTTAATAAGGGGAAATTAAATGAAAAATATTAAGTTTCGACCAAGAATTTCCAACCAGGAACTTATTAGATTAGAAAGATAAAACAGGAGAGTGATATTAAGTGCAACATAATTATAAACAAGATATATATCTTGAAGCACAAATGAGAGCAATGGAAGGAAAAAAAGAAGGGCTAGAGGATTTTTATAGTGGAGTAGATACTTTAATAGAAAGAGTTTTATCTTTGCTTCTTAGCAACAAACAAAAAGCTATATATTGCTATAGGATGCAATCAGAGCCAGTATCTTACTCCGTTATTGCAAAAGAACTTAAAGATACTCCAAGCAAAATAAAGTTTGAATTCAAAAAAATAAATAAAAAACTAAAGAATT
>MFGS01000190.1:390-4416 GCA_001778355.1 Candidatus Firestonebacteria bacterium RIFOXYA2_FULL_40_8
TTGGATTCTATGAAATAAGGTTAAGCTTTACTTTAATATTCGGTTGGCTTGGGATAGCTTTTAGGTCTTCCCCCTTTTGAACCATTTATCCTTTTAAACCTCTAATAAAAATAAGTCGGGTCAAAATCACGTCCAAAATATGCCTATTTTTTGGCTTGGTTACGCTAAATAAAAAAACAGTGGATCAAAATCACGTCCAAAGTGCATTACATATATAGGGGCATAGATGAAAATCATAGCAACTAAACCAAGCAACGGAGCTTTTGTCAAGTTTGACAGCGAGGGACAGTCTGAGATCAGGCTGGTTTGTGACGCTAGTCAGCAAGAGAGGGTAAAAGAGTTGCTAGACATACCATACGGAGAAGTGTTTGAAGTTGATTTTTGTGTTGGTAACAAGGAATAACAATCATGGCATTTGAGAAAGGGAAATCAGGCAATCCTTGTGGGAGACCTAAGGGCACAGGGCTAAAAGACCTTGCAGAAGAGCTAAGGAAGCAAGGGGCGATTGATAGGGCTATTAAGGTAATGACGGATGGGTTGGAGCAGGGCAGGACTAAGTTTGAGGCGGCGAAATGGATTTTAGAGAAGGTTTATGGTAAGGCGCCGCAAGCCGTAGAAATGAGTGGTCAACTTAATTTAACTTGGGCTGATATTGGCAAAAAAATAATTGAGGCAAACAAATAAATGCAAACAATCGACGAAATGACACAAAACTTTAAAGCGGCACAACAAAACCCAGTAGGCTGGTGTCGAGAGGTTTTAGGCGTTAAAACTCTAACATGGCAAGGGCATATCGATATTCTTAATGCTTTCACTACACACAAAAAAGTATCAGTAAAATCAGGACATTCGATGGGAAAAGATTTTATAAGTGGATTATTGTCTTTATGGTTTTTGTATAGCTTCCCAGAAAGCGTCGTGATTACTACAGCTCCAACTGCAAGGCAAGTCGAAAAAATTGTGTGGGGTGAGATCCATAAATATTGGCAGGCTAAACTTGGTGGCAAAGTGTTATCAACCTCGATCGAGATATTGCCTAACTGGTATGCACTAGGCTTTACGACTAAGGACGCCAACCAGATGGTGGGCAAGTTCCAAGGGTTTAAGAGTCGCAATTTACTAGTGATTGTTACAGAGGCGCAAGCAGTTGATGATTCCATCTACGAACAGATAGATGGCATAATGACCAGTGATAATTCATATCTTTATTTAGCTGGCAATCCGACAAGAGCAGACGGTGAGTTTATAAGGTCGTTTAGTGATCCATCATTTAAGACCTTTACTTATTCTGCCTATGAATCACCAAATTACATTGCAGGCAAAGAGATTATACCAGGTATGGCTAGTAGGGCTTGGGTTGAGCACATGGAGCGCAAATGGGGCAAAGAGAGTCCAATGTTTAAGGCTCGTGTGCTGGGGGAGATACTTAAGCAGAGCGCAAATAGTCTCATCTCTCTTGAGTCTTGCTATAAGTCATTAAATGCAATGCCAACTAAGGGTTGGCGAGTTTTGGCTGTAGATCCTGCAAGGTATGGAGATGATTATACAGCTTTCGTGTCTATGCAAGGTGGCAAAATGATTGAATGTGAAACAGAGCATGGCAAGCCAACACCTGAAACCGAAGGCAAGATATTGGCTAAGTTACGCAAGGGACATTACGACATCGTGGCAATCGACGAAGGCGCAATGGGGGCCGGGATATATGACCACATAGATCAAGTTTTACCAAATTTAAAAGACATAAATGGGAACTCTTTAGATATACGGCTTGTGCCTTTTAATTTCGGTAGTTCGCCGCAAGATAAAGTCCAATTTGCAAATTTAGGCACAGAATCTTATTTCAAAGTTTGCAATCAAATAGAGCAAGGAATGATACAGCTTGCTGATGATGGTGATTTATTTGCCCAATTATCAGCACGAAAATATAAGTTTAACAACAAAGGACAAATGATTCTTGAGAGCAAAGAGGACTTAAAAAAACGAGGATTACCAAGCCCAGACAGAGCAGATGCGCTAGTTATGGCGTGTAGTCTATCGTTAGATGATGGATTTGTTGAAAACAAAAAAGAACGAGAAGAAACAGAATTTGATGCACATAATATCGAAACAGACGAGTTTGGATGTCCTGTAATTGAAGATATCGAGGTATATGCATAATGAATGAGGTGCTGAAATGACAATACAAAGGCGTAGTATGAATTTAACGCCAGAAATCATTAGAAATGATGATAAAAGAAAAAACAAAAAGAATAAAAAAGCATCAAAAATATCCTTAGATTTTGAGCAACCTTTTATGGCAATTGAAAACGCTAATGATAATATGTTAAAAAATAAATCTGTTGAAGTTGAAAAAGAAAAAATACTTGAAAAAGAAAAATTGTTGGAAAATCCAACTCCAGAAAACATCGCAAAAAATCAAAGTACACAAGTTATCTATAAAAAGATGGAGTTTGGCACAATTAAGCTTGATAGTGAGGAAGCTGAAGATTTAAGAAAGCGTGCATTAGAGGCTGTCATAAATAGATACAAAGAAGTTGAGAGCTTACATGACCAAAAAGTTAAAGATTGGGACAGATGGGAAACACAGTGGAAAAATAAGATAGTAAGTCAAGATGGAACAACAAAGACGAGAGTAAGCAGTCCCGAGGTCTGGAATGCTGTCGAGGACTGGACCGCTACGATTATGGCCGCAAATTTAGGAGTTGACCCTCCCGTTAAGTTTAAGGTCAAGAAAATGCTTGATAAATCAAAAGAGCTAAAAATACAAAAAATATTATGGCAAAATGCAAAAGATGTTGGATTTGAGGAAGAGTTTGAGAGAGGTGCACGAGAAGGCTGTAAGCTTGGTACCTTTGCATTTAAGTGTCCATGGCAACTTGACGAAAAACCAACTTTGCAACTTGTAACTGAAGAATTCGAAGAAAATATTAATGGAGCAATCGTTAAGCGAAGGAAGCAAATTATACGGGAAGTTATAGAAATCGAGGACAGGGTAGGCTTTAAGGCTCTTGATTTAAGACGGCTTTATTATCGCTACGATAAACCTTCATGGATTATCGAAAGAATAAATGATAATTGGGATACCATTGAAAAGCTGGCAAAAGAAAATAATGTTTATACCAATCTTGAGAAAGCAAAGAAGACAATTGTAGATACAACCGGACAACCTGACTCAGAAGCAAAGAGTGATAGTGAGACTACTCCGTTGTCTTCTTTGCTTTCAATTGATGGGGATGTTGAAATCTTTGAAGGGCATCATATTCCTTTTTACTTTAAAAAGAGCGACCCTGTTCCTGAAGAGTTGAAAGGAAAGAAAGTGCCTTGCATAATAAGTATTGCAAATGAGCAGGAAGTAATAAGGTTACAGCCTACGCCTTACAGGACAGTTCCATATTTATTGGTACCCTTTATACCACAAGCTGGTTCTTCGTTAGGCGTAGGCATTCCTGAAATAATTGAAAAGATGTACAAAGAGCTTAATTTGAGGAAAAATCTGTCGCTAAACGCTAACACCCTAGGCTTGTATTGCATGATAGCCGCTAATATGAAATTTATTAAAAAACCACAGCAACTTCAAATAAAACCTCATCAAGTGATTGAATTAACTAATGTGCCGCAAGGGGCAAACATAGAAAACATACTATCATTTGTCCGACCTCCGGTTGAGTTTGTGCAAGTTGCTCAACAATTGATTGGAAAAATTGAACAGAATATACAAGTTGCAACACGTCTCAAAGGTGTCAGTAGCGGTGAAAAAGTTGCCCCTAATCCAACAGCCACAGAAATGGCGTCGATAATGAAAGAAGCTTTAAAGTCGTTAAAGTTAGTGTTTAGACGAATTGATAGAGGAATTGTTGAAGAATATTTTGAACGTGCTTATATTATGACGATTCTTAATAGACAGAAAAGTTGGTTTTTAGAGTTTAAGCCAGACGAACTGCAAACGATCAGGCATAAAATGTTTGATGGGCAAACAATGATGGGGCAAGAGCATCTTGGCGCATTTTCAAATTCAACAGAAGAAAT
>MFGS01000190.1:4491-7530 GCA_001778355.1 Candidatus Firestonebacteria bacterium RIFOXYA2_FULL_40_8
CAGAGCAACCAATGTTGCCAGGCATAAAATCTCCAAACCTGCAAAATATAGCTCCTAATATGGCTAATTTACTCGGAGGAGCTGCTGGAGCAGGGAGGAGACAATGAGAAAAGAAGAATTAGACGATTTTTTATTATCTGATATTTATAAAGAGATAAAAAATAGATTAAATATTTTTAAAGAAGAAAGCAAAGAAGAACTTATAAATCTTGATTTTGATCGAGATTATGCACCAATAAAAGCAGTTAAATTTCAAGGAAATATGGATGCAGTAAATAAATTGTTTGATATTATTCAAGATTTAAAAGATGAGTTTGAAATAGAAAAAAGTGGAGGTGAAGAAGAAGAATGAGGCAAGCAAAAAAGACAAAGAAAATGAAAAAAAAGACTTTAATGGAAATGAAAATAAAAAAAGTATAAATAATTTATTTAATTTTAAATGCTCGGACTAGCTATCCGAGGGTAAAGAACCCAAACAAAAGCCTTATAAGGCGGGCGATTAACCACAGGTTAATTTGTCCGCCTTTTTGTTTGGAAAGTTAGAGATTATAAAGGAGGTAGGACTATAAATGGAATCAATAGAGTTAGATTTGACAGGTAGTTCAATAGCTTCTGAAACATCTGATTCAGCGTCAAAAGAAAATGCTGGACAAGAAGAAACAGAAGTGAAAGACGAAATTGAATCAATAAACTTAGAAGATCAGCAAGAAGTAGATGGAAAAGAAAATTCATCAAGCGAAGAAGCTGAAGTTGTTAAAGATAAGATTGCAACTGAAACAACTAAACCACAGCAAAGCAATCCGTTAGACCCTCGAAGGTTGCAATCGGAACGAGACAAGATAGAGGCTGCATATGGGAAGCTCGTAAAAGAAACTTTGCCATATATAAAATATGACCAATTTGGAAATGTTTTAGGTGCTAGGGAAATAGAACCACAAATCCCTAAGGAGGATGCGGATAGTCTTTATGAAAAAGCTTTATTATCAGGAGATAAGGAAGCATTTAAGCAAATTATAGAAAACACTAAAAAAGAAGCAGTTCAAGCTACGCTTACCCAGTTTTCTGACTATACAAACTTACAAAAAGAAGTAGAAGCAATCCAAAAAGAATACTCTAATTTATTTGATAATGCTGGGAATATTAAGAAAGATGAACCATTAGCACAAAAGACCGAAGAAGTTTTGCGTTTACCAGCATTTAAAGAATTAGTAGAGTCAAACAAAATGACACCTAAAATGGTTAAAGTGGCAATTCAATTAGCAGAAGCTAATTTAATCAAAGAAGGACTTTCGTCTCGTGACCAGAAAATAAAAAATGAAGCACAACAAAGGATAAAAGAATCAGGCGCTTCATCGCTTGCAACAGGAATCTCAAGCATACAAACTGATAATTCAGAGGAAATGTCTTTGAATAATGACCAACTTTCTTATTATAAGAAACAAGGTTACAACCAAGAAAACCTTAAACGATTATCAAAAATTGTGGCAAGAGCACACAAAGAAGGAGGGTATAACATATTATGAGTCCTACTAAAAAGAAAGATTTAAATTTAGATATTTTTGATGAAACTAAAAAGAGTAAAGGTGAGATTGATCCAGTCATTGCAAAATCGGATCAAAAAAATAATTTGTTTATTGGAGCTGAAGTTGTCGGGCTACAAAGCCTTGATAAAACAACTTTAATTAATGCCAATCCTACTTATTGTTATAGGTGGAAAAATAAAAATCAAATGGCAGGGAAACGATCTGGTTATTGGCTTGTACTGGATAAAACTCATCCAGAATTTAAGGATTTAAAAGTTGTTGAAGATCATACTCCAAATGAAACTTTTTATACTATTGGTGATTTAATTTTATGTTGTATGCATAAAGATACACATCGTCAAATAATTAACCAAAAACAAGAAAATGCAATACAACTAGGAAAAGAATTTGAAGAAAAATCAAAAGCAACAGAAGAAAGAATTAATAAGTCAAAAGGAAAAGAGAAACTTACTATTTTAAATAAAATGGAAAACGACGGGGAATTAGAACCGTTATCCATAGAAGGCGTTTAAAAACTAAAAAATAAGAGGTTAAAATGGCAAATAGAATTAAATATGGCTTTGTTCCAGTTCATGCAGAAAACTATACAACTCCACAATGGTATGTTGTTGCTGCAAGTCAAACAATAGCACTTGGTGATCCTGTTATTATGAATAGCGCTGGTAGGGTTGAAGTTGCAGTTGCGGGAGAAATCTCCACTGCAATTATTCTTGGGGTTTCTGCTTCGTATGTTGAAAACTCCACCGTAGACGACCCAATTCAAGTTTATGATAATCCAAACCAGATATTCGAAGCAATGGTGTCTACTGGCGCTTTAGCTGATCCGTATACTACAAGTAATGTTGGAGGGAATAAATATTTTCAATTAGCAGGGACAACTGGAGCTTTTTATGTTAATGCAGCAGCATTTACAAATGGAATCTTTAAGTGTGTAGGAAACAGTTCTGATCCCGAAGCCTCGGAAGTAGGCGCGAATCAAAGAAAACTGTTTAAGTTTCTTTCTACGAGGCATATTCTGAGTTCTTAAAAATAATATAGGAGGTAATTAAAATGGCAAATACAGTTAAATATGGATTTTTACCAGTCCATTCAGAAAAGTACCATGCCCCGCAATGGTATGTGGTTGCAGCGACTCAAACAATTAAAAAGGGGGATCCTGTTAGTTTAGATAATGCAGGGCGAGTAATTATTGCCGTTGCAAATAGTACTACTCAATTTTTAGGAGTATCTGAAACAGGCGTAACGGCTTCCACAGTAGGAGACCCAATTCAAGTATGTGATGACCCAAACCAGATATTCGAAGCAATGGTGTCTACTGGTGCTTTAGCTGATCCGTATACTACACGATCAGCTTTAGCTTGTTTTGATTTAGCAGGGACAACTGGAGCTTTTTATGTTAATGCAGCAGCATCTGCTCAAGATGTTTTTCGTTGCGTAGGAAACAGTTCTGATCCCGAAGCCTCAGAAGTAGGCGCGAATCAAAGAAAGCAGTTTA
>MFGS01000190.1:7581-8696 GCA_001778355.1 Candidatus Firestonebacteria bacterium RIFOXYA2_FULL_40_8
GCATATATTTCCATCAAAAAAAGCTTATGAACAAAGTTTAACAATGGAAGGATTTGGTGCAGCGCCAATAAAACTAGCAGGAGTTTCAGTTAACTATTTTGATTTAACGGAAGGGTATAAAACTACTTTTACCCATGCTACATATGCAGTTGGGGCTAAAATAGAGTATGAACTTTATGACGATGATCTTTATGATGCATTGCAACCTAAAATTGCTCGCTATTTAGCAAGATCATTACAACAGAGAATGGAAATTTTAGGCGCAACCCCAATTAATACAGGATTTACTACGGCTGGGGCAGATGGACAAGTTTTATTTTCTACGGCTCATCCGTTTAAGTCCGGAGGGACAGCTAGTAATAGACTTGCGGTTGATGCGGACTTATCAACTTCCTCGTTATCAGCATTATTAACTGTAATGGACACAACAACAGAAGCAGGAGCAGTAAATATTAAGTTAAATCCTACTAAACTTCTTATTCCACCTCAATCTAGATGGGTCGCAAAGACTATTTTAGGGTCAGATCAGTTGCCTGGAAGTATGGATAACGACATTAATGCTTTGAAAAATATTTTAAAGCCTGTTATGTGTAACTTTTTTACTGATTTTGATGCTTTTTTTGTACAAGATGAAGATCATGATATGACTTATTATGATCGTGAAAAACCAAAAATGGAAAATTCTGATGATAAAGATACTTTTGACGCTAAATTTACCATAAGGATGAGATCGTCAGCAGGCTATTCAGATTGGCGAGGAATTGCAGGAAGCAGAGGAGCTTAATTTTAAAAAAGACATTTTTTTAAAGTTTTGGTCTTAGATAACTAAAACTTTAATATAAAAAGGATAATGAGGGTTAAATCCTTCAACTGGACAAGAGGCGGAACGTTAAATCGTTACCTTTAGTAAAGATGGGCGGAGTGTTAAATCACTACCTCTCTTGACAGTCCTAAAAAGGAGAAAATAAAATGAGTACTGAACATTCAACAAGGATTTTTGATGAGCTAATGGGAGACAGGGGAGACAGTGGAATAGTATCTGAAACTTCTGGAAATACATGGTGGGTCTGTAATTCGGCTACAGTCTTAGATGGTAGACTAAATGGTTCTAACGG
>MFGS01000191.1:0-6065 GCA_001778355.1 Candidatus Firestonebacteria bacterium RIFOXYA2_FULL_40_8
CGCTTAAACGAGAAGAAATATTCCTGAAGCTGTTAATCCTATGATCAAGTCGCTTAATTATCTGAATAACATTCTTGCGAAACTCGAAGCCAATAATGCCGAAGTGCTGGAAGCGATCATGCTCAACCGTGAAGGTTATGTCGCGGAATGCACGGGTGATAATATTTTTATCATAAAAAACGGTGAACTTATTACACCGCCTACTTACATCGGCGCGCTCGAAGGTATTACCAGGGACGCTGTAATGAAACTTGCCGGGGAACTTGGATATAAAACTTCGGAAAAGCCTTTTACCATGGTGGATATGTACGTTGCCGATGAATGTTTCCTGACCGGCACCGCCGCAGAGGTTATTCCGGTCATTAACATTGACACAAGAAATATCGGAAACGGAAAACCCGGTCCCATCACCAAAAAGTTGATTGAAGCCTATCGGGCAATGACGAGAACGCAAGGGACAGAGGTTTACAAATAAAGTACGAAGTACGATGTACAAAGTACAAAGTTGAGCAAAGGTATAGATATCGAACCATTTAAAAACGAGGGCGCTGAAAAGGCGCCCTTTCTTTTTGCTTTTACGTTATGGACTTTCATTGTAATTTCATTTATACTATACGTAATCAGGTAAAACGAGGTATTTTTTAAGAGATATAATGCACTACCTTAATGTGAAACTTCGTACTTCGTACTTTGTACATCGTACTTCGTACTTAGACTTATAGGCGGGTTATATGAAAAAGATCAACACAGTTGCAATAATCGGTGTCGGGCTTATCGGCGGTGCCTTCGGTATGGCTCTACGGAAACAAAAACTTGCCGGACGTGTTATCGGTATCGGCAGGAATGAAAAAAAGCTTAAAAATGCCGTAAAACTCGGGGCGCTGACGGAATATTCCCTGGATTATTGGATCCTTGGGGAAGCGGACCTGGTATTTCTGGCAACTCCTGTAGTTCATATAGAAGAGATGCTTACAAAGATCGGGCCGTACCTCAAAGCCGGGGCTCTTGTCACTGATGGGGGAAGCACAAAGGAAAATATAGTAAGCGCGGCAAATAAATATCTCCCGCTTTATACTTACTTTGTAGGTTCTCATCCTATTGCGGGTTCTGAAAAAAGCGGGGTTCAATTTTCCGAAGCAGGACTTTTTAATGGGGCAGTCTGCGCCGTTACTCCGGATAAACTTACGAATAAAATTGCTCTTTCGAAAATTAGAAACCTCTGGAAAAAACTCGGAGCAAATGTAGTTACTCTTTCACCGGCTGAACACGATAAAATTCTTGCGGCTACAAGCCATCTTCCGCATTTTGTGGCGGCGGCTATGGAGGTTTCAGTTATCAGTAAAAATAAAAACCTGCTCTCACTTATCGGTAAGGGTTTTAAAGATACGACCAGAATAGCGGCTTCCAGTCCGGAGGTTTGGGCGGAGATAGCTTTGGCAAATAAAAAGAATGTCTGCAAGAGCATGAAAGAATTTATCAGGCAGACAATAAAGCTTGAAAAAGCAATCAAAAGAGGAAGGTCAAAAGATATTGTTATGATTCTTAAAGAAGCAAAAGTAAAGAGAGAGCAGCTTTAATGGAGTACACAAAAGGAAAGATCAAAAATATTTACGTCCTCAGATTCAACGACGGTGATGATGTTCTTGAAGGCCTTATCAAAACAGCCAAAAAAGAAAAGATAAAAGCGGGTATAATTCATCTGACAGGTGGAATAAAGAACTGCAAAGTAGTGACCGGTCCGAAAAAAACCTGCATTCCTCCGGTCCCCGTCTGGCAAAAAATAAACGGCGCTCACGAAGTAGTCGCCTTCGGCACCATGTTTCTCATGGGTAAAGAACCAAAGGTCCATATACACCTCGCTCTCGGCAGAGGCAAAAAAACCTACGTCGGTTGTCTGCGTACCGGAAGCGAAGCCTACCTGGTGTTGGAAGGCGTAATCATCGAGCTGGAAACAAACGTCGTCCGCGAGTACGATAAGAAATCAGGGTTCAATTTGTTGAAAATTGTAAAATAGCTAAAGAACAAGTACGAAGTACGATGTACAAAGTACAAAGTTTTATATTAAGGAGTTGTTGATTATACAAAAGAAAAGTTTTGTTTGTCATCCCGTACTGAGATGCGGGATCCAGTGTCTTAAAGAAAAAGTAACTAAAGGGAGAAAAAGTGAAATCAACTGGTCTTAAAAAAGGTGCGTTGTTTTTGTTAATGGTAGCGCTGCTCTTTTCCGGGTGCGGAAAAAAGGCGGAGAATGCCCAGCAAGATGGTAAAGTAGCATTCAAAGACGATTTTCTGAAGATTGTTGATTTGGATAAAGAGCAAACTGATCTTTTAAAAGTCGCGGTAAAAACAGGAGGATATGAAATACATTCTTTTGAATTGAAAACTTTAAAATCAAAACTTTGTTTTGAAAAGATCAAATACACTCGAAAACCGGATGGTACTTTTAGAAGTCAAGGTTCAGGACAATCTGCATTTATTTATGTTGTACCAAACACTACATACCGGATGATTGTACTAGATAAAAAGAATATGTTTTCTTTCATTGTTGTTGGAAACAACAAAAATGAAAGAATAGCTATTTTAAGTAGTTTAAGTCCTGATTATGCCACCGAGAAGCCTGCTTCTGGCATTATTTCAATGACATACAATGATAATATTTTTAAGGATGAAAAAGGATATTGTTTTGGTGAAACAAAGTGGTACAAGGTGAACAAAAACGGTGTTAGTAATACTTCAGACGATACTGTCACTGATAAAATGAGTTTAAAAATGTACGAAGTCGATGAACCAGCAAAGAAATAAATAACACCACCTTAATATAGAACGTGAGCAACGTGAGTAACTTGTAACGTGGAACAATTAACAAAACGAGGTAATATGGAAAATCTCAAAGTAAGCAGCTCAACAGGTCTCTCCGGCATCCTCCGGATTCCCGGCGATAAATCCATTTCCCACCGTGCCATAATGTTTGGCTCCTTGGCTTCGGGGAAGACGGCTATCAGGAACTTTTTACAGTCGGAAGACTGTCTTTCTACTATGGACAGCTTTAAGAAGATGGGGATAAAGATAAGACGCAAGGGCGAAACAGTAACCGTTTTTGGCAAGGGACTATACGGATTAAAAGTGCCGAAAACCATTTTAAATGCGAATAATTCAGGAACTACCACCCGGTTGATGCTCGGGATACTTGCGGCACAGGCGTTTACTTCAAAAATTACCGGGGATAAATCGCTTTGCAAACGTCCGATGAGAAGAGTTGCGGATCCTCTTCGTGAGATGGGAGCTTCTATTACTGGAAGAGACGGAGGGAACTACACTCCGCTTACAATAACCGGCGGGCTTTTAAAGGGGATTAATTTCAAATCCAAAGTCGCGAGCGCGCAGGTAAAATCTGCGGTACTTTTAGCGGGACTTTATGCAAAAGGGAAGACGTGTGTGACCGAGCCCGAGAAATCACGCGACCATACCGAAAGAATGCTTAAATATTTCGGGGTAAAACTTGAAATAAAAGGCAATACGGTATGCGTAAAGAGCGGGCAGGAGTTGAGAGGCAGAAAAATTGAAGTTCCCGGGGATATCTCTTCGGCGGCTTTTTTTATTGTAGCAGCTCTTATTACGCCAAACTCGAAACTGGTACTCAAAAATGTCGGGATTAATCCTACCCGGACGGGTATAATAGACGCGCTAAAGAAGATGGGCGCGAAAATAAAAATAGTTAATAAAAGAAATATGAAGTTCGAACCCGTTGCGGATCTAGTAGTGGAAACGAGCAAATTGAAAGGTACGGTAATAGGCGGCAAGATAATTCCCCGCCTGATAGACGAAATACCTGTACTTGCAGTTGCCGCGGCTCTGGCAAAAGGAAAGACGGTCTTTAAAGACGCCGGAGAGTTAAGAGTTAAAGAAAGTGACAGGATAAAAACTCTTTGTACAGAGCTGAATAAATTCGGAGTGAAGACCAAAGAGTTTAAAGACGGCTTTGTGGTTTACGGCAGTTCAAAACCACGGGGAGCAAAGAGCATCTCCTACGGTGATCACAGGATTGCCATGTCCATGGCCGTACTTGCCCTGGTTTCAGAAGGCCGTTCCGAGATAAAAGACACAGCGTGTGTGAAGACCTCGTTCCCCGAATTTTTTAAATTATTTAGAAAAATTCAGTAACAAGGAGAATAGATTTGTTATACATATCACTCATTAAATAGTCACTAGTCAATAGTCATTAGTAATTTTACTGCATCAAGGAGACATATATATGATAGGAAAACTGATTACCGGTATTCTGTTAATTTGCTCCGCCGCGTTCGCTCAGATTATCACCGCCGCCCCCGGGTACGAATTTCCGAGCTATGATTCAATAGCGAAAGCCGGTGAGACGGTTGAACTTCAGGTTGAGGCCAAAGACGGTGTGAAATATGAATGGACGCATGACGGCAGCGGAAAACTCGAAGTTGTTTCTGATACGAAAAAGGCAAAATGGACGGCGCCTCTTACTCCGGCGAAAGCTAATCCCACTTTGATAACAATAACTGCGAAAGATAATAACGGTGCTGTTATCGGAACTCTGATTAAAAAAGCAGCGGTTGTCGGCGGGGAGATTATTGATCAGCCCCTGCTTTTCTTTTGCGACGGTCCCGGTTCAGCCCGGTTATTTAAGTGTGCCCCCAATCAAGTAAAGGAAACAAAGTATCAATGGGAGATCCTTCAGGGCACAGAAAGTGTTCTTATTATTCCGGAAGATATTTCGAAGCCCGAAGCAAAGTTTAAAACCAGGAAGATGAGCCAGAAGAAAGATGACGTTGAGATAAGATTGACCTATACTCTGGAAAGTAATAAAGAAAGAAAGATATTTGAGATTTCAAAACACACTTATGTTAAAATGCCCGTATTTTTCAAGCAGATTTCGCGCGATAACAGGCTGGATGAAGGTCCCGATATTTACGGCTACAGTACGGCAACCATCTATCAGGTACAGGATCAGTTTAACGAAGCAATATCGGCTGAAGGTATTACGATAAACCAGGAGATAACACTGGTTAAAAATCCTTTTATGATCCAGCCCAAAGCAATAAAAGTGGATCTCCGTCAGTATGTGACCGACTTTGAAGGCAAGGTCACTTCGACAAGATTTATAAATGCGAGTTCGCCCCTCCCTGAAAAATTTGAAGCTGTGTATGAACAGGATCTTTATGTTAATGACGCGTGCCTTATGGAAAAAATAGATATTACTTACAGCAAAAACGGTGTTGAAGAAAAAGTTAACAGGGAAAGGAAAACCAGAAGGCAGAAGATGGAAGAGGTTAAAAAGAAACCCGGGGAGAGAAAAGAAGGCAGTCAAAAATAATGTTCTCTCTCTGCTTTGTTACCGACAGAAAAGCTCTGGGGAAAGTTTCGCTTCTTCCCGGAGTAGTTAAGTCTGCTGTGGCGGGCGGTGTTGACGCGGTGATTCTCCGCGAAAAAGACATTGAAAATACGGCTCTACTCCTATTGCTTGCGAAAAAAATAAAAAAGGCGGCGGGGAAGGCCGTTTTTATTGTAAACGGCAGGTGTGATATCGCGCTGGCTGCCGGGGCGGATGGAGTGCATCTTACTGCCTCATCTATTGCCGTAAAAGACGCCCGAAAAATTCTGGGCAAAGCCAAATTGATAGGGAAATCCTGTCATAGTTTGAAAGATGCAAAAAAAGCCTGCAACGAAGGCGCGGATTATATATTTGTCGGACCGGTGTTTTTCACGGCTTCAAAAGCAAAGTATGGAAAGCCGCTCGGATATGGTATAATCAGCAAAATAAAAAAAAGTATAAAGATTCCGGTGCTGGGAATAGGCGGCATAAAAAAAGATAACGCAGAAACAGTTATGAAAACCGGAGCAGACGGCGTTGCCGTGATAACCGGGATACTAAAAGCCAAAAAACCAAAAAAAGAAGCAGAGTTATACCGTGGAGTAATTGATGGGTTTAGAAAATAAAAGAAGTCATATAAGGGTGCGTGTCAGCATCCCGGTGGAAATTACAGAGGCGGAAAACACCGCTATATCTGTCGGCAGGTTCGTTGATTTTTCAGCCGGCG
>MFGS01000191.1:6110-19266 GCA_001778355.1 Candidatus Firestonebacteria bacterium RIFOXYA2_FULL_40_8
TGCTGGTTACTTTCGAAGTTGAAGGTGAAAAATACATCCAGATAGCTTCCAAAGTCGCGCGTTGCAGAGAAAATCCCAACTTCTGCTCTCTCGGCATCGCCTTCCAAAATCTAACCCCCGTAATGTCCGACAGATTTGACCGTCTTGCCAGAAGGTTATTCTCATTGAAAGAAAGAGGAATGAGTAAAGGACATATATAGCAAGTACAGCAAGCAAAGCAAATACAGCAAATGCAGAAAGTGAAGTAAAAGAGGAAAAAAAAGAAAAAGAAGCCGGAAGCAAAGAACGCAAAGGTGACTGTCCTGCTCTTGGGGACTGTCACCGCGATTAGCAGGGGTGATAAGATATGAAGAAAATAATCAATAGAATGGCTCTATGCTCCTTGATTACAGTTGTTATCTTTTCTCAATTTAACAATTCTGACTTATTTGCAGAAACGGCAAAGATATATGTAAAACCCGAAGATATGAAGCTTGATAATATAGTGAAAAGGAATGAAATTGAAAAGTATTACAGTGAATATAAAAAAATTGAAAGGATAGTTTTCGGCAAAAAGATAGAAATAAAACTTTTTAAAGTATTAGATGAAAATAATAGTTTGTTTTTTGATGGATGTCCGTATTATTTTGCAGAAGTCTCGGCAGATGACGTTAAGAAATATGAGGAACTTGGAAGATATGTGGGCGAGGATGTAGTTTCGTTCTTGGAGAAACCTGAAAATATTATATGTTTGGGTGTCCACATGGGTGGCTCTAGTAGCGGGGCTTTAAAATTATTGTCGTTAGAAAAAGAAACATTCCTTGTGAGTATTGGATTTATTGAAAATATAGAAAAAAGCGATGCAGGAGAAAACATATTTTACAATAATAACAGAATATTTGAGTCAACACCATATTTTGCTCATTGTTGTTTTCCGTCAATAAAAGAATATTATAGAATTGAAAAGGCAAAATTAGTTTTAGATTGTAGAGTTAAGATTTCTGAGGCTGAAATTGATAGGTTAATCCAAAGAATTGCGGAATATTCGAAAGATATACCGGGTGATAACGAACTCCTTAAGATTATTGTCGAAAAATACCTTTATTACAGGATTGTAGAAAAAGAGAAAGAAGGTTGGGAAAAGCTTAAGAAAGATCTGTGTTTTTACAATGATAAATATATTTGGTTAGGGACTAAAGATAAGAAGGAAATAAATGAAATAGTTAAAACATTGAAAGACCGAATCGACAGCTATGATAAGTATAATAAGAAATAGCATTAGATTGTAATTCTTTTTTTATCATTTGTTTCTGGTTTTTTCGAGTTTTCCGCCACAAAGCGTTGGCGGACTCCGTTTCACTGCGCGAGTTTAGAATATCCTTCTTTAGTCGAGTTCTTTCCGAATTTTCGCAGTAGAAATATAATAATATCACCATAATATAGAACCCGTAACTCGTAATCCGCCTATTAGGCGAGATCTCTCCAAAGCATTGGAGGACCCGCTACCCGTAACAGTTTTTACGCTTTATTAAGGCCGGCATTTGTGCTAAAATTAACGCATATGAAAACGTCAGAAACGCTTATTGCTAAACTGAAAACGAAAAAGGCACGGATTGCGGTTATCGGGCTCGGTTATGTTGGATTACCCTTGGCTGTGGAAAAGGCGAAGATGGGGTTTTCTGTCGTGGGGCTCGATGTAAATAAAGCGCGTGTTGATATGGTGAACAAAGGGGAGTGCTATATTCCTGATGTTGTGGACGGGGCGCTTGCCGAACTTGTAAAAACCAAAAAACTCAGGGCGACACTGGATTTTTCTGTCCTCAAAAAAGTAGATGCTATCTGCATCTGTGTTCCTACCCCGCTTGACGAGAATAAAGATCCGGACATTTCCTATATTGAAGCTACTACGAAACAGGTTGCAAAGTATCTTCACAAAGGCCAGCTGGTCAGTCTGGAAAGTACCACTTATCCCGGAACAACCGAAGAGATTATGCTTCCTGAACTCGAAAAGACGGGGTTAAAGGTCGGAAAAGACTTTTTCCTGGTGTTCTCGCCGGAGAGAGTGGACCCGGGCAATAAGCAGTTTAACCTGAAAAACACTCCGAAGGTCATCGGGGGTGTCACAAAAACCTGCAGTGAAGTTGCGCGTAACCTCTACGGGCAGATAATTGATAATATTATGATAGTTTCCTCCCCCAAAGTTGCCGAGATGGAAAAACTTCTTGAAAATATCTACCGCTCGGTTAATATTGCTCTTGTTAACGAGCTTGCGATGCTTTGCCGTAAGATGAAAATTGATATGTGGGAAGTTGTGGACGCGGCGGCTACGAAACCTTACGGTTTTATGCCTTTTTACCCCGGCCCCGGTATTGGCGGGCATTGTATCCCGCTCGACCCTATCTACCTTTCCTGGAAAGCAAAAAAATACGGGTTTAATACGGAAGTTATAGAACTTGCAGCAAGAATAAATGAAGATATGCCGGAGTATGTAATCCGTCTGGTAAAGGATGCGCTTGCCGGGAAGAAAAAGAATATCGAAGGTGCGAAAGTGGTGCTTCTTGGTATGGCTTACAAAAAAGATATTAATGACTGGCGTGAATCCCCTGCGATTAAACTATTTGAGATATTAAAAAAATATAAAGCAAATGTTGTTTATCATGACCCGTTTATTCCTTCATTGAAGATAGAGGGCAAAGCGGAAAGATCCGTGAAGTTAACGGACTCTCTGATCAAATCTGCGGACTGTTTGTTGATCGCAACCAATCACACTTGCTTTGATTATAAAAAGATGATTAAAAATGCCAAACTTATCGTAGACACCCGCGGCGCTACCAGAAAGTTCGGCAAATTCAAAAATGTGGAAGTCCTATGATTAACCATGGTACTCTTGTAGAAGTAGACGGAAAAAAAGCAAAGATAGCTGACAGCGTAAAGATCGGTTACAACTCCGTAATATATCCCGATGTAGAGTTAAAAGATAATGTCATCATAGGGGATAACTGCATCATCGGAAAGACTGCCGAGCGGGCAAAGACTTCCACACTTAAAAAAGAAAAATTCACTCCTCTTGTTATCGGGGAAGGTACGACCGTCTGCGCCGGAGCAATAATCTGCGCGGGAACGACCATCGGTAAGGATACTCTTGTCGGGGACGGTGCTTTCATCCGTGAAAAATGCACCATTGGCGACAAATGCCTGGTGGGCCGCGGAGTTACGGTGGAGAACGATACAAAAATAGGCAATAATGTAAAGATGCAGGCTCACGCTTATGTGACCGCCTGGATGACCATAGAAGATAATGTCTTTATAGCCCCCTGCGTCACGACTACCAATGATAATTTCATGGGCCGTACCGAAAAAAGATTCGCCCTTAAAAAAGGCGCAACAATAAAAAAAGGCGCAAGAGTAGGCGCCAACGCGATCCTTCTTCCCGGAATCACCGTCGGCAAAGAAGCCTTCGTAGCTGCCGGTTCAATAGTGACAAAGGATGTACCGGACGGGAAACTCGTGAAGGGCGTCCCCGCAAGAGTAATGAAGGATGTCCCGGCCGAAGAGTATTCGGAGTGAAAAAGGTGACGGGTAGCGGGTTACGAGTGAAAGCTTGAAGATAGAAAAAGAATATAATAAAAAAAATAATCACGAGTCGAGCAAAGCATAGATATCGAACCGTAAACCTTTGCGAGATCCGCCTAGGCGGATTAAAGCTTGAAGATAAAAGACGGAATATAAAAAAGAAAATCGAGTCACGTGTGACGAGAAACGGATTAGAGCTTTTAACCCGCTACTCGTAACCCGTCACTCGCAACCATCTTCGATAGGAGTTATATATTATGAATGTCCCTTTAATTGATCTAAAAGCACAATACCAGAATATAAAAGGCGAGCTTAATAGCGCTGTTGAAGCGGTGCTTGGCAGCGGGCACTTTATCCTCGGGCCGGAAGAGACGAAGCTCGAAGAAGAGATTGCCCGGTTCATCGGGGTCAAATACGCGATTGGCGTTAACTCGGGAACTGACGCGCTCTTTCTTGCGGTGAAGGCGCTCGGGATAAATGAAGGCGATGAAGTTATTGTACCGGCGTTTTCTTTCTTTGCTTCGGCAGAAACAATATCTTTAGCGGGAGCAAAAGTAGTATTTACGGATATACGTCCGGATACGTACAACATTGATATAAAACAGCTTGAATCTATGATTACTCCGAAAACAAAAGCAATTATGCCTGTCCATTTATACGGCCAACCGGCAGATATGGATCAGATAATGTATTTTGCGGGAAAACACAAACTCAAAGTGATAGAAGATTGTGCCCAGTCTATCGGCGCGGAATACCGGGATAAAAAAACAGGAAGCATCGGGGATATCGGCTGTTTAAGTTTCTTCCCTACGAAAAATCTGGGTTGCGCCGGTGACGGCGGGATGGTCCTTACAAATAATGAAGAGTATGCT
Organism: Candidatus Firestonebacteria bacterium RIFOXYA2_FULL_40_8; assembly: GCA_001778355.1. Taxonomy (GTDB): domain Bacteria; phylum Oederibacteriota; class D2-FULL-39-29; order D2-FULL-39-29; family D2-FULL-39-29; genus D2-FULL-39-29. The sequence goes on from MFGS01000191.1 coordinate 10,535, forward strand.
AATATGATAAAACTCCTTAGAGCGCACGGCTCTTCAAAAAAATACGTTCACTCCGAGATAGGAATAAACAGCCGTCTTGATGAAATACAGGCCGCAGTTATCCGGGTAAAACTTAAATACATCCAGGCGTGGAACGAAAAACGCAGGAAAAATGCGAAGTTCTACAACGCCAATCTGAAAGGTGTAATAATTCCTTTCGAACAGGATTTTGTAAAGCATGTTTATAACCAGTACACCGTAAGAGTGGAAAACGGCAAACGGGAAGAGTTCCAGGCGTATCTTAAAGCCCAGGGTGTAGCCACCGCCGTGCATTATCCTATCCCGATGCACAAACAGGAAGCGTACACCAAACTCGGCTACAATGTCAGCATGCCCGAAAGCGAAAAAGCCGCCTTGGAAGTATGCTCTTTACCCAATTACCCCGAAATGACCGAAGAAATGCTGAATCACGTAGCGGTAACAATAAACAACTATAAGAGCTAGTCCATAAGGTCTATAATGTCCGTAAAGTCTATAAGGTAAAAGCTTGTAAGAGACTATATGGGAAAAGAAAGTAAGTGCAAAGATTTGTATTAATGGGTTGTTATATAATAATACCACAATAGTGTAAGACCTTACAGACCTTATAGACTTTACGGACTTTTAGACGGTTTGCATTGCGGGAACCATTAATAACTAGTAATTATCTTTATCGGGGAGTAAGAAGGCATGAAAGTATTGTTCATCTTCGGTACCCGTCCTGAGGCTTTAAAGCTTGTCTTACTTATCAAACAGTTCAAAAATCCTGTCATTTGCGTTACCGGTCAGCATAATCAGATGTTATATCAGGCGCTTAAGCTTTTTAATGTAAAGCCGCATTACGACTTGAAGGTAATGAAGAAAAATCAGACTCTTTTTTCTATTACGGCGAACATCCTACTCAAGATAGAAAAGGTACTGGAAAAAGAGAAACCCGATGTTGTTATCGTGCAGGGGGATACTACCTCCGCGTTTGCAGGTGCTTTAGCAGCTTTTTATAAAAAAATCCCTGTTGCCCATGTGGAAGCAGGGCTTCGCACGTACGATAAATACGCCCCCTTCCCGGAGGAGATAAATAGAAAGCTTGTCACTCCGATTGCGGACGTATTTTTTGCTCCGACAAAAGAAGCCGCCTCAAATCTCATAAAAGAAGCAATTCCAAAGAATAAAATATTCATCACCGGCAACACCTCGATTGACTCTCTGATTTACATGGTGAAGAAATTAAAAAAAGAAGATAAAGCCCGTCAGCAGTACTTCAAAAAAGAGTTCGGCATAACTTTTAATAAAAAAATGATACTCGTCACCGGCCACAGAAGGGAAAACTTCGGCCAGGGTTTCAAAAACATCTGCCACGCCTTGAAAGATATTGCCAAGCAAAATGATACGCTGATAGTTTACCCCGTACACCTTAATCCCAACGTGCAAAAACCCGTGACGGAAATACTTTCGGACGTCTCAAACATAAAACTCATCCCCCCCATGGATTACGAAAACTTCGTATACCTGATGTCCAAATCCCATTTCATAATCACCGACTCCGGAGGCGTTCAAGAAGAAGCCCCCTCATTAAAAAAACCGGTCTTAGTAATGCGCGAAGTAACCGAACGCCAAGAAGGCGTCGCCGCCGGGAATGCAATCCTGGTCGGAACAAATCGTACCAGAATAGTAAAACTCTCCGCCGAGCTTTTAAAAACCGGTGCCTTATACCGCCGCATGACCGCCAAGAAAAACCCCTACGGCGACGGCCAAGCCTCGGTGAGAATCAGGAATGTGTTGAATAGAAAGTTTTAAAGTATTTTGTCATTGCGAGCGCTTTTTGGCGAAGCAATCTCGCACTTTGTCATCCTGAACTAGATTCAGGATCCAGTGTCTTTGTGTTTTGGGGAGAATTATGCAGACAGAGGGGAAGATTCAAAGTACTCCGAGAATATATTTGCAAACAGCATTGACTATAATGCGCAGCCCATTTTTCTTGATTGTGTGCACATTGATGATAATCAGTTTTATCTTTATCTCGCCTAAAGAAATACTTATGGCATTTGCAACTCGGGTTTTGCTTTTTTTTAGCAATTTGCCGGGAATAGTAGTAACGGGGTTAACTTCTAACGAACTGATGGTTGTGATGGTACTAGTAGCCATTTCATTGTCTTATTATTCTCTACATATAGAAAAACCGAGAACTCTTCTAATAATAGGTATTGCGAATACATTGATAGGTGCTGATATCTTTTTTGTGAGATTGACGTTATGGGCCTTTTTACCATTTGCGTTAAGTTTTTACCCTCTATTGAAATATGCAAATTTTGATGAATTCGGAGCAATAAATAAAAAAATAGGGATTAAACAGCAGATCCCTTTAACAATTCTGGTTTTAATAATACTTTTTGATTTAGCTGTGTACAGTTGTCTGCCGGGTAAGATATTTTATACGAAAAATACAAAAGTAGAAAATGTTACGAGAGTAAATACGAACAAGTGAAGTCTGTCATTCCGTACTGAGATACGGAATCCATTTTCTATTAATAACAAGGGAGATATATTATGAAAAACAAATGGAGTAAAGTTGTACTTTGCATGCTGTTTCTTGTGATGGGGAATGTTTTTGCGGCGGATGATGAGGATGAAGGGAATAATCTTGTAAAGGTCCTGCCCTGGGTGGGAAAACCCTCAAAAGACATGCCCAAGAAAATTATTCTGGGAAAAGAAAGTTTAATCGTTGCTATTGGGGACTCCATTACCATGCAGGGCGGGTATCTCAGGGATTGTGACGCGGCGCTCATTGGTCTTTATTCTGATCTGCAAATTCCCATTATAAAAAATGCGGGGATCAGCGGTCAGAAAGCGGAGAACTTTATTTTAAGGTTCCAGAAAGATGTTATAGACCGTAAACCGGCTGTTGTGACCATAAACGTGGGGATTAATGATGTCTGGCACAGGTTAAAAGCCCCTCATGACGAGAAAGTGCTGGCAGCGTATAAAGAAAACGTCGAGAAGATGGTGGAAATGGCGCAAAAAAATAATATTAAGGTCCTTCTTCTTACCCCGACGGTCTTTAATGAAGACCCCGGTACGGAAGGCAATAAACGCCTGCTTTTATATTGTGATGCAATGAAGAGTATTGCCAAAAAGAAACAATGCATTCTTGTGGATTTGCATTCTATGTTTTTAGAAGCTCTCAAACACAAACCGGCCGGTGCAAAAGACTACTGGCTTACAAAAGACGGTGTGCATATGAAACCGCTGGGTGATGCTATCATGGCCATAGGTGTCCTCCGGGGACTTGGAGTTTCAGACAAAGAGATTGCGAGTTTAAAATAGCAAAACATTTATCGTTGTTTTAAATATAATGCCACATTAGTGTAGCATCCACCTGGGTGGATTTCGTAAAGAGTTATGGTCTGATATTTAAGCTTTTCTCAACCCGTAACTCGTAACCCGCTACTCGTAACAAAAGTAATTATGGGAGGATTTAATGAAAAACAAATTGAATAAATTTGTACTTTGCATGCTGTTTCTCGCAGCGGGGAATGTTTTCGGGGCGGAGGCTGTTCCCGCGGCGCCGGTGGATTTGAAAACGCTTGTGGAGGTACTGCCTTGGGTGGGATCAGCTTCAAAGGATATGCCTGCAAAGATTATTTTGCAGAAAGAAAGTGTGATTGTTGCGATAGGGGATTCGATAACAAAACAGGGCGGGTATCTTAAGGATTGTGACGCGGCGCTGGCGGAACTTTATCCTGAACTCAAAATTCCGAAGATAGTTAACGCGGGGATAGGCGGGCAGAAAGCTGAGGACCTTGTTAAAAGGTTCGAGAAAGATGTGGTTGAGCTAAAGCCGGATATCGTGACCATCAGTATCGGTATAAATGACGTCTGGCACAGGATGAAGGCGGCTCATGATCTTAAAGTGCTTGAGACGTATAAGGAAAACGTTGAAAAAATGGTGGATATGGCGCAGTCAAATAAAATAAAGGTTATTCTTCTTGCGCCGACAATTATTAATGAAAATAGAGAGTTGGAAAGCAATAAACGGCTGAAATTTTACGTTGACGGGCTAAAAGCTATTTCTGTTAAGAAAAAATGCGGGTTCGTGGATCTGCGCGGTATGTTCCTTGAAGCGCTCACGCACCAGCCGCCGGAAGTAAAGCGCAACTGGCTCACAAAAGACGGTGTGCATATGAAACCGCTGGGCGACGCCATCATGGCAGTAGGAGTTCTCCGCGCTTTCGGAGTTTCCGACAAAGAGATAGAAGGATTGAAATAACAACAAAAAGGGGACAGTTCCGCCTTTATCTAACCTAAAGGCGAGATCTCACCGGAGGTTATACTTCCGGTGGACACGTGTCCTCCTGATTACAATAAATAGAAAGGGGATGTCCCTGAAGATATCAGGGCTGGGGGTTGTATGAGAAAAGTTCTGTTCCTGGTGTTTTGTATTGCTCTTTTGAATCCTGTTTTTGGAGAAGACACAAAGCCAAAAGTAAATAAAGAGATGGCTAGGTACTCACAAAAAGGCAGAATGCCAAAAGATGCGGTTGAAACAGCTATTTTTGAATGGATAGAAACCGCTAATAAAAAGCTGCCTCAGTACATCGTTGACTACTTTGAGGGCGTCAGTAAGGATTATCCGGAAACAGTGGACTATATAGAAGGCAAGAAAATTACGGAGCAAGATGTTGTTGCTGCGGGTTATAAGGGTGAGCTAAAAGAAGGGAAGATAACTGCTTTAAAAAAATACGATCCGAAAGAAGGATCTTTTCTTGAAATTGAGTCCCAGTTCGGGAGATCCGGGAACCGCGATGAAAATGAATCAGAGTTGTTTTTGCTCACCAAAGAAAAAACAGTAAAACTTGCAAAAGCGGGCAGGGGAGAAGATAACTTCAGGCTGTTATATTTAGGAAAGGACTCACCGCTAGTAATAGAAGGGTTGGCATTCAGCGGCGGCAGCGGGTGGGGTAAGAACTATTTTTACTATGTTGATGATAAGATAAGCAAACCTTTTAAAGTGAGCAATTGGACCAGAGGTGAGTTTCTTCTGAGGGATATAGACGGGTGCGGGCTTGCCGAAATAATATCCGCAGGCGGCAGGGCCTCGGCAAAAGCAGGCCTGGCTGACGAACTCAAAAAGAAAGGTGTTGAGACCTCCGGTAACTTTATCAAGCTAAGCCGAAACAGCGTAGCCAAATGGCAAAACGGCAAGTTAGAGCAAGTAGGCGACTACTATTTTTACGAAAATTAACTGTCTGCAATTGCGGCGGGTGAGGTTCAATGTTTAACGATGAAAATACTGACCGGGGGTTGCAGTATCTCAGTGAGCCGCCCAGGAAAGTCCCTTTAAGTTTAAAGTTATTTTTACTTTTCACCAATCAAACGTCCGGGGGACTTTTTCTTCTGGATTTTATGCTTCCGTTTATTTATATCAGCGTTGATAAAGCTCCCGGATTTATGTGGAAAGCGATTACCGGTCTTTTTGTTGTTGTGGGGATTTGGCTTTCGGGGTATGGACTGGCTACCGGCCTTAAAAGGATAAACCTGCTTACAAACGGGAGGATGACTTATGCTGTTTTGTTGTCCAAAAACCGAAAAGTGGAAAAAGATTCGGACTCGAGAACAACTGTCGTAGATATACTGACTTTTGAATATTCAGCGGCCGGACAAAAACATCAACTGGTGTACGAAGCCAGGAATGAAAGTACGAAATTGCTTGAGGATGAACAGCGTGAACCGGTTATATACTCAGATGAGGCACCCGGCAAAGGTCTCCTTCTGGACAGCATGCATGCAAAGATAAATATGAATGAGAACGGCAGTTTCGTATTAAAAACACCGGTGAAAGGCTACATATATCTGCTGGTGGACATGCTCTTCCTAGCTGTTTTTATAATAGGTATTCTGTGGATCTACGGAAAGATAAAACTCTTTAATTAAGCGGGTTGAACAAAGGGGATGATAATGAAGAAAATAATATTTGCCCCAGCGGTGTTTGCTTTGATATTTGCCGGCGTGATGAACGGTGAAGTAACCCGTAAAGTTACGGAAAAATATCCGGATGGGAAGACCAAGTCTATTGTTTATTATAATATTGGAAAGGAAGTCGCGACCGAAGTAGTGGATGAAAAAGGCGCGATGACTGTGAAAGGTAATATTCCTGACGGGAAGGTGCTGGAGTACGATGAAGCAGGGAAGGTTACCGTAGAAAGGACGTTTAAAGGTAATAAACGTAACGGTTGGGCAAAATATTTTTCTAAGGACGGGTTATTGTCTTATGAGGTGAATATAAAGGATAACTTAAGCGATGGAGCGGGCCGGGAGTATTGGGAGGACGGAAAAACGGTAAAATCAGAAGAGACTTTTTCCAAAGATAAGCTTAACGGACCTAAGAAATTCTTTTCCAAAGACGGGAAGTTATCCTTTGAAATAAATTTTGTTGATAATAAAAAGGACGGAGATATAAATATTTATTACAGAAATGGGAAAATAAAGTCAAAGCAGCAGTATAAAAATGATATGAAAGAAGGTTCATTTAAACTCTATTATCTGTCCGGAAAAGTAAGACGGCAGGGTGAGTATAAAAACGACTTAAAGGATGGAATATTCAAAGAGTATTTTGAGGACGGAAAACCGGCATTTGAGGATTCTTATTCGAGCGGCAGTTATCTGCAAGGAAAGGCGTTCGATAAGGACGGTAAAAGCGCCGATATATATGAAAGTACGTTGAAAAGCGTTATGGCAGGGGATTTTGATTCAGATTTTGAGAGACTCCGTATGGCTTTTACAAAAACAAGTAATTATGATCCGTATAATTCGGATGAAAATAAAGACAGTATGTATAAAGCTTTTAGAAACGAAAAATATGAGGAAGCCCTCAAGTTAGGCAAGGCAATTCTGGAGAAAGAGTACGTAGATATGGATACGCAAATGGTATGTTCAATGTGCTATATGAAAACAAAAAATGAGGAGCTTGAGGAGTTTCACCGCCAGGTTTTCTACGGGCTTCTTAACTCCATATTGGATTCCGGGGACGGAAAAACTCCAGAAACGGCGTATCGTGTTATAAAAGTAAGGGAAGAGTATGTTCTTCTTAGCGAGCAGGGATATAAAGTCCTGAAACAAAGCCTTGTTAAAGCTAAAACCGGTAATTGTGACCTCATGGAAGTAAAAAACATGGAAACCGGAGAAGAGTCCAAATCGTATTTTAATGTAAAGATAAGTATGGACTACATTCTAAATAAATTCAAAGACCTGAAAGAGACCAAAGAATGAATAATGTGAAATGGAACGATATTGATGCTGTGATATTCGACATGGACGGTGTGTTGACTGATTCTGAACCGCTCATCAATGAGGCGGCTATTACGGCGCTTAAGGAATACGGGGTATCTGCTAAAGAAGAGGATTTTTTGCCTTTTGTCGGAGCGGGAGATGAAAAGTATATCGCAGGTGTGGCCGAAAAGTACGGGCTAAAGTACAAATCGGAAATGAAAGCGCGCATGTATGAACTATATTTTGAACTACTGCCTAAAAAGATAAAGTCATTTCCCGGCGTAAAGGAACTTCTTTCCGCATTAAAAAAAGCGGGTAAGAAAATTGCCGTAGCTTCCTCGGCTGACCGGATAAAGGTGGAAGCTAATCTAAACGGAATAGGCCTGGCTCTCAGTGTGTTTGATCAGGTGGTTACCGGCGACGACATAACCAGGAAAAAACCCGACCCGGAGATATTTTTGATCGCTGCGAAAAAGTTAAATATTCCTCCTGAAAAATGCTGTGTGATTGAAGATGCCGTAAACGGCGTAGAAGCCTCAAAAGCCGCCGGTATGAAATGTATTGCGATCACAAACAGTTTCTCATCCGAAAAACTTTCAGAAAAAAATCCCGACAGGATAGTTAACAGCCTGTTGGAAATTCGGACCACCTTTATCGAATAATACTGGTTTACAGTTGATTAGATTGAATGTATAATACATAAATCTAATATGTATAGTATTTTGTGAGGACGGAAAAGTTGCATAATTTATCGGTTCCACTCATAGTTATGGCGTCGATTAACTTTTATGTTGGTTTGTATTACTTTTTTTTATATATCAGAAGACCACAGGTCAGGGAACATCTTCCTTTCAGTCTTTTATGTCTCAGCGCGGGATTCTATAATATATTTAGCGCAGGGCTTTATAATTCTCTTTCTATTGAGCAGGGCATTATCTGGCAAAGACTTCAACTTAATATTGTTGGCATTATATCAGTGTTTTTTGTCTGGTTTATCAGTGTTTTTACTGAACAAAAAAACAATCGTATCGTTAAAATATCTGCTGTCTGGTATCTCTTAATTCTTATCGCTTCATTTATTTTAAAACCTGAGTTTACAATATCTGTCTTAAAACCTGCGATTAAGCATGTTCATTTTTTTGATATTCTGGAAATTACGTATTATGAAACTGAAATAGGACTTGTATATCTCTTGGAAACAGTTTCCATGGCGATTTTGTATGTTTATCTTCTCGTCGTTTCTGTGCGGTATTATCTGAGATCAAAGTCCCATATTTTTCTCACAGTGATCATCGGTATCTTTGCTTTCTTTTTTGGTGTCGCAAATGACATCCTGGTAGGGTTACAATTCTATTCTTTTATTTATGTGAGCGAATACGCGTACTTCGCGATTATTATGTCGATGGCTTATGTGCTGCTTAATAAATTTGTCAATGTTCAAACTGCATTTG
>MFGS01000191.1:19278-23810 GCA_001778355.1 Candidatus Firestonebacteria bacterium RIFOXYA2_FULL_40_8
CCAAACTTGAACATAAAGTTCAGGAAAGAACGAAAGAAAATGAGAATTTGCATGACAAGCTTCATCAATCCGAGAAGATGGCGGCAGTCGGTCAGCTGGCCGGCGGGGTTGCTCACGAAATAAATAATCCGATGACGATCATTCTGGGATATGCGCAGATTGTTCTAAAGAAAATAAAACCTGACGACCAGATGTCAAAGCCGCTTCTGGCAATTGAAAAAGAAGCGATAAGATGTAAGAAACTTATAGACAATCTTTTAACCTTTTCGCGGGCATCGAAAATGGTAAAGCAATCTGTCAGCGTTAATAAGGCTATAAAAGAGGCAATAATACTGGTTGAAACTCAGGCAAAAGTAAAGAATGTTGAAATTGCTGCGAATTATGAAGAAAACCTGCCGGATATGATGATAGATGTGAATCAGATACAGCAGATAATGATAAACCTCTGTAATAATGCTATAGACGCAATGCCTCAGGGTGGGGCAATAAAGATAAATACAGCTCAGGATGAAAAATTTATTAAAATTACAGTTGCTGATACCGGAACGGGGATTTCTGACGAGAACAAGAAAAAGTTGTTTGAACCGTTTTTTACCACGAAAGAAGTGGGCAAAGGTACAGGGCTCGGACTGAGCATTTGCTATGAACTGGCAAATAAGCACGGCGGCGATATAGCGGTTGAGAGCGAAGTCGGGAAGGGGACGACGTTCACGGTAAGACTGCCGAAATAAAACGGATGCTTAGATGTTTAGATGGTTGGATGCTTGGCGAAAGAGAATGATAATTTTGTCGGAAAGTGAGGCGAATAATATATTAATCGCTTCAAAATAGGAGAAGTATGAAAAGAATTATTGTTGCCGCGTGTATTTCTCTTGGTGTCTGCTCGTTTCTGTTCTCGGCTGATGGCGGAAAGGTGAAAATATCCGTAATTGACTTCGCGGTCAGTTCAAAGAACCCTGACTACGAGTTCCTGGGCAAAGGCTTTGCGGAGTTTGTCAGTGTTGAACTTTCTTCTTCCCGGGATGTCCTGCTTGTTGAAAGGCAAAAACTCCAACAGATCATAAATGAACAGAAGCTTTCTCTTACCGGTCTTATTGATGAAAATCACCGCGTTGAAGTTGGAAAACTTATTTCGGCTGATTATTTTATTTTCGGCAGTATATTTGATATAGCGGGAAAGATGTCGCTGGTTTACAGAGTGATAGAGACTTCCACCGGAAAAGTAATACTTGAAGAAAAACTGACAGAGGATATTTCGAAATACGATTATATATCTGCCGTCGTTGCGAAAAAAGTCCTTTCCGGTCTTAAGGCCTATACTCCTGACGAACTTACGGCAAAAGCGGAAAACCCTGTTAATAAATCCGGCGAGGTTGCCGTAAAGTTCTCAAAGGCTGTAAATGCTTATGATAAGGGCGACTTCATTTCCGCAAAAGCACAGCTTAAGGAAGCTAAAAAACTTGACCCGGCTAATAAAGCGATTGAGGTTTACTCGGCAAAGCTCAATGTTAATAATTGTAAGTTCAAAACTCTGTCCGAACGGCACTTTCCGGTCAAGAATCCTGCTTTTCTCGGTTTTGCTAAAAATGATAGCTATTATCTGAGCTTCAGCGGGATGAGTGAGGATCCTAACGTTTATTCTGCAGACGGTATTATGGGTATTCAAGAGTACGATGGGAGAACAAAGACAGGATTTACTCTTCCAATCGGGACTAATTTTGGAGCAGGAGTTGAATATAACGCTCAGGGAATTTACAAAGACGTTCTCTTTCATAACACAGGCACGTCCTCAGTTCCTGTTTGGGTAAGGCAGGCGGAATTTGACGCAGAGCTTAGCGAATTTATACTCTCTCTGGGATTTAAGTTAAACAATAATCTCAGTATAGGTATCGCAGGTTCCTCCTATAATCAAAATCTTCAGCTTGCGGTCAATGGCCAGCCGAGAGCGTTTTCAAGAAGTGACGTTAATTGTTATTGCGCCCAGCTCGGTCTTGTTTACAAAGATAACGGGGAAAATCTGGTGCTCGATGCCTTTGTCGGTTATTCAACAGAACGGTTGTATTCTTATTCCGCCGCGGGGGATTCTTTTTCTCCCTACCGGATACCGGTTGTCGAAGAGAATACTATGACTCTGGCAAATAAGGATAAAACTTTATATTTTGTTCTGAAACAATCAAATCAGATCTACACTGACGTGCAAAGATATACAGGAAAACTTCTGCCTGCCGTAGAATACTGGCCGGTTGATTTTCTAGCTTTAAGAGGCGGTGTAGAGCTTGCCTATTATCAGCAAAACAGTACTTCTTCTTTTCAGACGGGTTATCTTACGGGTGCCACTGTCACCATTCCCGGGATCAATCTGGATATTGATATTAATTTCTCCTTTTGGAAGCGGCCGTCCAGAACCCTCGAGAATCTTTACCTGAACGAAACAATCATTAATTGGAGCTTCAATTTCAACCACATACTTTTCTGATGTAAACAGCAATACTCTCTAAATTACCCAAAAAGTGGGACAGGTCCGCCTTTAGCTAACCTAAAGGCGAGATCTCACCGGAGGTTATACTTCCGGTGGACACGTGCCAAACGCATACCAAAAAAATAATATATTATGCAAGACTATTTACTTTAATTGTGTCAAAAAGTGAAGCGAATAATCGGCTAATCGCTTCATGAAACAGAAAGTAATGTAGCATTACCGCATTACTTGACAATAGCATTACAAAGTTGTATGATATTGTTAGAGGTGACCAATATGCTTGTGAAAAAGACTTATAAAAACCAGATAACACTTCCGAAGGCGCTTTCCGACAGGTTCCCGGGGGTCGACTATTTTGAGGCGAATGAGAATGAAACAGGTTATATAGTTCTAAAGCCTGTGAAAATGATGCCTTCAAAGGAGTCAAACGCTGAAATAGTAAAGACGAAGATAGCAAAATTGGGCATTGAACAAAAGGATATTGAAAAGGCGATAGAATGGGCAAGAAAGAAGTAAAACCTTCAGATGCTCTATCCTACAAGAGAAAGGCAGTTATAGATACCAATGTCTTTGTATCTGCCATACTTTTCCGCGGTGAACTAGAGAATATCATCCGGAATTGGAAAAATGGGACTTTCGAGTTCTTACTCTCCAAAGAAGTACTAAATGAGTATATACGAGTTCTGCATTATCCGAAATTTGAACTTAACGCAAAAGAAATTAAAGAAATTATTGACGATGAGCTCCTTCCTTTTATAACTCCGGTTATAACGCATTCAAATGTTAGAGTGGTGAAAAATGATCCTTCTGATGATAAGTTTTTCACTCTTGCAGTTGATGGTAAAGCTGATGTAATAGTTAGCGGGGATCTTCATATCCTTTCGATCAAAAAATACAGAGAAATAATAACTCAAAGTGCGGTAGAATTTGCTCAAGGGTTTCGCAAAGGAGAAATTTAATGCGAAAGAAGGAACGGAAGATTACGGATAAGAAGGTTATAGAGGAAATCTTAAAAAGAAATATAGCTTGTATCGTTTCATTTTGCGGGGAAGGGGCGCCTGGGCGGAAGAAGCAAGGTGAGCAAGAGAAGAAAGAGAAGTAAAAGAAGATGGAGAAGTAATACTGGAGGGAAAATGGGGATAATTAATGTTCATTCGCATGCTAGTTTAAATAGGGATAAAAAACCGGTTATCAGCGGGATGCTGGCCGGGGAATATGTGGCTTACTGTAAGAAAAATAATATAGAAAAGACGTGCGTGTCAGGAGTTGGGGATGAGCTGGGGAAGGAAGGGAATAAGATAATACTCTCTCTTATTAAGGATTATCCTGACTTTTTCATAGGTATGATAAGCACGGATATTGACAGGCTTAAAGGTAAAGAAATACAAGAGCTGAATAAGAAAGGATTTAAAGGAATTAAACTCATTGCGCCGAAGTATAATTATGACGATGAAAGGTATTTCGAAATTTACAGTACGGCGGAAAAATTAAGCATGCCGATTCTTTTTCACACCGGTTATCTAAGTCCGGCGGTAAAGTTTGAGAAGAAAACTATCTCCTGCGAGCGGATGCAGCCGGTCCATCTGGATTCTATTTCCAGGACTTTCCCTGATTTAAAAATCATAGGCGCGCATATGTCGACGCTTTCCTACTTCTGGCAGGCGATTGAGATTACGGCTAAAGTGAAAAATGTTTATTATGATCTGACGGGTGGAACGGTGAGGATGATGTCACTTCCTTTCTTGAAAATGGCGTTTTCAAAAGGCGAGAAAATGAACCTTGAGTCGGAAAAGGAAGTTCTTCGGGAAGAGTTAATAGAAAAATTTGTCTACGGGAGCGATAATCCCGATCCGGTCGAGCTTTTAAGGTTCTACAATAATATGTTCCGCCTTCTCGGCGTAAAAGAAGAGATCAGAGAGAAAGTTCTGAGTTCAAACGCAAAGAAACTGTTTAATCTGGCGTAAAGGAGAGCAATTTGTCTTTACTTGTATTTAGTTTGTTTTTTTCTATTTTTTGTGCAGTTCTTACATTAATGAATTTCGCAGTGCTTAAA
>MFGS01000192.1:0-4089 GCA_001778355.1 Candidatus Firestonebacteria bacterium RIFOXYA2_FULL_40_8
AGAGGCGCGCCGAATAAAATGTTCCTCGATATCGGTATTATTATCAGTAACTTATTCCTTTCTCTTTTCGGGTACGGAATATTCAGGATAGGAAGGAATGAAGCGAATAAGTACAAGGCCATTTCAGGCATTATACTTATAGCCGGGGGTATCGCGGGCATTCTCATCATTTTGTTACCCAAGGACCTAGACAGCGTAAGCGCCATGAGCGTGACAGGTTATTTGCATCATATCATTGCCGCGGTCCTGACTATTCTTGCCATGCTGAGCATTCTGTTTTCCGGATTCGGTCAGTTCCATAACCGTAAATTCAGGATATACTCCATAATTTCGCTGATTCTAATATTCATCTTCGCGGTCACTACCGTAATAGCCGGAATGTCTAAGGCCTCTCTTGTCGGGCTATTCGAGCGGATAACACTGTTCCTGTATTTTCAATGGGTAATAATAATGTCAGGTCTGGCGCTAAAACACAGCGTCAGTAAAAAGACCAAACAAAAGATTGCGGAGTTTTCAAAGAGAATCATTGCGAAGACAAATCAAAAGGTTCCGGTAAGAATGAAAATTGTCTATGCTGTAGCCGGGATACTTGCGCCTTTAGTGTACACCGGCTTTGTTCTGGCCGGCGGGTTTTTAAGGCCTGATTACGCTCCGCTTTCCCATACGATAAGTACTCTGGTCCAGACCGATGCGCCAAATAAAGTAATTCTACGTGCCGGGTTTATTTTTAGCAACATCTGCCTCATGCTCTTCGGCTACGGGTTATTTTCTATAAGCAGGAATATCAGAAAAAAATACAGATCCTGGTCCGGCCTGGCCCTCATCGGAGCGGGGATAACCGGGATACTGATAATTATATTCCCCAAAGACCCCGAAAATATAAGGATGACGCTCACCGGGTTTACGCATCATTTTTTTATCGCGATACTGGCGGTTTTTGTAATAGTAAGCACACTTTTCTTTGAGTTCGGCGAGAATCATAATAAAAAATTAAGGAACTATTCAAAAATATCTCTCTACTTCATGCTGGGTTTCGCTCTCGTTACCGTAGTTGCCGGACTTACCGGATATTATTACGCGGGCCTTTTCGAAAGGATTTCAATAGCCGCTTACCTGCAATGGGTGCTGGTGATAGCAATAAAGCAGAAAATCGAGAGTCGAAAATAGAGAATTGATATGGAAGGCAGAAGTAGCACTGCCGAATTTAAATGAAAAGCATAAAACAGAAAATAAGCGAAGCTTTTCTCGAGAGGTAGGATATTAAAATGCCAACTATCGTTGACATAGCGAGATTGCTAATTCTTTTAATAAAATGATAAAATATATAGGAAAAGACGGGCAGGTCTCGGTTAAGTTCATAGGGAAGCAATTTCTGATTGCTGTTGAAAGCTACTCTACCCCCAACCTACCTTCCTTCTATATAAAAGAAGGGGAAGTAACCTGAGGAAAGGGAAAGGAGAAAAAATATGAAAAAGTTGATGATTTTGGGGATGCTGGTGGTCTTGTTGTCGGGGTGCGGGGTTTCACCGGATGTCGGGACAGCTAAGGAGTTTATTTCCAATTATTCTGCGGCTTTTGCGGCGGGGGATATTGAGACGGTGATGAAGATGTGGTCATTTAGTAGTCCTATTGATTTGCTGAAGATGGACCCTTCTTTAAAGGCGGGAATAAAGGAGCAAAGAGCCGAAGAAATGAAGGCCGAACTCGAAAGCAGTATGAAGAACAAAGATCTGTGGTACAAGGCCTGGAAAAATACTAAATACGTGAGTGAAAAGGACTGCGGGAGTTTTATAATAGTAAAGGTAAAGGTTCCGCCTTCCTATAGCGACGTTGTATTAATAAAAGAAAATGGTTTTCTCCGGATGCATCCGAATCCAAGTTTTTTTATGACGTTTATGCCAAAGAAAACCCCGAGCGTGAGCTCGCGGGATGAATTTGGCATGAATAATTAAAAATCTTCATATCGTCGAAACTCCGTGCGTAAGCTCGAAGAGGTTCATAAATAACGCCGGAAGATGAACGGGGAACAGGAGTAAGAATTATGTGGATACTAACGGTGTTTGTTGTGCTTGTTGCTGTAATCATGCTTGGTTTTTGGGCGTTTTTTGGGGGAAATAAAACCTATGCGCCCCGGATACATCTTCTTCCGGTTAAAGAACCGAAGAACAGTACGTTTGAATCGGTTTGCACACAGTTACAGAATACGGGGTTTAAGGACCTCGGGGTTTATAAAGTGGCAGAGATGCCTGTTACCCTGAGGGGTTTTGTAAATTCTTTCGAGCATTTCACTGCGGCTGTTTACTTTCATCCTAAAGCGGGGGCATGGGCCGATATTTGCGTTGTATATGTGGACGGGACCGGGCTTACTGTGACAAATGCGCCGATGGGCGGGGTTCTGGATTCCAGACCGGGGCAGGAAAAGGTGTATAAAAAGGGGATCTCCCTTCATGAGCTCCTGGCCATTGCAAAGACGAAACGCAAGGTAGGACCATATAATGAACCGGTGACGGCGAAGGCTTTTGTAACATTCTTTGAAGATGCGTATGCAAAAGATATGGCATGGCGGCAAAGCAAGGGCGGAATAACGGCGGAGGAAGTCAGACGGGTTGCGGAAGAAGGCGGGAGAACGGTCTCCGCGGAAAATGCAAAGAAAGTGAGTGAAATAGAAAATGAACAAATCAAAAGTTTTTCCCTTCTTCCCTGCTACAACGGCGGGATGTGTCAATTTAAGGATCCAAACGGCAGTATTAAAGACATAGAAGGCATGCCAATTGGAGGAAACCTCGAGCCTCGGAGTTGTCCGGGCTTTGATTTTATCTGTCCGGCTTTTATGAAAGATTTTGGTCTGACCCCGCAGGATATAAACATACGAGCTACTCTCTACAGGGGCGACCATATTGACGTGCTTGTAAAACAGGGGAAGCTTGAAAAAGACTCTGCGGAGTACATAGCTCTGCATGAGAGGTATGAAGATATTCTGGAACAGTATCCGCAGGAAGAGTATCCGAAGTACTACGGGGAACAAAGCAGAGAATAGAAAATTGACAATCGAGAATTGATATGGAAGGCAGAAGAAGCCCTGCCGGATGTAATTAAGAGCTAGAACAAAGAGGTTAATCCTGAATATAATCAAAAAAACCTTATGTATATTTCTTTATTTTTGTGCGGGTTTGTTGTACAATGAAATGATTTGGGAATTTACGAAAAATGCAAAGGAGAAATATAGATATGGGAAGTACTTCTGAGTTGGATTTGCAGGCGAAAAATATAGTTTTCAGTCTTAAAGAAGGATGCGGGATAAAAGGGGATTCCCCTGCTAATGCTTTGGCTGTTGTCAGTTCATTTGACGGCAAAAAAGATCTGTTCGGTGTTTTTGCCGAAGTAGAGAAAAAAACCGGAAAGAGTATTTCAAATAAGCAAGAGCTGATGGAATACTTTAATAAATTAAAAGAAGAAGGGGTTCTAACCTTAAAATATAAACAGGTCGTAACCGAAAAGGCGCTTCTTGAAATATTTAGAAAACTTGGTATCAAGCCAAAAGACAGGATCATGGTGCATTCTTCGCTTTTATCGATAGGCGGTTATATGCTCCGGCTCGGGACCTCCTGGAAAGAGGAGCTTGAAGCTTTTCCTGCTCTGGTAATCAAGGTTCTTATGGAGCTGGTCACCGAAGAAGGCGTTATAATGATGCCGACTTTCAATCATGGTAAACCTTTTGAAAAAAATGAAATTGGTTATTACTCTCCGCTGGAAACTAAAACAACGAACGGCGTTATACCGGAGCATTTCTGGCGGATGAAAGGCGTATACAGGTCAATTGATCCCACGCATGCGTTTGCGGTCTGGGGTAAAAATGCCAAAGAGTTCGTAAAAAATCATCATAAGCTGGTCACCATGGGTGAAAATTCTCCCCTTCATATGCTGGAAAAGGAGAACGGAAAAGCTCTCATAATCGATGCTCCGTACGGTAATACTTTTCATCATATAGTTGAGATGACACAGCGCACTCCTTGTCTCGGGGAGAGAACAGAAGAGTACAGCGTAAAGCTTCCTAACGATAAAATGGTGAAATGCCGCACCTGGGGCTGG
>MFGS01000192.1:4308-5348 GCA_001778355.1 Candidatus Firestonebacteria bacterium RIFOXYA2_FULL_40_8
AAAAAAAGTAAAAGCAAATACGAGTGCCTTTATTGGTGATTACTAAGAGCAGGAAATGAAGGAAACGAAGTAGAAGAAGTAAAGGAAGGAAGTTGAGCAAAGGTCTAAATATAGTACCATTACCCCTTTGCGAAATCCACCTAGGCGGAGGGACTGACAACTGCACGTCAATTTGACGTGCATTCAGGGGACTGACAACGAGTGTTTCCGGTGTCTGTCCCCTTTGATTGTTTTGGAACAATAGAGCAATAGAACATTAGAACGCAATTGAACTGGCTTTAATCTATTTTCTATTTTCGATTGTTCAATTGCTCTCGCCAAATTTCCTCTATGGAAATTTGGCGGAGGGTACAGGATTCGAACCTGTAAATCCTTACGGACGGCAGTTTAGTAAACTGCTGCATTACCGTTATGCTAACCCTCCTGCCTGCGCTAAAGCTTCGGCTGGTGGGCCAAACGAAACTTACAGCATTTTTGTAATTATATCAGAATATTCCTGAAAAAGCCAGACTCACTTCCCTCTATAATAATATTCTTTGATTTGATATAATTAGTTGTTCTTAATCAGCAATAAGCAATTAGTTATTAGCAATCATATTTTACGGAGAGCTGGCCGAGCCCGGTTGAAGGCGCTTGACTCGAAATCTGAATTAGCAATCTTGCCTTTCCCCTTTAAAATAAAAGAAATCCATACAGTATAAGTTCTTTTTCAATTTTCCATTTTAATCACACTTAATCACTAATCACGGTATTTAGCCCTGTGTTTGTCACTGTGGCGTCACTGGGAGAGTGCAAGAAGACATAAAATTTATTTTAAGTTTATAATCTTTTTTAAATTGACTTAGTCTCTATCAGTTGATATAATTTCAATGTAAGGGTGAAAGAAATATGAAATCATAAAATATACGGGCTACCTTCGTAATTCCTCAGCTGTCTCCGTTTCACCCCTTGAGTACCGAATAGGAGAACGGCGGGTAGCCCTATAATTCTATTGTAATTATTAAGAAAGCAGGTATAATTAAGTATAAGCATACCAAAAG
>MFGS01000193.1:0-147 GCA_001778355.1 Candidatus Firestonebacteria bacterium RIFOXYA2_FULL_40_8
TTTGCGGCGCTAATCGCAACCATGACGATATTGAAAGAATCAAAAAAAAATATCGGCATATTTATTTTTATATATGTTTCCCTGATTATACCTTGGCTATTTTATGTTAATTCCCATCATTTATTATCACCATTCTCAAATCATTTG
>MFGS01000193.1:183-325 GCA_001778355.1 Candidatus Firestonebacteria bacterium RIFOXYA2_FULL_40_8
ACGGAAAACATAGCTTTTCTCTCTAAGTTTCTGTCTAACATATCACGGCATTACTCGCTGTATATAACCGACGGTGGGCCAATTGATTCTCATGGGTATTACTCCATAATATATACATCGGCCATGTATATGTTGGGTATTA
>MFGS01000193.1:342-882 GCA_001778355.1 Candidatus Firestonebacteria bacterium RIFOXYA2_FULL_40_8
TTTGTAGCTAAAGAATTTAAAGAAGTAGTAGGTGTGGAAGAGATGGGGCAGGCCGTACTTGATGCCGTTTCTAATGCTGATAAAAATAGCGTAACAAATTGTGAATTTCTAAACGGTAAATCTGAACGGGTTCTGGTAAAATTAATGAAACAGGATTTTAAGCCAAACACCATCATTTTAGATCCACCAAGGAAGGGCTGCGAAGTAGAACTCTTAAATCTGATACCTAAGACCGGTGCGGATACGGTAATTTATCTTTCCTGTGATGTTATGACTCTTGCCCGTGATCTGGAGACACTTGCTAAACACGGGTTTGAGGTAGAAGAAGTTCTGCCGGTTGATATGTTCCCGATGACATACCATATAGAAACGCTGGTAAAGCTGAAAAAGCAGAGGCTTGGAGGCTCAGATGCTCGGACGCTTAGTAAAAGCAATAACGGAGCAGAGGAAGACAAAGTATTGAGGGCGGAAGTCGGAAAGAAACCAGCAAGGAAAAGTAAATGAAATTGTAGCGTGGTACGAGCAGCAAGCAGCAAAAGA
>MFGS01000193.1:1003-5000 GCA_001778355.1 Candidatus Firestonebacteria bacterium RIFOXYA2_FULL_40_8
AAAAGGCGATAATTTCTACTATTAACAGGGCCTATCCTTCACACGGCTTTATTGCGGAAGAGAAAGGTGCAAAAAATAAAGATAACGAGTATCGCTGGGTAATAGATCCCCTCGACGGAACTACAAATTACGCCCACGGCTTTCCGATGTTTTGTGTTTCAATTGCACTTCAGAAAAATGGAATTACAGAGCTCGGTGTAGTATATGCGTCCGTTTTAAATGAACTTTTCACTGTGGAAAAAGGTAAAGGGGCGCGTTTGAACGGGAGGGAAATGAAAGTATCACAGACTCCAAAACTTGATACGGCGCTTTTTTCCACGGGCTTTCCTTATTCTATCCAAAAAACACCCGGAGATAATTTTAAACACTTTGAGAGTTTTTGCAGAAAATCCCAGGCTGTAAGACGGTCCGGTTCGGCGGCGCTCGATCTTTGTTATGTGGGCTGTGGAATATTTGACGGTTTTTTTGAACAGGAATTGCACCCCTGGGATACGGCGGCAGCGGTACTTTTTATTGAAGAAGCAGGAGGGAAAGTTACTGACTATAAAGGTAAACCGTATGATATTTTTAAAAGCAGAATAGCAGCCAGTAACGGGAAGATTCACAATGAAATGCTCAAGCTCTTAAAGTAATAGAAATATTTTCTGCGGTAATATTAAGTTGTGAGGTGGGGATGACTGAAGGCGAACTTCAAATAGAGCAGAGGAAAGCCCCGAGATGGAAATGTTCCATCAATGTTAAATTTAAGATAATTAAAGATGATAAACTTTCCGTTTTGAAGGAAGTTTTTACGAAACAAAAGGAAGGTGAAAGCCGGGATATCAGCGCGGGCGGAACCCAGCTGGTCTTACATGAGCCTTTAAAAGTGGGAGATAAGCTTTCAATGAACATTTATCTGCCGGCAACCGATAATACGGTAAAAGCGCTGGGCGAGGTTGTAAGAGTGAACGAAAAGACCGAGAATGGCATTAAAAAGTACTTTATTGGCATAAAATATGTTGATATAATAACAGAAAGTGACGATGTGCTGGAAGAAATACTGGATCAAAAATTAAAAGCAGGAGCCGGAACTAAGATATCAAAAGAAGAAGCTCTTAAACTGGCCAGATATGAGTATTTTATCCGGTTGATAAATGAAGAGTCGTTTAATTTTAAATAAGAAAATGCAGGGAGAGTTGACGGGTGGGCAATAAGTCTCAAAAAATACGATTATTAACCGTAGGCATCATAGGTGCTTTGCTCGGGGTTATTATTATTCTCTCTTATAATATAACGGTAGAAAAGAACAAGCTTCAGGGTCTGGAAAAACTTAGCCCGTCAAAAGAAGCAATGTCGCTGCAGAATTCTTTTATTGCGGTAGCTGATCTGGTCAGCCCGGCTGTAGTAAACATAAGCACCGAGCAGATATTAAAATACCGCTATTATGGTTACGATTATGATGATTTTTTTGACAGATTCTTTAATTCACCGTATAGAAAGCCAAAAGAAAGATATTATAAGAGACAGGGACTGGGAACAGGTATGCTTGTTTCCAATGACGGTTATATTCTGACTAACCAGCATGTGGTCAACGAAGTCAATAAAATCACAGTTGTTCTGGCGGATAAAAGCGAGTTTGAAGCAAGTATTGTGGCTCTGGATCAGGCACACGACCTCGCGCTTATTAAAATAAATTCAGGGAAGAAACTTCCCAAGGTTTTGCTTGCGGACTCTGAAAAGGTGAGAGTAGGCGAGTGGGCAATTGCAATTGGTAATCCGTTTGGCTATGACCATACCGTTACCGCGGGTATTGTGAGCGCGAAAGGTCGTCTTTATCAAAGTAATGGAAGCGAAGGAATAAAGGCGATGCCGAATTTAATACAAACAGATGCTGCCATTAATCCGGGTAATTCCGGCGGACCGCTTGTAAATATTTCGGGTGAGGTGATCGGAATAAATACTTTTATTGTCTCCACCTCGGGTTCCTATGCCGGAATCGGTTTTGCCGTGCCGGTAAATGATGCGAAAGAGTTATTAAAAGAAATAAGTAAAGTTGACCGGAAAACGGTAAATGAAAAAAAAGAGGATATATCATATTTTGGCTTGAAAGTATCCGCTGTGGATGCGGCAGCTGTAAAAAAGTACGGGCTTGCCGTAAAGGAGGGTGTACTGCTTGCTTCCGTTATGGAAGGTTCGGAAGCGGATATTGCCGGTCTGGCTGAGGGTGATGTTATTATAGAAATAGATAAAAAACAGGTAAAAAATACGGAAGAGTACAGAAAATATGTTAAAGCCTCAAATATCAAAGATGGAGTTCTTATGGTCGTAAACCGCCGCGGTGTCGTTTACTTTGCTGTCTTAACAAGGTCCTGAAACTGTCGAAGTTACGGCGTAAAAGGAGATTTTAAAAAAATATGAATAAAAAACATGAACTCATAGGTATCGGCTGGTTCGCTGTCTCTTTGTTTATTTTTATCTCTCTAATATTCGGTCTTTTGGCCTCTGACAGAGGTCTTGCCGGAAGATTAATAAAAATGGCATTTTTTTATATCTTTGGTTACGCCTCGTTTATTATCCCTGTAATATTCGGGTTTATCGGATACTATAACTTTAAAAAGGATGAGCCTAAAAAACCCGCGTATAAAATAGGCGGAATAACGCTCTTTTTAGTCGCCTCCTGCCTGTTTCTTTACCTTGTAGGAGTTCCCGCTGATAATGAAAATAAACTGGGTCTATTTTTGGGTTGGGGACTTGAAAAACTGGTAAGCAGTGTCGGGGCTTGGATAGTTTTTGCGGTTCTGATTATTTTTTCTCTCTATTTTCTGGAGCTGGAACACCTTCCCAAGCATGCGCTTTCGGGTTTTCTGGAGAAATTTGCGAAATGGAAAGATATAAGAAAGGAACGGTTGGAAGAGAATAAACTGGAAAAGCTGAAGAACCGGGAAGCAAAAAAAGCTTTAAAAGAAGAAAAAAGGCAGAATAAATTTATTGAAAAAGAAAAAGTAAAACCGGAGCCGGTAATAAGAGTAGATGCCATGCGAACGGAACCGAAGTCTAAGCCGGCGGAAAAGAAGCAGGAAAAACCGGTTAAGCCCGCTGCAGCGGGAGGGATAAAGGTCAAAGGCGAAGATGGGAAAGAAGAGGCGAAAGAATACGTCCTGCCGCCGTTCTCGCTTCTTGCTGATTATGAATCGGCTGTAAAGATGGGTAAGGAAGATTTTAAAGAGAATGAGAATATAATTAAACTGACTCTTGAAAATTTTGGGATAGAAGTGGAACCTTCGCGGACCGTAATGGGCCCTGTAGTTACCCGCTATGAAGTGAAAGTAGCAGCAGGGCAAAAAGTTAATAAAATAGTTGCCCTGTCAAATGACCTGGCAATGGCTTTGAGAGCCACTCATATAAGGATAATTGCGCCTATTCCGGGTACCAACGCCGTTGGAATAGAAGTGCCGAATAAAAAATACAGTACTGTAAGTTTAAAAAGCATTATTGATTCCACTGAGTTTAATAATCCCTCCTTCCGTCTTCCTGTTTCAATAGGTAAAACCGTAGACGGGGAAAACATGGTAGCTGACCTTGCTGATATGCCTCATCTTCTGGTAGCCGGCGCTACGGGGGCAGGTAAGAGCGTTTGTTTGAACTCAATAATAGTTTCTCTTCTTTATAAATTCAAGCCTGATGATTTAAAACTTCTGCTTATAGACCCGAAAAGGGTTGAGTTCTCTCTATATAATGATATTCCCCATCTGTATACACCGGTGATAACTGATGTAAGGAAAGCGTCAGAAGCGCTTAAGCATCTTTGCCGGGACATGGTGGACAGGTATGATAAACTTTCAAAAGCGCATGCAAGAGATATCGTTTCCTATAACAAAAAAGCAGAAGTGAAGCTTCCTTATGTAGTAGTTATTATTGATGAACTTGCGGATATGATGCTTCTTGCCGCAAGGGAGGTCGAGGATGTTATCACCCGTCTTGCCCAGTTGGCCAGAGGAGTAGGTATCCACCTGGTATT
>MFGS01000194.1:0-2115 GCA_001778355.1 Candidatus Firestonebacteria bacterium RIFOXYA2_FULL_40_8
ACTTTGCCAGGTTCTTTTTGGAGTTCACTCAGAATCAGTCCTGCGGTAAATGTACTTTCTGCCGTATCGGGACTAAACGGATGCTGGAAATCCTGACAAAACTGTGCAAAGGTGAGGGAACGCTCGAAGATATTGATAAACTTGAAGAGTTGGGGCACTCCATTAAGGCAGGAAGTTTATGCGGGCTCGGGAAGACAGCGCCTAACCCGGTACTCACCGCTATAAAATATTTCAAAGAAGAGTACATTGCTCACACAAATAAGAAATGTCCGGCGAAGAAATGCAAAGAACTTATAAAGTACTCCGTGAATGATAAGTGTATTGGGTGTACCCTTTGCGCTCAGGCGTGTCCTTCCGAAGCTATCTTGGCGAAGCCGTTTACGAAGCACGAAGTCAGACAGGAAAAATGTATAAAGTGCGATTCCTGCAGGGCTGTATGCCCGTCCGAGGCGATAGATGTCACAACTTAAGATTAATGGCAAGACCTATGAGTTTAAAGAGGGCAGTACAATCCTGGAATGCGCCCGGGAGAACGGTATTTCCATACCGACGATGTGCTATTTGAAAGAAATTGGCGCGCTTACTTCCTGTTTTATCTGCGCCGTGGAAGTTGAAGGGAAAGCAAATTTAATTCCTTCATGCGCGGCAAAAGCAGAAGAAGGTATGGAGGTCATAACCGATTCGGTTAAGGTAAAAGCTGCCAGAAAGAAAGCGCTGGAGCTTCTTCTTTCAGATCACACCGGGGATTGTCTCGGTCCTTGCCATACAGGATGCCCCGCGCATATAAATATCCCGAAATTTATAGATGAACTTCGAAAAGGCGATAATAAATCAGCTATTATAACGATTAAGAAAAGCGTTGCTTTGCCTGCTGTGTTGGGCAGGATATGTCCCGAAATCTGCGAGAAGGTGTGCAGGAGATTAGAAAAGGATGCGACTGCCGTTGCTATCTGCCACTTAAAGAGGTATGCGGCTGATTTTGACCTAGCATCAGCAGAGCCGTATATGCCGGCAGCGGGAACAAGCACGGGAAAGAAAATTGCAATAGTCGGCGGAGGTACTGCGGGGTTAACCGCTGCTTACTTTGCAAGGCAATTGGGCCATGAAGTCACCATTTTTGAGAAAAATGAAAAACTTGGCGGCTGTCTTCGCACTGAAATTAAAAAAGAACGCCTCCCCGGTGAAGTTTTAGATAAAGAGATAGCCCAGGTGTTGAAACTCGGAGTTAATCTCAGGTTAAAAACAGAGATAGGCAAGGACATCGGGCTTAAAGAGATAATGGGAAATTTCGACGCGGTATTTCTGGCGGCAGGTTGGAACGCCGAGGTCATTGAAGTATTCAGAAAAGAAGGTGTGGCAGTAGAGTTCACCGGACCTCAGATAAATAAGGCAACATTTGAAACAAATATCAAGGGAGTGTTTGCAGGAGAGAAGACAAAGCTTGCGGTAAGAGCTTCGGCGGTCGGACGTTTTGCGGCAACAGCAATAGACAGGTACTTGAAAGGAATGCCTTTAGAGTTCGAAAGAAGGCCTTTTTCTGTAAAGATGGGGAAAGTCACCAAAGAAGAGCTTGCGATATTGTCTCAAGGTGCTTCCGAGTCGAAAAGATATTTAAAAAGTACAGTAGATATGACAATTACGAAAGAAAATCCCGGAGAAGAGCGGATTGCTTTCCTGGCGGGAGAAGCTTTTGAAGAATCCAAGCGTTGTTTGAAGTGCGCTTGCAGAAAAGAGGAGTCCTGTCTCTTGAAAAAGTACTCCACAGAATACGGCGCAAAGACTGATGCCTTCAAAGGCGAGAAAAGAGGGTTCACGCAGGATGTCAAAAAGACAGGAATAGTATTTGAGTCAGGAAAATGCATAATGTGCGGTATATGCGTAAAAATATGCAAGAAAAACAAGGAAATCTCAGGTTTTGCTTATATAGACAGGGGTTTTAAATCCAGAATAGACGTCCCCTTTAACAAGAAAATCAACAAAGTAATGGAAAAAACAGCGGAGGAGTGCGTGAGCAAGTGTCCGACAGGGGCGTTAGCACAGCAGAAAATCGACAATCGAAAATAGAGAATAGATAAGGAAGGCGGAAAGAGCGCCCGCCGAATTTTAAAAGGAAGA
>MFGS01000194.1:2141-6712 GCA_001778355.1 Candidatus Firestonebacteria bacterium RIFOXYA2_FULL_40_8
ACCATAAACCCTTTGCGAAATCCACCTAGGCGGATAACATGAGTAACGTGCTTGTCCTCCGAAGCCATAAGGCGTAGGAGGAGAACGTTCTAACTATTTTACGGAGGCTTTTACTTTTATGGACCTTTACGGACTTTTACAGACTTTTATGGACAATTTTCATGAGAGTATTTTCTCATGAAAATTAGCTTTGTTGTAGCCGGAGCGGGCGAGATGATCTGCGGGGCTTGCATGCATGACGCGCTCTTAGCCGAGGGGCTCATAAAGAGAGGGTATCAGGTTGAGGTGTATACTCTTTACACTCCCGTTAAGATCGACTTTGAACTTCCTCAGAAAGAGAAGAAAATATATTTTTCGGGTATTACTGCTTATCTTGAACAGCAATATAAGTTTTTCCGTACTTTAGCCCCCGGTCTGTTGGATAATCTGCTTGAGTCGCCTTCTTTTTTAAAACTCATGATGTCTTTCTCTGTGGATGTTGAGCCGGAGAAACTCGGGGCGCTTACTGTTTCGATGCTGAAAGGAATGGAAGGTTACCAGCGGCGAGAGGTTTTGCGGCTTGTTTCTGCGATGGAGAAAAAAGATAAACCGGATTTGGTGGTTATTACAAACTCAATGCTTATCTCC
The DNA here is from genome assembly GCA_001778355.1 of Candidatus Firestonebacteria bacterium RIFOXYA2_FULL_40_8. Classification (GTDB taxonomy): domain Bacteria; phylum Oederibacteriota; class D2-FULL-39-29; order D2-FULL-39-29; family D2-FULL-39-29; genus D2-FULL-39-29. The sequence goes on from MFGS01000194.1 coordinate 2,769, forward strand.
ATTGCTCCGGTGATAAAGGAAAAGCTAAACGTTCCTGTCTACTGCCAGCTGATGGGTGAGGAAGATTTTATAGAGCATCTTCCTGCTCCTTACTCGGAGGAAGCTAAGTCGCTTATGCGCAAGCACGCTTCTTCGGTGACAAAATTCCTTGCGCCCTCGCCGACTTACGCCGCTGAGATGGCTTACTTCATTGCTGTGGACAGAAAAATGGTGGTTCCCATCGTTTCCGGGATAAACTCTGCATATTATAATCCCTTGCCGGAAAGAACTAAGGAACCTTTCACGATCGGATATCTCTCAAGAATAATGTACGCTAAAGGTCTTGATATTTTAGTAGAAGCGTTCATACTGTTAAGAAAGAAGTACAATAAGAATGCCAAACTCATGGTAGCCGGCGCGATCATCGGCAGTAAGAAACAGGCGTATTTTGACAAGTGTAAAGCCCGTTTGAAAGAAGAAAACCTCCTTGATGACCTTCTATATATAGGTGCGCCTGGCCTGAAGGAAAAGGCCTTATTTCTAAACGGCTTAAGTGTCTTCGCAGTTCCCAGCCGGTTTTCCGAATCCCGCGGTTTTGCCGTCCTTGAAGCTATGGCTTCCGGCATCCCGGTAGTTCTTCCCGACTCCGGTATCTACCGTGACTTTGTAAACAAAGGCAACGCCGGCATCCTGGTAAAACAAAACAACGCCGAAGCCCTGGCCGAAGGTCTCCTTAAAATAATGGACAATCCATCGGAAGCCGACAAATTCGGTCAAAACGCCAGAACCTCCGCCCTTACCGATTACTCGCAAGAAAGAATGGTGGAAGAAAACGTTAATTTTTTCGAAAACGAAAAAATTGGATGGTCGGAGGGTTAGAGGGTTGGAAGGTTGGTGAGAGCAGTTGTAATAACAATTTCTTTTTCGTTAGCAACGTGAGTAACGTGTAACGTTCGTACCTTTTCTTTTATCCTCCCCTTGCCCTATTCCTGTTTCTTATGTTATAATACCCTCATAATCAAATTCTCAAGGGGGAATTATGACTTTCGAAGAATTAAATATTCTCATAAAGGAAGGCGAAGGGCTGACCGTAGAATTTAAAGAAAAATATACTTCAAAAATATCTGAGGATATTGTCGCGTTTTCAAATTCTAAAGGCGGTAAAATACTGCTGGGCGTTTCAGATGACAAAAGCATTAAAGGCGAAAAACTGACCGGTATATTGAAAGCTGAACTACTGGACCTGGCTAGAAACTGTCATGATTCGATAAAAATCTCATTTGAACAGGTCGGTGATGTTGTGGTTGTTGAGGTTCCGGAGGGTGACAATAAACCCTATCAATGTTCCTCCGGTTACTTTAAAAGATATGATGCTATGACCAGAAAGATGATGCCGGCGGAAGTCAAAATTATGTTCAGAGATAATATTGGTATTTCATTTGAGAATATTCCCGGAATGAATTATGATGCACAGTCAGTTTCTCTTGATAAAGTGAAAGCCTTTTTAAGAGAGGCGGATTACCCGATATAAATAACGAGGAACAACCTTTTTGAGGTTATGAATAGCCTGAATCTGATCCATAAAAATAAGATTACAAACGCAGGTGTTATGATGTTTGGAAAAGAAGTATCCTCTTTGCTCCTTCATTGTCAGATCACTCTTGTTGCGTACAAAGACTTGGAAGGAATGGATATTTATGACAGACAGGATGTCAGAGACGACTTGCTGACCCAGTTTAAGGCGGCTATTATATTCATACAGAAGCATCTGAACAAAGGGAGCGTAATCAGGGGAGTTAACAGGTATGATTCTTACGAGATACCTATGGAAGCAATAAGAGAGGCCTTAACTAATTCAATAATACACAGGGATTATTTCATTACCGGCACGCAAATAACCGTTGCTGTTTTTCCTGATAGGATAGAGATTAATAATCCCGGCAGCCTTCCTGAAGGTATGTACAGGAAAAACCTCGGAAAGCTTTCCGTCAGGAGAAATGAAATAATCGCGGACCTATTTGCCCGGATGAACAAAGGCGAAAAACTAGGTAGAGGAATTGCTAAAATAAAGAACTGGATAAGAGAAAAAGGCCTTAAAGTTAAATTTGAATCAGACATGTTCTTTACAACCGTATTTTTCAGGCCAAAACCTTTCCCTATTGGCGGAGTAAGTGGCGGACTAAATGTCGGATTAAATGTCGGATTAAATAAGGGATTAAGAACCCTTCTTGATGCGATTAGATCAAATCCTGGAATTAAAGCGAAAGATCTTTATGCTTTACTCAAAGGACGTGTGACAAGGACGATAGAACGCCAAATAAAAGTACTTACCGAGAAAAAACTCATAGAAAGACGCGGCAGCAAAAAAACAGGCGGATACTGGTCGGTGTAGAGCTGAAAAATCTTAATTAGGGAGTCAGTGACTCCCTAATTGAAAATAAAAAGTCAAAAAATTGAACATTTTGTCTTTAGTAGCCTGAATAACGTGCAGCCTTTTGCTTTAACTCGTCACCCGCTACCCGTAACTGTTTTCTTGCTGTATTGCTACTTGTTGTGTTACAATACCCGCATAATCTAATTCTCAAGGGGGAGTTATATGAAATCCAAGAAAATTAGTAATTCAAACTTTACAAATGCAAAATCACGGAATTTGTATGGACGAATTAAGGAAATAATAGAAAGTGCGCGGGGCAATATTGCAAGAGCTGTGAATAACGAGATGATAATAGCTTATTGGCAAATTGGTCGCGAAATTGTAGAAGAAGAGCAAAAAGGGAAATCTCGCGCGGATTATGGAAGTAGATTACTTGCATCTTTATCGGCACATTTATCTGATGAGTTTGGAAAAGGATTTGATGAGTCTAATTTACGGAATATCCGGGCGTTTTATCTGGCTTATCAAAAACGTGACGCACTGCGTCACGAATTAAGCTGGACTCATTACCGTATCTTGATGAGGATAGAAAAGCCGGAAGCTCGGTCTTTTTATGAAATAGAATGCATTAAAAATAATTGGTCGGCTCGGGAGCTTGAACGTCAAAAAGGGTCACTTCTCTTTGAACGCCTTACGTTAAGCAAGGATAAAAATGGCATTCTGAAGTTGGCACGGAAAGGGCAAGAACTTCAAACATATAAGGATATGATTAAGGATCCATATGTGCTTGAATTTACCGGATTATCTTCTCATTCAAAGCTGTACGAAAATAAGTTAGAACAAGCGCTTATTGACAACCTTTCAAAGTTCTTACTCGAATTGGGAAGAAGTTTTACTTTTGTTGCCCGTCAAAAACGTATTTCACTGGATGGGGATCATTTCTATATTGACCTGGTGTTTTATAATACGGTTCTGAGATGTTATGTTCTCATTGATTTGAAAATTGGAAAATTGGCTCATCAGGATATTGGACAGATGCAGATGTATGTTAATTATTACGACAGAGAGATCAAGCAAAAAAGTGATAGTCCAACTGTAGGCCTTATTCTTTGTGAAGACAAAAAAGACGCTGTAGTCAGGTATACACTTCCAAAGAGGAATAAACAGATATATGCTTCAAAGTATAAGTTGTATTTACCTTCAGAAAAAGAACTGATAAGAGAAATAAAAAGAGAAAGATCTTTCTTTTTGGAACGAAAAGCAAGCAAAAGTAAGGATTAGATGAGGCCGTAAGAAAACAGTCGGATACCGGACGGTGTAAAGCTGATAGACATTATAATACAATGTATTCATAAATTCCGTTGTTTTCTAACTCTTTTACGTGAGTAACCTGAGTAACGTGTAACGTTCGTAACCTTTTCTCTTACCTTACAGACCTTATGGACTTTCTTTTATTCTTCCTGTATAATAAATGCATAATATTTAATCCAAGGGGGTAAAGCTTTAGTGACCTTATCAAAAGAACAAGCCAGAAAGAAAAATAAGGTTGTTTTCATTTTATGAAGCTTCACAAAAGGCGGTGTTCATAAAT
>MFGS01000195.1:0-3552 GCA_001778355.1 Candidatus Firestonebacteria bacterium RIFOXYA2_FULL_40_8
CATTCCTTAAAAGACGTAAATCCCGAACTTGTTATCCTTTATGGCGGCCACCTGCCGTCAGGAAAAACTCCATTAATTACGGTCGCGGACGAGTGGGAAACACCTCTAGGGAATATACAAATAGAAAAAGAAGTAGCAGTTGAAATAAAGAATAAATACGGTCTATTTGAAGATAATTATCCGGATAATACCATAGAAATTCAACTGCCTCTGGTTAAGTATTACTTTCCGTCTGCAAAAATATTAGCACTCCGGCTTCCCTGCTCTTTGGAGGCCGCTGAACTCTCAGAAAATCTTATAAAGGTAGTTCAAAAAACATATAAAAATATTGTAATTCTCGCCAGTACGGACCTTACCCATTACGGAGATAACTACGATTTTGCTCCCGCCGGTCAGGGAAAAAGGGGCTTGGATTGGGTAAAAAAGAATGATAAATGTTTTATAGACTTGTCACTTAAGCTTAAAACAAAAGACCTGCTGGAATACGCCGAAAAAAAACAAAGTGCTTGCTCTTCCGGCGCTGTAGCAGGTTTAACAGTCGCGGTCAAAATGCTTGGAGCGGTAAAAGGGGAGTTACTGGGGTATAAAACAAGCTATGACGTAGTTCCTGCTTCCTCATTTGTAGGTTATGCGGGGATCATATATTAGGCTAAAAGACGGTTCTGTATAGTATTTAAAATTGTGTAAAAACTCACAATATCCTGTCTTGAATATCTCTAAAACAGAGTTATACTTAACAGTAGTGAGTGTATCGAAAAGATAAAGGTAACCCGTGAAAGGCGGGCTCTGCAAAGCTAAAGGGCTTTCAACATAAAGATGGAAGCAGCCAGCTGCCGTACCGAAAGGTCGTAAGTTTGACTGCATAACCATCTTTGTAATAGATGGTTTTTCACTTCTAAAAGAGTGTTTGGGGGGATATGGATAAAAAGCTGAAAATACTGGTTGTGGATGATGAACCTGAGATTAGAGATCTATTTAAAATGCTGCTGGAAGAAGACGGACATGTGGTTCAAGTGGCCGAAAATGGTAAAATTGGAGTAGATCTATTTAAAACTTCTTTTTTTGATGTTGTACTATTGGACGTTCATATGCCGGTTATGACCGGTCCTGTGGCTTTAACGGAAATAAAAAAACATAAACCGTCACAAAAAGTTGTTATCTTTAGCAGTAGTTCCGATCCTGATTTAAAATTTGAAAAAGAGGCTGAAAAACTAGGAGCCTTTACCTGCCTTTTTAAACCTGTGAGTATTGAAGAGATTTTGAGTATTCTAGAGAAAGCAACGAAATAGCAATTCTGAAAATCAGAATATAACTACTTGCGGTGGAGAGCTTTTTTAACGGCGGGTTTTTTCCTTTTAATTATTTTCAAGCGGTAGAGCAGATTTTTAAAAATCTTTAAATAATCTATCTTGCGGTCTGTAGCAGGTTCCAGGTCGGCCAGAATTGAGTTGGTAAACTCCGTAGGTGAATTTGAATACGCTCTTGCAACATCAAAACTGATTGCACCTTTCTTGAATAACGCTTTTAAGGACTGGTTCAAACTCTGCATCCCTTGATCCCTTCCCGTGAAAATTGCAGTGGGGATCTGTCTTACTTCATCATTAATAATTAGATTTCTTATCGCGGAAGTAGATATTAATATTTCGACCGCCGGAATCCTGCCTTTTTTATAACCCATAGGTACTAACTGTTGGGAAATAACCGAATTCAAAGCTCCCGCAAGCTGAGTTCTGACTTGCGCTTGTTGAAGGGGAGGAAAGACATCAATTATTCTATGTATAGTTTGAGCCGCGTCAATCGTATGTAATGTAGCAAAAACAAGATGTCCTGTCTCCGCGGCAGTAATAGCGGTAGAGATTGTTTCAAGATCTCGAAGCTCTCCGATCATTATGACATCGGGAGTTTGCCTTACTACCGAGGTAAGCGCTGCAGAAAAAGATTCTGTGTCGACATGTATTTCTCTTTGCTCGACGATACTTTGTTTGTTTTCATGGTGGAATTCAATAGGGTCTTCAATCGTAATAATATGGCATTTTCTCTTGGCGTTAATTAGATCAATCATTGCAGCCAGTGTTGTACTTTTTCCACTGCCCGCCGGACCGGTAATTAATACAATGCCTCTGTGTGTAAAAGCAAGTTTTTCGATAATTGGCGGAAGGTTTAGTTCATGAAATTTTGGCAAAAATATCGGAATAGGTCTTATGGAGGCGGCGAGCGTGCCTTTTTGCATGTAGGCATTCACTCTGAATCTGCTTAAACCTGTTATCGAATAGGAGAAATCTAATTCTTTTCTTCTGAGTATAATTGATTTTTGTTTTTCTGTAAGAAGGGATTCAATAATACTTCTGCATTCTTCCGGTGAGAGTTTTTTATTGTTCATTTGTACTACTTCACCGTCAACCCGGAGACTTATAGGAGTGTTGGCAGAAAGTATAATGTCAGAAGCTCTTTCGTTTAATGCAATCTCACACAATTCTCTGAAGTTTAGCACCCGTACCTCTTTTATAAAACGAAATTTGCCAATACAGTGTAAAAGCATTATAAAATATTGAGCAATATAAGTCAATAGCTGGTTTTGTAAAGTTTCTTACTATTATTATGCTTGTTTGAACATGTGAATAAGGGCTTTCTTCATATTAGTAAAACAAGAAATCTATTATAATTGACAAATCATTCTTTAATAACTAGAATTGAACATATTGGTATAATCGTGTAGTGCAGGAGGTTTAATGTCTGAGTTTTATGAATCGCCGTATATGCAAAACGGAAAGTCTTTCTGGCTTAAAGGTAATTTACATATGCACACAAAACGTTCGGATGGGACCGAAGAGCCGCAGGATGCTGTCAAATATTATGCTGATCTTGGGTATGATTTTTTAGGAGTGAGCGATCATAATGTTCTTGCTTCATATAAAGGAATTGATCCTTACGGAATGATTCTTTTACCTTGCAATGAGATTTCTGTAAATGATTCGCATCTTTTACATGTAGGGGCAAAGAAACACTTTTCTTTAGAAACTGATGTGCAGGTAGTTTTGGATAAAATCAAAAAAGAGGGCAGTTTAGCCGTAATGTGTCATCCCAGCTGGGAAAGTGCTTTTAATCATTATTCCTATGAGGATCTCCTGGGCTATAAAGGATATAACGGAATAGAAATGTATAACGGTACATGTATAATTAGCGTTGGAAACGAAAAAGCTACGGACAAATGGGACCGTCTTTTAGGTGCGGGACGTAAAGTATGGGGCTTTGCCAATGATGACAGTCACAGGTCTAGAGATTGCGGTAAGGCCTGGAATGTCGTACAGGTAAAAGAGAGAAGCGCTGGAGCTATTTTGAAAGCATTGAAAAATGGCGCATTTTATACTTCAACCGGAGTGGAAATTTCAGAAATCAGCTGTAAGGATTATGAAATTCACATAAAAGCTCCTAATGCCGAGGCGATTGCGGTGATAGGCGAACTCGGGAAAAGATTATTATATGTTGAAGGTACTGAGCTGAATGCGGAATTTCCGGATGCTTCATACGTTCGGGTAGAATGTTTTGGCAAAG
>MFGS01000195.1:3575-4446 GCA_001778355.1 Candidatus Firestonebacteria bacterium RIFOXYA2_FULL_40_8
GGAAAAAAGCAAAACCTACCCGTAACTTTCTGACACTTAAAACGGGAGATAATCCGAAGCTTAAAACTACCGGGCAATGTATTTTAAGCGGGGATACTGTTTTCTTTGCTGTGAGGTGTGAAGAACCTGAAATGGGAAAACTTAAAAGTTTATCAGGACCTTCGATATGGCTGGGAGATTCAATAGAAATATATCTTGATGTTGAAGCGAAACAACGCGGCTATTATCAGTTTATTATTACTCCAGACGGGTTTACCAAAAGCGGTGTATTTCCTCGGAATTTCCGGGAGTCACAAACCGGAGTACGAGCAAAAGGATGCAGGTTTGAAAATGGCTGGTCGGTTGAAGCTGCAATTCCGCTGAAAACACTTCAGGCTCAAGTAAAACGCGGGACAAAGTGGGGTTTAAATATCTGCCGCAACCGGACCCCTGTTTCCGGCAATTTTGTATGGTCTTTAGTCGGTAATTCTTACCATATGCCCACGCGTTTCGGATGGCTGGAATTCTGATAAAACAAAGAAAAATATACGTTTACTATGAATGATTTAATAACATATTAAAAGCTATTCAAATCAAATATTATTCATAAACTCCTTTAAAACCCTTTTTAAATATGATAAAATACTTATTGTGCTGATGTAGCTCAGTTGGTAGAGCAATTGATTCGTAATCAGTAGGTCGCCGGTTCGATCCCGGCCATCAGCTCCATTTTTAAGCAACGGCTTAAAAATGGGAAGCAATTGTACGATAGAAATTAGAATATCAATTGCGGTCTATTTTCTATTTTCTTGTAAGTGGTTTTCAGGATAAAACAAAGACACTGGGTCCTGAATCAGGTTCAGGATGACAAAATTATGTATATATTAAAAGC
>MFGS01000195.1:4471-8015 GCA_001778355.1 Candidatus Firestonebacteria bacterium RIFOXYA2_FULL_40_8
GGCAATCTCTGCCGTTATATTTTGATTTTTCCACACTATTCCTGGCGCCGCTTTTTGGCGCTACTTATCCTATTTCTGAGTACTTCAACGTCCTTATCAATAATTCCAAAGTCGGCTATTCTTCGGTTTTAGTGGAAAAATCAAAATATAACGGCAGAGATTGCCTAAAAGAGACGGATTATATGTTGTTTGAGATTAATAGAGCTGAAAGTAAAATAAAAATAGAAACCAGATCGGAAATGTTTTATACTGAAAAACTGATACCTTTGGGGTTTAAGTCCGTTGAAAATATGTCTGGGCAGGAAAAAATAATTGAAGGGAATATTTTGAATAACAAACTGTTTTTTTTGGTGAAGTTGGCCGGTGCGGTGGAGAAAAAAGAGCTGTCTTTTCCGCCTGATGCAGTGTTAGATGATATGGTTGACGATATATTGCGCCGTTCTCCTATAGTTCCGAAAAGCAGTTCCGTTATTAAAATATTTGACAAGAGTAATTTAAATTTTACCGATGTTAAAGTAAATGTGCTAGGTCCGGTTAAGGAAAAAATTGCCGGAAAAGAAATAGCAGGGATTTCCGTAGAAACCGAAATGTATGGGATAAAGTCCTTCCATGTGATAGATAAAAACGGGCTAACCTTGAAATCCAGTTTTCCTCAGATGAAAATAATTCAAGTAAAGACGTCAGAAGAAGATGCAAAAAAAGCTTTTTCTGCAAATGTAGATATCCTGGCGGATTTTGCGATAAAGGCAAATCAGTCGATATCCAACCCGAAGGCGGTTAAAGAAATGAACTGCAGTATCATTTTTAATGAAGGCCTGCCCGCAGCTTTTACAAAAGAGAGTATAAAGAACACCTCCATACGTATTCTGAGAGATAATATGGCTATCTGTACCTTAAGAAGAGAAGTATTTGATCAAACTAAAGCTGTTCAGTTACCGGTAAAAGAAAAAGAAGTGGAGAAATATTTAAAGGCCACCGCCTACGAGCAAGCTGAGGATCCTATCATCAAGAAAACTGCCGCAGAGATTATCGGCGGGGAAAAGAACTCTTTTAAAGCTGCTGCTTTGATTGTTCACTGGGTTAACAAGAGTTTGAAAAAGAACGCCAATTATAACGTGGCTTTTGATACTGCAAAAGAAACTATAGTAAAGAAAGAAGGAGATTGCACCGAGCATTCTGTGCTTGCCAGTGCTCTTTGCAAAGCTGTGGGCATACCGACAAAGATATGCGGCGGGATTGTACCCATAAATGATGTTTTTTTATATCATATGTGGCTGGAAGTTTATGTGGGTAACGGGAAATGGGTTCCGATGGATCCAACCTGGGATGAGGAAATACTGGATGCTTCTCATATTAAAATATCCGAAGGTATTCTTGATGATGAAGGCAAATTTAAGCTTATGCTTGATATTTTAAGCTATTTAAGAAAAGTGGAAGTGCAGATATTTAAACTAGAATACATTAATGATAAATAGGAAATACAAAATATCATAGAATAGGTAATAACACTGGAACAATTGTATACCGGTGGAATCCGGTAGCTTTGTAATCAGTGGAATCGTTTTTAAAGTAGGGGGACGAATGAGCAAGTACGAGACAATAATAGGACTTGAAGTACATGTACAGTTGAAGACGGCTACAAAACTGTTCTGCGGTTGTTCTACAAAATTCGGAGCTGAAGCAAACACGCAAACGTGTCCGGTTTGTGAAGGCCTTCCGGGTGTTTTGCCTGTATTAAATAAAAAAGCCGTAGAGCTTGCTATCAGGACCGGGTTGGCTTTGAATTTCAAAATAAACGAGTTCGCGAAATTTGACAGAAAAAACTATTTTTATCCTGACCTGCCGAAAGGTTATCAGGTCTCTCAAAAAGACCAGCCTTTTTGTGAACACGGCAAACTGGAGATAAGCGTTAACGGCGAAAAGAAAGTAATTGGTATAACCCGGGCGCATCTGGAAGAGGATGCGGGCAAACTTATTCACGCAGGGGCTTCCGGACAGATTGGAGATGCCGAGATAAGTCTCGTGGACTTGAACCGGACTTGTGTTGCTTTATTAGAAATAGTTTCGGAGCCGGATATCAGGTCTCCCGAGGAAGCTTATGAATATCTTAGTACTTTAAAAAGCATATTGCAGTACATAGGGGTTTCGGATTGTGATATGGAGAAAGGGTCTCTCCGGTGCGATGCCAATATTTCTCTGCGTCCTTTCGGGCAAAAAGAGTTTAACCCTAAAGTGGAGATTAAAAATTTAAATTCATTTAAGAATGTAAAAGACGCGTTGGAGTATGAGACCGCAAGACAGACGGAGTGTCTGGATACCGGTGAAAAGACCTTCCAGGAAACACGGCTTTTCTCTGCAGATAAGGGAGCTACTACTCCTATGCGTTCAAAAGAAGAAAGCAATGATTACAGGTATTTCCCGGAGCCTGATCTGGTTTTGAATCATATAACCGGTGAGATGATAGAAGAAATAAGAAAGACGCTGGTAGAGCTGCCTACGGCAAGACGGGAAAGGTTTGTCACCGCTTACGGCCTTCCTGAGTACGACGCCGGGGTGTTGACCGCTTCAAAAGATTTTGCCGACTATTTTGAAGTTTGCGCGGGACTTAATAAAAACTATAAAGCGATCAGCAATCTTGTTATGGGAGATCTCATGGGCTTTTTGAAAGCGGCCGGACTGGATATTACGGAGTCCCCGGTAAAACCTGAAAATCTTGTAAAACTTGTAAAGCTTATTGAAGCAAATGTCGTTTCGAGCAAAATAGCTAAAGTAGTGTTTGAAGATATGTTTAAAGAAGGAGCTGACCCTGAAATAGTGGTTAAACAAAAAGGTCTTGTCCAGATTACCGACGAAGGAGCTGTAGGCAGTATAGTCGATAAAGTTCTTCTGGAAAATCCGGCAATAGTTGCAGAGTATAAAAGCGGCAAAGATAAAGTTATAGGAAATCTTGTCGGAAAAGTTATGAAAGAGTCCGCCGGCAAAGCCAGTCCCGGACTGGTTAATAAAATATTAAAAGAAAAATTGAAGTAAGGTTCTGGGCGTCTGCCTTCAGGCGAGATCTCTCCAAAGTATAACTTTGGAGGACTGGGTTCTAGGCACTGGGTACTTGGTTTTAGGTGTGTATTTAGGAGTTTTTAAATTTAATAATACTACAATAATGTAAGACGTTATAGACTTTATGGACCTTATGGACTTTTAGACTTGTATTTAAATGGAGGTTTATTTTGAATCAACCTGTTAAAGTCGGAGATAAGATTACGCTAAAGATAGATTCGGTCGCCAACAGCGCGGATTCTGTCGGTAAATATGAGAGTTTTATTGTTTTTGTTCCGTTTGCAGTGCCGGGGGATGAAGTGGAGGTTTTGATAACCGAAGTAAGGAAGAATTTTTCCCGCGGAAAATTGACACAAGTGATAAAACCCTCACCGTTTAGGGTAAAACCTGTCTGTCCTGTCTTTGGGGAATGCGGCGGATGTCACTGGCAGGAGATTGACTACAAAAAACAACTTGAATATAAGAAACAAATCGTAGTGAATGCGTTTAA
>MFGS01000195.1:8070-8508 GCA_001778355.1 Candidatus Firestonebacteria bacterium RIFOXYA2_FULL_40_8
CAAGCTATTGACTACTGGCAAACCCAAGTGGATAACTTTATAAAACAGGGGCTTAAATATCAGGTTCAAGATCAAATTATTACCATCTTCCCTACTTTATTAGCCATTAATCCGGATGTTGCCTACGAACTGGTTCACTTTAACGTTAATGAGACGGTTAACGAGGCTTACTTAGTCGGCCGTAAAAAGGGCTATTCGCAAAATTTTTTACAACAAATGAGGGCCTTGCTGTTTGGTAAAAATATAAACCTTAATTTTGAACTCAACCATCAGGCCTTTGAAAAAATTTTAACCGACAGCCTGCAGCAATATCTTCAACCCAAGGCCGAAGCCCGACCGCTGATTGACGATCAATTTAAAGTCAGCTTGCAACCGGAGACCAGCGGCACGACTTTTGACTTTCCCAGGGTCATTACCGAATCTTTGAACAGACTACAA
>MFGS01000196.1:0-15918 GCA_001778355.1 Candidatus Firestonebacteria bacterium RIFOXYA2_FULL_40_8
ATTGATTATCGGAGACAATCTGGTATAAGTTTCCTGCACCCCGGTCTCTTTTAAAGAGGTTGTGGTAATCGTGCTGGCAGGGAGAACTCCAGTCTGCGTGGCAGTGAGTTTCTTGTCCACGTTGGAGAAGTTCCTGTCATAGTGCGCCAGGACGAGTAAAAATCTTACTTCAGGGGATAAACGGTAACCCGCTTTCACGTAGTAGCCGTTCTGCGTGTTGCTTTGCAATGTTTTGGTCGTGTTTGTCAGCAGGGTGTTGGCATAGACGGTCTTATTGTCCCACTGTCCGACCGTATACTCGCTTCTGAACATAAACCCGTTGGTTTCAAAACCAAGACCGCCGGATAACCTTGTGGCAGTGCTGCCCACATTTTCTTCCCATTTGCCGGTGTAGACCGAACCCATAAATTTAAAAATACCTATCTGGGGGGTCACGTGAAGCATAACCGCGCGGGAGTCATCATTATCAATATACAGACTGCCGGCTCCTCCGATAAGGTAAGCGTAAACCGGAAGCGTCACCGGTCCCAGTTCAAAATTCCGATATAGCTCCAGACCAAAATCGTCCAGGGTACCGCCGGTCCCGCTGCAGCTCTGCAAGTTGCCGAAAAACTCTTCTTCATACCAGAGCGCAGGGCCATAATCCTCGGTAAAAGATGTCCTCAAAGCGCCCGCGCTAAGTTCCATATTCTCAGGCAGCTTAAATTTCAAAAACGCGCTCTCAAATCCTAGTGAAGCTGACGGAGAGGTGTTAAGATCCGCGCTTATCGCGTGCCCCAGCTTCGGGGTTGCGCTCGCAGAGACGCTTATCTTCGGGTTTACTTCTATGGAAACTTTATCGGAAAGCTCGCTGCTGATATAAAGGTAAAAACCTGAAAGACCGGAAAGTGCCGACTGCGATTTGTAATTAGTATTGCTCAAGCCGCTGGTTTTATCAAGAAGGTAGAACTTCAAATTTCCGCCTACACGGGTATTTCCGGTTTCGTTTTCCTTGGAAGGCGCCTTTATCGCCTCCGGTAATTTTACTCCTTCGGGTGCCTTTACAGCGTCGACTTTAACCGGTTCCACCGCTTTTACCGGTTCAGGAACCTGCTGTGCTTCTTCCGCGGCTACGACCGGGCAATAAAGCAGAAGCGCCAGGCAGCAGACCATATACATCTTTAAGCTTTTCATTTTTCCTCCTTTTTAAATTTCTTATTCTTTTTAATATTCCTTTAACCTTTTATTAGCCTCCTTTACTCGTATTTTTCAGTTTCCATATACAACATCACCAAAAGACTCACAGCTATCGGAAGAACTTTTCCGAAAAGCTTACCGTCTACTTTATGGCTTCTGATGTATCTGTTGGATTTTTCCCAAAAAATCGGAACATAAGACCAGGACAACGTCATGACCCGGGATACTCTCTCCCCGAAATATTTTTTTAAACTTTCAGCAAGCGCCTCGGGTGCAGTGGTAGTCATCATAAGAGAGGTTATAAGCATTAAGGCCGCAAGGCGGTACACAAACATCACTCCGGTAAAGCAGCCTTCCACAGTAACTTTCAGGAAACCGTACTCAAAAAGGGTATGATTACCCCCTCCAAAAAGCGCGGGAATAATAAAGGAAAAGATGAGGAAAAACCGCAGTTTTATTATACCGGAGAATAATTTTCCCGCCGGAACTTTTGAAACCGTCCCGAGGAGTAAAAGGAATATAAAAACCACACTGTAAAAATAGGCATTGGAAAATAAGAGTACGAGGACCATCAGAATTAAGCTGATAAATATCTTCGCAGTCGCGGGGAACGCATGAAGTTTTGAGCCGGTATTTAGATAAAGCTTTGAAGCTAGAGGACTTACGGGTCCGGAGGTGTCCTTAAAACTTTCCGTCTCTCCGCTTCTAAGTTTATTAATAACCTGTATTGCGATAAGCCCCGTGAGCCAGCCCATAATAACGGCGCTGAGACCGAGCCAGGGGAGCATTAGAAATACCGCGGTGTTCTTTATAAGGAGAAGGTAAACTAAAAGCATCTGCACCGCGATATGCGTGACTGAACCTATCACGCTCACGCTTATAAGACCGAAAATTTTATATATCGAACCCATAACGAGTGTGCTTACGAAAGCTCCGGATAAACTCATCAAAAAGGTCGGAGAAAGGAACGTCCCGACGATAAGAGAACTCACAACGGTCCGGAGTATAGCTACTTCGAGAGCCGCTTTAAAGCCCAGCTCGGAAAGTACAACCAACGTAACAATATTAGCCAGTCCCAGTTTTACGCCCGGCAGAGGGCTCGGCAGTAAAAACTCCGCAATCTGCAGAACCGAAGCACAGGCAACCAGCATCGCTGTCTTTTTTATGTTTTCCGCCTCATTTCTCATAAAATACCCCGCCTTTTTAATAACTCAAAACCTGATACGCCTGCTCTTCTTTCTTTCCCTCTATTTCCACCAGTATTCTTTTCGGAACACATACTATCGTCTGTCCGGGGCCGGAAATCCAGCCAAAATGCCGGCATAAACCTTTGGGGCAGTCCGAATGCAGTACCCTGACCCTGCCGCCTTTAATCTCAAGATTCAAACCGTCAATACTTATAAGTTCATCTTTATCATTTAACCCGGTTGTGCTTATTACTTTGGAATCTCTGTAAACTATAAGTTCTTTTTGTCCCGTCCCTTTTTTATCCTGCAGTAAGAGGTACGGAGAAAGAAAGAGAAGCAGAAGGATAACGGCTGTCACCAGGAGATCTACCACGGATATACTTTCTTTTATTTTCTTCATTTTCTACCCTCCTTTCAGATTCTTTCTGCTTTCCTACCATATACCAAAGCAATAAGCATGCCAGGGTGAAATGTATTTAAAATATAGGTTTTTTGACGGTAAGAGAGATAGTCAACATTACCAATTGGTAATGCTTTCTTGAAAGGTAATGAATAGTTAAACGGAAGGTTTTTTTACTTTTCTTTCATCTTTTCCCACAAATTTTTCGGCGTAATACCGAGCAGTTCAGCCGCTTTTTTCTTTTGACCTTTTGTGTACTCAAGCGCTTTAAGGATATGTTCTTTCTCCGCCTCTTTTAGAGCTTTTTTTAACGGAACGGCTTTCCACTTTTTCTTTTCTTTGAAGTATAAAGGCAGCTCTCCCGGAAGAATCTCGCGGCTTTCGGAAAGAGAAACAAACCTCTCCACAAGATTTTCAAGTTCGCGGATATTCCCCGGCCAGTTGTAGTTCATCATCACCTGCAGAGTCTTCGGAGCAAAACTAACATTTTTTCCGGTTTTTTTATTATACTGTTTAAGGAAATGTTCCGCCAGCAGGGGAAGATCAGAGATCCGATCCCAAAGAGGCGGCAGGGGTATCTGAACCACATTCAACCGGTAATAAAGGTCCTCTCTGAACGTACCGTCAGCTATTTTTTCTTTAAGATCGGTCTTAGACGCGGTAATTACCCTGACATCAGTTTTAATAGTTTCAGTTCCGCCGACCCTTTCAAACTCACGCTCCTGCAATACCCGGAGGAGTTTCACCTGCACTGCCGGTTTCATATCATCTATATCATCCAGAAATATCGTACCGTGATCCGCCATTTCGAACCTGCCGATCCTTCTTTTATCCGCACCCGTGAAAGATCCCTTCTCGTGACCGAAAAGCTCGCTCTCAAGCAGTGACTCGGTAAGCGCGGAGCAATTAACTTTGATAAGAGGACCGGCTTTTCTTTCGCTCAGATTATGTATGGCTTCCGCGACAAGTTCCTTACCTGTACCGCTCTCTCCAAGAATAAGGACCGAGGTCAGCCCCTGCGCCACCGCTTCTATAAGCCTATAAACTTCCTGCATGCCCCTGCTCTTTCCGATTATATTATTTAGCTTTCCCCGTTCACCCAACCGCTCTTTTAAAAGCAGGTTCTCTTTTTTTAACGATTGCAGTTCCAGCGCGTTATTCATTATCCGGAGGAGTTCTTCAAATATGAAAGGTTTTGTGACGTAATCAAAAGCTCCGAGCTTCATGGCTGAAACAGCCGTTTCCACCGTGCCGTAACCTGTCATCATAATACAGACCATATCCGGCAAGGTTTCTTTTATCTTCGAAAGAAGCGCCACACCGTCCAGTTTCGGAAGATTAAGATCAATGAGCGCCAGAGAAAAATCATCTTCTTTTGATTTGACAAGCCCTTCCAGCCCGTCTCCGGCCGCAGTTACAAAAAACCCCGCTTTCTGGAGTTTGCCCAGGAGCATATTAAGCATAAGATCGTCATCTTCCACGACCAGTACTTTAATTTTTTCCATTTTTCTTCTTCTCCGTTAAAACCGGAAGTGTCACTGTCACAACCGCCCCGCTTTCTTTCCGGTTATCCATTTCAAGAGTTCCTTCCGAGATCTGAATAATATTATAGCTGATAAATAAGCCCAGTCCCAGACCTTCCCCGACTTCCTTTGTGGTAAAGAACGGGGTAAATATCTTTTCTTTTTCGTCTTCTTTTATGCCTTTTCCCGTATCCAGCACCCGGATAAACACTCTGCCTTCTTTATACTCCGTATTTACCGTGAGTTCTTTCCTTTGACAGTCTTTCATTGCATCCAGAGCGTTACGAATAATGTTAGTGAACACCTGCTGTATCTGGACCGGGTCCACAAAAACAGGAGGCAGCGGCTCCGTTAATTCTAGTTTGAGACCGGTTTTTTCTTCTTTGAACCTGTGGCCCATAAATTCCAGTATCTCTTTTAGTAATTTATTGATATCCGTCATCTCCGGATTACGCCTGCCCGAGTAAGACAGTATCTGTTTTATGATATTTTCTATCCTGAAAAGCCCTTTAAGACTCAGCTCCAGATAATTCTTATTATCCCCTTCTATCCCGGGATTGGCCAGGACCGTCCGCACAAAATTTATTACCGCCCCGAGCGGGTTATTTATCTCATGGGCTATACCGGCGGAAAACCTGCTAAGCGCCGCCACCCGGGCTGTCTGAAGAAGCCGTTCCTGCGTTTCTTTAAGTTCCTTAGTCCGCTCTTCAACCTTTTCTTCAAGACCGCTTTTCTCCGCTTCCACCTCGCGGCTTTTTTTATCCAGTTCTTTAAGAAGGTAAACACTGGTAGTTTTAAATTCAATAAGTTTTTTTTCCGCGGCTTTCAGCTCATTTTTCTCTTTTTCGAACTTAGCGCTGACGCTTTTAAACTGCTCCGATAAAATGTTAAAGGTTTCCTGCCATTCATCCCGATCAAAGTTCATATTAAACACAGGACACCCCATGCAAGCTTCCATTTTTTCCAGAAAGGTATCGTTTATTTTTTCATGGCAGAAGGTGCCGCTTTTTAACCAGCACTTGAGATCAGAAGAACCGTAAGCGGGACATTCTTTTTTGGCGCATTTATGGTACTCCCAGCATTTCAGCTGTCTAATGTTTTTCATTTTTCAGAATTTCAGTAGAAATGGAGGCTCAGAATTCAACGCCTCTTTATAGACGCGGTACATTACAAATTTGGGCGTCAATCTGATAAAATCAAACCGGCTGGTGATTCCGGATTCAAACGCAACATCCGCGAAAGGATTCCTTCCTTTAAGGGTTTGCAGGGCTGTCATGATATCTTTATCTTTAGTCAGCAGCTGCGCCGTTCCGTTGATCTCAATTTCCCAGGAAAGATCAAAAGGCTCTTCCATACCGAAAACTATCATGGTGATACCCGGTGAAACTAATATATTTTCCACTTTTGGACTGTCTTTGACGGACATGAGATAACCGACGAAACTTTCATCTACGCCATAGTACATGACCCGTGACCGGATAAGGCCTGTTTTTTCATCTCTATTACTGACGATACCCTCCTGCTTTTTTTTCAGGCAGGCAAGCACCTCTTTTTCCCTGTTTTCATCAGACATCTGTATACCCTCAATTAAATCAAGCTGTTAACATAGTACCTTACGTACTATTATTTGTCAACATTTGGATTACCGGATGGATTTCCGTAAAGATAATATTATTAGAAAGTGTTGTGCAAGAACAAAAGATATGCGCCGAGGTAGAATGGTAATTAAACCCTCCCAGGCACTGCTTATCTTCTTATTTCATAGGGGGTAGTATTTTCGTACAGAGGAAGTGTCTTGCCTTTTAACGGTTGATTGGTAAAGAAAATCAGGTCGCCAAAGCTCGCAATTACCTGCCGGTTTCCGAGTTCTTTGTAAGGTGTGGTGTAGGTCAGGCAAAACACCTGGTCTTTTCCTTCTAATATTTTCAACATCTCTTCTTTTTTGGTTACAGGATAAGCAGCGGATCTATCCGAGTAGAATATTAACGGAAGCTGAACGGCAAAATATTCTTCTGTTTGGTATGTTTGAACCCTTTGGCCTTCCGGCACAACTTCTTTAATATATGGAGCAATCGCTTTGATATCGGCGTTCCTGTTCCAATCGAGCCGTACGGGAGAAAATAATATTATCAAGGCAAGGACCGTTCCGGCGCCGAATACAGAAACCAAAGTTACAAATCTTGCTTTTTCACTTTTGAGAATGTACTTATTCGTAAATAAAGAACCCATCACTGCAAAGGCGGGGAACACCGGCATGATGTACCATATCTTTCTTGCGTTGGCGGCGGAAAGAATTATCAGGGTAAGGGTAACGTGAATTACAAGAAGGATAGAACCTTTATCTCTTTCCTTTACCCATTTTATAAGCATGAGAACAAAACCTGCCAGCGCAAGAAATATCCAGGGCTCGTAAAATTTAAAGAGCGCCGGTATATAAGAGGTATAACTCCAAAAGTCCTGTTTTCCCGCCCCTTCTTCAAGCGCCCTTTTAAATATTATATAGCCGAAATGTTCTTTGAAAAATATCACACCGCTGGTTTTGTAACTGTAAAAATACCAGAGCGAAGGAATAACAAGCGCAATAACGGAAGCAAACGTCAGATTAAAAGAAAAGCGTTTTGAAAAACCTTTATTAAAAAGGGTGTAAAGCGCCGCAGTAAGGACCGGAAATACGCCGAGTAAACTTTTCGTTAATATCGCAATACCTGCCGAGACGCCGAAAAGTAAAAAGAATACTCCTGTTTTATTTTCACCTTCTTTCTCCTCTTCTTTTACGGCCTTTACAAAGAAAAACAGCGAAAGTATTACGAAAAATGTGAGCGTCACATCCAGCATCGCGTGCCTCGCGTACTTTGTAAATATCTGGGTGGTTAGAAGGATTACCGAAGAAAAAATACCGATCCAGTGATCATAAAGCAACCGCCCCAGAAAATAGACCAGTATTATGGTTAGAACCCCAAAGAGCGCCGAAGGAAACCTCGCGGAAAACTCAGAAATACCAAAGGTTTTAAACATAACAGCCATGGACCAGATGCCGACAGGGTCATTTTCATGCATCGCCTTCCCCTGATAATGCATCGTAAACCACTCCCCCGTCTGTAAAATCTCTTTTGCCTGCTCCGCGTAATAACAATCATCCAGCGAAGCCATCCCCCCCGCCCCCAGTTTCGCAAATAAAACAACAGCCGCAAACACCGCAATAATCAGTATTTGAACTCTCTCGTTTTTAAACATTCTTTTCATCTCTTTTCTGTGTTTTTTTGTTAACCTGATGCTTGACATTATCGTTACGAATAGCCCGCAAGAGATTATTTTTTAGAGTTGACCGGTGTTTTCTATCCGGCATGAGGAATCCTGGGCTTTAAGAGCTGCTTTTAAACCAAAATCTTACTCAAAAAAAGAAGGCCGTTTAAATCCATGATTTTTCTTTCTCTTTTTACACCAATTTTATTGACATTATCTCATGAAAGAATTAAAAACTAAATGGTGGCCGTCCCTCTATCGTTCAAAACCACCATCATGGGTATAAAATAAAAGTTGCTTGATTTACACAAACTTTCTGACAGACTTTATTTATCCGGCTTTACTATTTCCACGTTAACTTTTAACTTATATAAAGGATTTTTTTCGTCATTGCTTTTGACTACAATATATAATTCCGATATTAGGTTTATATCTTTTGTTTTAATTGTAACCTGAAGAATTCCAACTTGACCATTTCTTTTGGGTACATTTGTCGTATTTACTACAGAAATATAATTTGTATTATATTTAAATCCTGTAATTAGTAGCTCAGACCCGCCAGTATTTTTATATTCAAACTCTTTTTCAACAGTTTCACCTTCCTTGACTTTTCCAAAATTAAGAACATTTTCCTTAAAGGTAATTATAGGCTTGTCCTTAAATATTTCATTTTTTATCTTATCCTCACGTTCGATAATATTTTCATATTTATTCTCAGACATATCGGCGCCAATCATTTCTTTAATTATTTTATTTGCTATATCTGATCCATATTTTCTTGCAAGCACATTTTGATTAATACTTGTGCCTGTTTTCCCTTTTTCTATTGTTGATTTCTTAATATTAATTTTTGCAAAATAAAGGCTTACATTAATATCTTTACTATTCTTCTGTTTTTCCTTTACTTTATACTTGACCGTTACCGTGCTGTTATCATTAAAATACACATTTACTATTTCTATCTTATCCCAATCTGATGTTTCATTTAAATCGATACTTAATGTACTTATTTTACTTTCATTGCCAATGTTTTGAATATTTAAATAATACTTACAACTTACACCACTTTTATCGGCAGAATAATATCTAGTAACAAAAGCAATGGCACTCTCGTTCTCATTCCATGAAATATCACTTACAATATATGGTCTTTTTTCCAATTCATATATTTCATTTCTAAGATTTTCCGGGAAAGAGAACATCAAATAATCGACTTTGAAATATTCCATTTCTTTAATCTTATATAAACGCAATATCCCCAATCTCTGAAATTGTTGTTCTTCTGGAAGATACCGAGCTGAATCTGCCCTGAAAAATACATATTTAAAATCCGGAGTAACAAGAATATCACCCTTTAGGCTGTAGATTTCTTTCTCTTCTCTGATATCTACAATAAGAAATGTACTCTCTTTTATATAGTTAATATTTTCTTTATTTTCCCCCATTATACCAACAATATTATCACTTATCCAAAACACTTTTTCGACTAAAAATACCCCCAAATTAATAGAGACCCTTTTTATTACTTTATTGTCTTTTGAATCAACAATAGTTAGCTTTTTATCTTGAGATAAATATACTGCCTTAGATTTGTCGGGACTTAAATAAATACTGTACTCTGAATATAATTCTCTAGTTATTTTATTTTCTTTGCCTGACGAGTCTCTAAAGTAGATTTCATTATTTACTAAGTATATATCTTTACAAAAGAAACAAGCTAATACTATAAATATAAAAGTAGATATTCGAATTAAAAATAGCATATTATCTCCTTACGATTATTCAAAAACCATTGTTAATTATTTTAACAATTTTTTTTATTGGTTGACCCCATAAATTAGCGCCGATACCCGCTTGTTTACCAAAGCCAAAAAATCTATCCAACCAAGCTAAACTCCCATTATTTCCAGACCCCGTGTCACCTATCGTCCCTTTTAATCGGTTTTCTAGTATGAATGCGACGGATGTACACGGAAAATCAGTGTTATCTTTATTTCTGGCAAAATCTCCTACAGACAAATTAGTATTACAGCTTCCAGTTATTGTTGTTTTTTCATAGAACGCATATTTGATACCAAATTTATTTGTAAAATAATGTGGGGCTATATTACTATTACCACAACTATCATATTTCGAGACCTGCACAAAAGTATTAGCTAAACATTTCCCCGTTCCTTCATTACCCACTTCATCAACAAAATCCGCTTTAAAAGTCCTATCACTCCAAACACAATCGTTACCTCTAACTGAGACCGTAATATTTGGCTTTGTAAAATCAGACTCAAAAGGCACATAATAATTTGTTACCATGTAATCTGAAAGAATTTTTATGGAGCATTTATAACTCGTTACACTAAAAGTCTTACCACCTACTGTCCATTCTGCTTTTATTGTATCAAGAGTTGTATTATCTAAATCATTGTTGTTAAAAGGGATATTAAAACTATCTATTTCGGCGTCAGATTCTGAAGTGTATTTTTCTATTCCAGTCCTATTTTCTGAAACAATATTATGTGATGTTGCTCCTCCTGTAAATGTAAGTTCAAATAGACCTGAAACTTCTGGAACTAATGAGGTAACAATTTGATCTTTGAAATAATCTATACTATTTATAGTTATTCCAAACACCTGTTCATGAAACATATCTAACGAAAGCATCCAATCTCCATCAACCTCTATGTAGTAATCACCTGCTTTAGCGGTGTCCAGCTCTGCACTTACAATTCCATCTTGATCCGGTGTATCAATTACATTTTTTACCGGAGCTCCATCTGGGGTATAGAATTTTATAGTTGAATTAACCCCTGAATATGCATCGCCATTAAAATCAAATATTTTTGCCTTTAGTAATTCTGCAGTATTTGAATCTTTTGGGACAACTTGATTATCTCCACTATCAATTTTAATTTTCGCATAAACATTTATACTTTGCGGTTCACTCCACGGCCCCCATAGAGTTTCATTTTTAGATTCATTTAATCCTTCTAATCTTACCATCACAATATGTTCACCTGCAGTCGTAAATTTAAAATCAGATGGGAGTGGACTTCGGGGGTCTTTATCAACTATCCAATCATCTTCGCCATCATAAACATAATCATCAGTATCTTCATATATACAATCTAATCCAACATGCTCATTAACGATTGGCATCTCGGGATCATAAGTTATTTCCGTTACAGACGGACATCCATGAGCTATCCCTGCTCCGAATAGACCAATAAAAAGCATAAACAGAAAACTCTTAATTCTTTTCATTTTTACTTTCCTCCCCAATCCCCTTGATTTGTATTTTTTCATTTTCTAAATTTATAGTAATAAATATTTCATTACCTGAAAACAACTCAACTTTATTATTATACAGCTTACTGCTTACATTTGGCAACCCTTTTTCCACCCAATCTCTTGTTAGCTTGCTGACGGCAGTTCGACCATTCTCTGCTATACTGCCTGATAATTCACCTATCTGTCCTCTCCCTCCACTAAAAGCGGTTACTACCATCTGCCAATTTATTAAATCCGGAGATTTTTGCAAATATCTTATTTTTGTATATTCTATTCCGTTTCTGTCTTCTTCCTCTTTTTCCATCCTAGTCCTACCGCTTCCACTCATCTCAAAAACTACTTCACCTTGATCTCTCGAATGAAACAAATTCTGAGGTATTCTTTTAAAAGAATTAAAATTGTGCATAGTATACGTCAACTGCCGCTCTTCTTTTTTCTCCTGACTTAATTCACAATTATAAAACTCAAATATTGACTCTAGCGGTTTTTCACTATTAGTTAATGTCGTATCTATAAACCATATCCCATATTTCTTAAAAAACCATATTCTTTGATATACTTTTTCATTTCCATTCTTTTCCACCCTTAAGAAATCATAGTCTTTATTGCTTTCAAATTTTGCTATTTCACCTTTCCTTAGATCTTCATTACCCATATATTTAAATTGAATTTCTCCATTACTATAAATTTCAAATTTCCCGGTATTTAAATTATAACTAAGCATCTTCATTCGATCATTTATGTATAACGAATCCTTTTTGCTATTTTTTTCCTGATTTTCCCGCCTATACTTGGCAAACTCTAAACTATCTGCAATATCCCAACTGTTCCTCATGGCGACATAACCGCTATTAGGGAATGATTTAGTAGTTTTTTTCGGGGCTATTGAATCAGGCATTTTCATTCCGCCATAGGCAATAAATCGGAAATCACTTCTATCGAATATTTTCCCCAGCCAATAATAATACTGCCTTAGATTAACTCGTTCAGTGTCATTTCCTATTTGAGACAGGCATCCTTCACCGTCCATCAAATACATTAAGTTTTTCGCCAGCTTTTTTGTTATTTCTGCCACTTCTTTTGAAACGGATATTTTATTCTGCCAGCACAATCTGATCAGAACAGTCAATTCTTTTACTGTTTCATAACTGCCATCATCTTTCACCAATCCATCTTCATTCATTCTATCAGATAAAATTCTCCTTAAATTATCCCACATAATATCAACATTCTTCATGCTGACACTAAGCTCAGGATAAACCACCATAAATTTTAGAGCAGTAACTATTTCTTTGAGTTTTTCAGAGCTATTTTCTTTCGGTAAATTCTGGAGCAAGTATTCCATATCCTGCAATAATCGCTGCGATACTTTCGTTTGTGTCTCTTTTGTATAAGTATCTATGCTTCTCAAATTTTCATTTATTTCTGTTAGTTTTTCTATTCTTTCAGCTATATTTTTACTTTTTATTTCAGACTTCGTTTCTTCCAGATATTTATTTAATGCTTTTAGCCAGGTGCTCAATTCTGCCGAATCACGATTAAATTCAGCTGACATTTTGAAATTCTTCCATTTATTCAAAACCAACTCTTCATTTGAAATTATTACTTCACCTTTTGTAACAGACTCTACTAATTTCGCTGACTTTCTATATTCCTGATTTATCAGCTTATCCTGCCATCGCGAGTACAAAGTGAAAGGGAAATATCTACTATTCGTCTTCTGAAGCTTATCGATTAATCGCGATATTTCCTTACTGTCTACTGGAGTTTTAATAAATTCTGTTTTATTTTTATCTACTTCCTTATATTTCAGCTGTTCAACAATTTCCTTTTTGCCAAGTATAACTTCCAAATTACCATTCTTTTCTCCAGCATACTCAACAAGAAATATTACTTTTACGCTTTTAGTTTCTTTAAATATTTCAGGATAATCAAGGAGCTTACTTACCTTAAATAATACTTCCTTATCACCATATAGAACCTTTTTTACCTCATTATTTTGATCACTCGGAGCATAGGTACTGACATCTATCACACCAAAACAAGGCAACCCATTAGGGATATCTTTAAAACCCAGTTTCACATTAATTTTATTATTTTCTTTATCATATGTAATTTTATCTCTCGTATCTATTAAATTAAAAGTTAAAGCTTCTCCATACCTTATTGGTTCTCCGTGAGTGGGGAAGACAGAGACGAATTGTCTGTACTCACCTTTTCTGACACGATTCACGTCCATATATTCTTTAATATTTTTCGATAGAGTTAACTGATCTTCTTTCGTTTTCGCTTTACCAGTGTTTTCTTTAATTTTCCGTATTTTTTTATCTTCGCCAACTCTAATCCTGTTTAGACTATACGCCTGAGCCTCTCCGCCGTAATATTGC
This sequence comes from Candidatus Firestonebacteria bacterium RIFOXYA2_FULL_40_8, assembly GCA_001778355.1. Lineage (GTDB taxonomy): Bacteria > Oederibacteriota > D2-FULL-39-29 > D2-FULL-39-29 > D2-FULL-39-29 > D2-FULL-39-29. The sequence goes on from MFGS01000196.1 coordinate 13,202, forward strand.
TCGCTCTCGCATTCTTCCGCGAAAAAATCCGTAGGGGTGGCCGTCCAACCCGGTCTTTCGCGGTCTGCCTCAGGTGTTTCTATAACCCAGTCGTCCAAGTCTTTATATGCTAAAGGGTTACCCTTGAATTTATAATATTTCTTATATGCCTTTATAAAATCCACATCAGAGATCATTCCATCCTTCCAGCCGGTATAAGAATAACTTAACAAAGCGTGATAACCAGCGCAGTTTACTGAAACGGGATTGCCTCCAATAATAACTAGATTCGGCTCAACTATTCCTTTCTCTTCGTTAAAACTATTTTCCCATATATCCTTAAACAGCTCTTGATATTTCCATTTTAATCCCAATTTTCTATAGATATCCAGGGTGGGAATACTTGAAGGATTCTTCGTAGCGCCATCAAGCATAAATAAAGCTTTTGTTGTTCCTTTCTTTTCATATGTATATTTCAGCATGCCGTATATTTCTTTTATGGTTGCTTCTTCTTTATTCTTTTTCTTAAAATATTCACACAAATCTAATATTCTATTATCAAGAAAGTTTATTCTGCTTTCCTCGCTGTGATCTCTTCTTTCTGACAAATAATATTTTAAAAACATTGATAACGGAAAATCCCACTTGCCGGTATCCACACCTAATTCTTGCAAAGCCAGGGCCACGTAAATTACATCGGACGCTTCATTATTCCAGTTTGGTTTTGGTATAGGCATTGACGGCGCAGAAGGAACAACGTCATCTGTCCGATAATAAAACACATCCCCTTTTTTATACAGCATATAATCCCGGTGAAAAAAGTCCATAATACATTCGAGTATCTTAATGTATTTTTCTCTATACTCATCTTTTAGTATTACTTTATCTTTTTCGCCAGAGTTATCTTTACGGGTAATCAGCCTTGCGAGTTCCCAGGAGCCTACTCCAAAAGCATCAAGCATCGAAGCCTTTTCAATGAGATAAATTCCGTTTGATTGGTCAAATGAGACAGGATGTCGTTTTTCATTGCTTAACCTATTAAAACTTTTTCCCTTGGAATACCCATATAATTCACCGGTTCTTGTAACCGCAGCCTGTAATGGGATCCAGTTTTTTCCATCTTTGTCTTTGGTAAGAGAGTATACTTTAAATAATTTTTCTATTATTTGTTCGCCCAGTTTTTGATATTCGACAGAGCCAGTTCTATCATAGAATCTAAGATATCCGTCGATTCTACTAGGGTACTGTGCGAAAATAACATTATTACACATAGACAAATCACCATTCGTCTCTGTATTCTCCCCGTAAAGTAATTCGAAATTATATACTCCACGGAGATAACAGTCTATCGAACGAACCACAGTTGTATAGCCGGTAAGCATTTGCTGATCTTCAGCTTGGTCTGCATTTAAAGGAAGGATAAAAAGACAAAATACTATTATTGCCAAGGCAAGTTTTATTACTTTTGATATTCTCCCTATCATAATATTCTTTAATCACCCTTGTTTTAAAGTAAACAGAAAAATTAATAATTTGTTAATTATTCGAGGCTCTCTCACCCCTTTCTAAGATTATTTTAACTTTTTTTCATTTGATAGTCAATGCCAATTTACTGTCTGTCAAAGCGTAATAACAATCATCCAGCGGATTGGGGACAGGACACCGAAACGCACGTTGTCAGTCCCAACAATGCCTTTGTTCTTTTTGTAGAAAGCTCCGGATTCTCGATTTCTTGAATCCGTTCGTACCCAACCCGGGCCAACCATCTCTTTAAGGATTCAGCTTTTGGCGAGGGTATTGACTGAACAATGCGGAAAGCTCCTTCAGTATTCACGCAGTCAGTCTCATACTTTTTCCCATCAGAAGAAGCTAATTTCAGTTGTCGACAGATTGTCGACAACTCAGCGCCATCTTCGCTTTTAACTCTGATTTTCATTTTATACCAATAATCACGAGGGTTTTGACTATCCGTAAGAACTTCTATAACATCAACAACAGAAAACCACCACTCGTTGTTGTCAACTATTTTTCTTATCCTTTTTCCTTTAAAAAGCGCTATTTTAGTCTCCGCCATTTCTAACTCCTTAATCCCCTTGAGATTTAAATACTCCTTAGCTCACTAACTTGCTTGAATACACCTGTATTTTACTACGAAAACCGTGCAAAATCCAAACAAAGCCGATTTATATAATTATTTTGATCCTTGAAACCTTTGCCACTCCCCGTTTTCATAATAATATACTGAAGAGCCTTTTCCAATAATACGGTTTGCAATACCGTCTTTATTAATATTAATTTTTAATCCCGGATTATTTCTTATTATTTCGTCTTTATCTGCCTTTAATATTTCAAGAGAATAGGCCTTTTTGTTTTTCTCCACTTTCGTAAAAGAGACCTCATCTTTAGTGGAAGCAATAAATATATTATCCTCTTTTATCACTTTCTTGTCAGCATCATTATAACTTAAAATAATCAAATTAGTCAGGTTTTCCTTATGAACCAAAAAGGCCCAAGCATCCCCGGTTCCTAAAAAATTACCCTTGATAATATTATTAGGCTCTTTGTTATTCCAATTTTGAGGAATTGAATATCCTTTTGCTTTGAAAAAATTAACAACACTTTCGGGGATATCGCCAAAAGCTCCTATATTTAAATACTTAATATTTTCAATGGTGAATTTTTCATTTGAAGTTGCTTTGTTAGATTCGTCAAAAGTTATTGAACTTATAATTATATTG
>MFGS01000196.1:15934-20724 GCA_001778355.1 Candidatus Firestonebacteria bacterium RIFOXYA2_FULL_40_8
GTGACATAATTTTACCATTTTTATAATAACGTGTTGATAAACCGTTAAGCATGCCATCCTTTAAATTCTGTTCTACTCCAAGCGTTCCATCCTCATAAAAACCCTTAGCCAGCCCGTCTTGCTTGCCATTTTTATTATTTGTTTCAAAACATATTATTCCGTTCCTATAAACTTTTTGAATACCTTCCGTTTTGCCGTTTTTCCAAATTGACTCTCCCCTAAGATTGCCATTTTCATCATAACTCTTAGACAAGCCCTCATAACTCGGACCTTTAGCATAGGCTTCGGTTTTCAATTTGCCATTTTTATGATATTCTTTATAAACTCCATCCAAAAGACCATCTTTATAATATTTCTCTTCATGGAGTTTACCGTCATCATAATATTGCTTAAATATGCCGTCTAATCTATCATTCATCACCATGCCTTCCGAAATCAATATTCCATCCTTATAATCGCATTCTTTTACACGTTTTCCATTATCATAGTATTTGCTCAAACCATTTAATTTATTCTCTTTGTATTTTAACTCTGACTTCATTTTGCCAGATTCATCATATTCTTTTGCGATGCCGTTCCTCTTATTGTCTTTAAAAATGACCTCAGATTTAAGTTTGGCACCTTTATAATACTCTTTAATTACCCCATCAGGGATTATACCAACTATTTTACTATTGCCCTTCTCATCAAATGCTTCCCTAGCCGTTACCCTTCCATCGCCATCATAAATATAAATAATCTCTTTCGCATTTCCGTCAGGATATGTATTAGTTATTTCTGCAACTATTGCGAAACCAGGATTTGAGTATAAACAACAAATCAACAAAGCAAGTACAACAGACATTTGTATTTTGTTTTTTGGAATATTTCTCACTTTCCCCACCCCCTAAACCTCAAAATAATTGGTCGCTGTCCCTAATTTATTTCAATCATTCAAGATTTCACTTTGTACTTTGTACTTCGTACCTTATACTTCTTTTACCACCCTCTCATCATAACTCGGTTTTATCTCTTTGCCGGGAGGAACTACCAGGAATCTTGCAGTATCAGCCCAGTTCCCGCTAATCAGGTCTTCGAGCAGCTTTAAGTCGGCTTGGTATTCTATATATTTTAAGGACTCTTTTTCGGCGTGGTCCTTTGTTTTTCCAGCGTAGCCGAGGTGTTTGGTGATCTCGGATTCTATGAAGACGATGGAGCTGTTGTGTGTTTTCGGATTTAAGGAATCCATTATGAACTTTGCGTTCTCTTCACCGTACATCTTAACAAAATCCTCATAAGTTCCCTGCGTTCCGGCGACTTTCATGTCGGATTCACCCTCGCGGAACATTGAATCCCCCCGTTCCATATAACCAGCGGAGGTAAAAGGCTGGCTTAAATTATCTTTGAAGTACTCCATGTATCTTTTATTTGAACCGAGAAGAAAGCCCGCGCAATCGTGAACTCTGGGGATCACCACCTGAACAGTTCCCGCTTTGACTCCCGCGGAGGAGTTACCGCAAAGACCGTAGGCAAGAAGTATGGCTTCGTATTTTGTCTTGACGGAAGAGGATTCGTCTATCTTTTCCTGAAGTTTTTTACGGAGAATCTCGGATTTATCGTGCAGGCCCTTTTCCAGGAACTCGACGTCAACAATGTTCTTGGATTTGCTGACAAAGTGCAATATTTCCCTGTGGAAGACCTCACAGGCGATAAGTTTTAACCGCATTAGAGTTTTTTCTTGGCAAATTCTACGGCATTTCTGAATAAAACAAGACCGTCCCCCTCTTCAGGGAGTTTTTCCCTCGTCCATCTGGGGTGGGTGTATTTTGTCACAAATCTTTCGGGATGCGGCATCATGCCGAGGATATTTCCTCCGGGATTACAGATACCCGCGATCGCTTCGGTGGAACCGTTAGGATTATCCGGATACCCGGCCAGCTCGCCGTTTTTATTTACATACTTAAACACTATCATATCGTTTTTCTTTATATAATCCAGGGTCTTTTTATCGAGGGTCAGGAATTTCCCTTCACCGTGCGCTATAGGAAGATAAATCTGCCCCTTTACCCCTTTGGTAAATATACATCTGTTTGAACTGCTGTGTAAATACACCCAGCGGTCCTCGAACTTCCCAGAGTCGTTGTTAAAAAGCGTAGTATATTCTTTTTTATCAATGCCGTCAATACCCGGCAGAAGACCGGTCTTTACAAGCACCTGAAAACCGTTGCAGATACCGATTATAAGCCTCCTGGCGTCCACAAACCTGGCTATGGCATCCATAAGGCGGTACTGTATTTCATTCGCAAGTATCTTGCCGGAAGCAACGTCATCCCCGTAAGAAAACCCGCCCGGTATCGCAAGTATCTGGTACTCCATAATATCAACTTCTTTGCGCAGCAGCTGGTTAATATGCACAAGGTCCACTTCCGCCCCGCAAAGCTGAAACGCCGTAACAGTCTCATAATCACAATTAGTCCCCGCCGTCCTGATAACTATAACCTTCGCTTTTTTACTCATTGTACTCCATCCCCTATTCTTATTTCACTTTCTTCAATGCTTTTTTCTTTTGCCAACCCTCTAACCATCCAACCGTCCAAACCTCTGTCCCTTACGGGTTTCGTAAAGGCGCTTGCCACGACTCTTTCAATTTATTTATATCCTCACTCACCACCAGCCTGTTATCCAGTCCGTAGACCATTAATTTGTCCCCGAACGTTTCGCCTATATTTGAAATCTCCATCCCTTTAAAGAGGGCATCGAACTTGGCCTGATGTTTTTTATCTATCTCCACAATAAATCTGGAGTTGGACTCCGAGAAGAGGACATAATCATCACGGTTAACATCACCGTTCCTCCCTACTTTATCCAGATAGATATTCGCGCCGATACCTCCGGCAAATGCCATCTCGGCAACAGCTACGCCGATACCGCCTTCCGAGCAGTCGTGGCAGGACTTTATAATCCCCAGCCTGACAGCTTTGAACATTTTGTCAAATATCTTTTTTGCTTTTTTTGCATCAACTTTAGGAACGGTGTTTCCTATTGCATTATTCAGTTTGAGATAAACCGAGCCGCCCATTTCATTGTGTGTCAGGCCTACCGCGTATATCAGATTACCTTCCGCTTTAAAGTCCATGGTCACGGATTTTCTTACGTCTTCCACAACTGCTATAGCAGAGATCAATAAAGTACCGGGTATGGCTATCTTTTTTCCGGTGCTGACATCAACATATTCGTTATTTAAACTGTCTTTTCCCGAGATAAAAGGCGTACCGTAAGCAACGGCGATATCATAACAGGCAAGTGAAGCTCTGACCATCCCTGCGAGTTCTTCCGGTTTATTCGGGCTTCCCCAGCAGAAATTATCAAGTATAGCTATTTTATCCGGATCTCCGCCGACCGCTACGATATTCCTTACCGCTTCGTCGATATTTGACGCCGCCATCCAGTAAGGGTCTATCATCCCGTATCTGGGATTAATCCCGTTAGAAACTGCTATACCCTTCCAGGAAGTAAGTATGGGTCTGGCAACCGCAGCATCGCCCGGTCCGTCGTTTGTGGCTCCCTGCATAGGCTTGATAATGGAACCGCCCTGAACTTCATGGTCGTACTGCCTGATGATCCATTCTTTGCTGGCAACGGACATGTCTGAAAGTATTTTATTTAGAGACTCTCCGAGATTTGAAGGAGAGACAAAACCAGGCTCCGCGTTTTCTTTATCTTTCCACTCCGCGATCAGCTCGAACCTCGGGCCGCCTTCATGGATGAATTTCATATCCAGGTCGGCAACTCTTTCCTTGCCGTAGTATAATTCCAGGCGTTTTGAACCTGTAAACTCTCCGATAATAGTGGCTTCGACATTCTCGCGTTCAAATATTTTCATTATCTCCGTAAGCTTCGAAAGAGGCACCGCGAACACCATCCTCTCCTGGGCTTCGGAAACCCAGATTTCCCACGGTGTAAGTCCCGGATATTTTAAAGGCACCCGATCCAGATACCCCTTTGCTCCGGTTTCTTCCGCCATCTCGCCTACGGCGGAAGAGTACCCGCCGGCACCGCAATCCGTCACGAAATTATAAAGTCCTTTATCCCGGGCTTGAATGAGAGCGTCCTGGGTTTTCTTTTCAACTATAGGATTTCCAATCTGCACGGCGCTTACTTCGGTATCTTTATCCAGCGCGATGGAAGAGAAAGTTGCCCCGTGAATCCCGTCCCGTCCGGTCTTGCCGCCGAGTGAAACAATGATATCTCCGGGTTTTACTTTTTTAAAGCAGGTGTTATTCGGCATTATGCCTACGGTACCGCAGTAAACCAGAGGATTGCAGGTGTATCCCTCTTCAAATATAACGGCGCCGTTGCTTGTCGGTATGCCCATTCTATTACCGTAGTCGCGAACTCCGGAAACCACTCCTTTAAAGATACGTCTGGGGTGAAGAGTTCCCTCTAAAAGTTTTTCTTCCGGGTAATTCAGAGGTCCAAAACAGAAGACATCGGTGTTCATAACAGGTTTTGCGCCGAGTCCCACACCTAAAATATCCCTGATAACCCCGCCGATCCCCGTACCAGCTCCGCCGTAAGGTTCTATCGCGGAAGGATGATTATGTGTCTCCACTTTGAAAGCTACGCAGTTATCGTCGTCGAACTTTATAATGCCCGCGTTATCCGTAAATACGGAAACACACCATTTTTTATTTATTTCTTTAGTAGCTTTAATGACAGTTTGTTTTAAAAGATTGTCTATCTTCTTCCCGTTGTAAGTAATTATCCCTCGGAACGCTTTGTGTTTGCAATGCTCGCTCCAGGTCTGGGCA
>MFGS01000196.1:20788-23882 GCA_001778355.1 Candidatus Firestonebacteria bacterium RIFOXYA2_FULL_40_8
ATAATATCCTTCCTGGTAATCAGTGTAATCCGAAAGTTTTGAAATCTGCGAAATCGAACCCGAAATTCCAATGACACTTATATTTTATGTATGCCGATAATGGTACGACGCCTACTATAGTTTTCGGGTTCACTACGCTTTCTTGATTTTGTAAAACTGGACAATACCGTTTGCTAGTAATCCCGAGCATATTTTATCTATCTGCTTTTTATCGAGCTTTCCTTCAATAATATACACCTGTCCGGTCTTGACAGAAGAAACCCCTGAAATACCGAGATCTCCGACACCTTTTTTAACAGAATCCCCTACCGCATCCGTAACCCCCGGTTTATACCAGACCTCAACTTCCCATCTCATAAAATGCCTCCTATTTACTAATGACTAATGACTACTTACTATTTATGGAGGATTATTATATATGCTGTTTACAGCTTCCTTAAATAGTCATTAGTCACTAGTAATTAGTAATTTGCTAGCCTAATATATCCAATGAAATATTCAAACTTTTAGCTGAATGTGTCAGCGCGCCTACCGAGATATAGTCCACTCCGAGCTTGGCTATCCGTTCTATATTATCGAAATCCACTCCGCCGGAAACTTCTATCTGGCATTTTTTATTGATGAGTTTTATTGCTTTCTTCATATCTTTAATACTCATATTGTCAAGCATGATAACATCTATGTTGGATTTTATCGCTTCTTCCACTTCTTTCATGTTCTGGGCTTCCACTTCAATAAGTTCGCCCGGATATTTTGCTTTCACCAGGTTTACCGCTTTGATAATTGAACCTGCAATTTTAATATGATTGTCTTTTATAAGCGTGCCGTCGTAAAGCCCCATACGGTGGTTTTCCCCGCCGCCGGCTTTGACCGCATATTTCTCGAGATTCCTGAGTCCCGGAGTAGTTTTTCTGGTATCAAGAAGTTTAACACCGTAAGGTTTTGTTTTTTTCACGTACTCCCCGGTAAGCGTGGAGATACCGGATAAACGCTGGAGGAGATTTAACGCAAGTCTTTCGCAGGTAAGTATTGTTCTGGCGCTCCCCTTAATCTTTAAAAGCACCGTGCCTTTTTTCACTTTATCGCCTTCACTGACTACGGCTTTCACTTCGACGGAAGGATCAAAAACCGTAAAAACCTCTCTTGCCACAACAAGGCCAGAGACAATACCTGCCTCGTGCGCGACTATTTCGGCTTTTACGTTAAGATTTTCCGGAACAATAGTATCGGTGGTAACATCCCCGCTGCCTACATCTTCTGCCAGAGCGCTTCTGATTATATTTCTAAAGTTCACTTTCCCATCCTTTCCAGATTCTCTTCGAGTTTCTGTTTTTTCTCGATATAGTCCTGCTGTTTTTTCTTTTCTATCGCTATCACTTCGACCGGAGCGCGCTGCAGGAAGGATTCATTGGAAAGCTTGACTTTTGCCTTCTCAATTTCGATAGTCATTTTTTCAATTTCCTTGGCCAAACGTTCCTTTTCTTTTCCAAGGTCAATTAGCCCTTCTAATATAACAAATATCTCCAGCTTTGGCAAGACCGCAGTTACCGAGAGTTCGGGTTTAGCCACATCGGGCCCGACTTCCAGTTTTTCGACTTTGGCCAGGTCAGTAATGTAATGCAGACTCTTGTTGATACCCGTTATGGACGCCTCATCTTTGGTCTTGATGTTAACTTTAATCTTCGCGCCGGGGTTAACTTTCCCCTCGCTTCTGGCATTTCTTATCGAGTTGATTATATTCTTGATAAGCTCCATCTCTTCTTCTATATCTTTCTTTATTTCTTCTCTGGCAGCTTCAGGCCATTTGGCTTTCATTATAGAGTCGCCTTCATGGGGCAGAGACTGCCATATTTCCTCCGTCACAAAAGGCATGAACGGATGGAGTAATCTTAAGGATTTTTCCAGGGTGTCGCTGATTATAAACTGAACCGTTTCCCGGGGAGAATGCTTACCGTCTGCGGCTATCTGCATATCCGGATTTTTAGGATTCATTCTGGGTTTTGCCAGCTCTATATACCAGTCGCAGAATTCGTGCCAGATAAAGTCGTAAAGACCCTGCGCGGCTTTATCAAAATTGTAAGTGTCCAGATTTTTTCCGACTTCGTCCGCCAGGCGGTTAAATTTGGAAAGCATCCACCTGTCCGCCAGGGTAAGCCGGAGTTTTTCCGGTTTAATAATGGAACGATCAAACCCTTCCAGGTTCATAAGCACAAATCTGGAAGCATTCCAGAGTTTATTCACAAAATTGCGGTACCCTTCAAACCTTTCGTCGGAAAGATAAATATCTCTTCCCTGCGCCGCCTGTACACCGAGGGTGAACCTGAGAGCGTCAGTGCCGTATTTATCCAGCACGACCAGAGGATCTATTACATTTCCTTTGGATTTACTCATCTTCTTGCCTTCAGAGTCCCGTATCAACGCATGTATATAAACCTCTTTGAAAGGCACTTCACCGCGAAACTTTAATCCCATCATTATCATTCTTGCTACCCAGAAAAAGATAATATCAAAAGCCGTGGACAATACCGTCGTCGGATAGAATTTTTTAAGATCAGGCGTATCCAGAGGCCAGCCCATCGTAGAAAAAGGCCAGAGGGCGGAAGAAAACCAGGTATCAAGAACATCAGGGTCCTGTTCAACAGCACCCCCGCAAGCCTGACATTTTTCCGGGGAATTTATTTCTACAATTATCTGCCCGCAGGATTTGCAGTACCAGACCGGCAGACGGTGTCCCCACCAGAGCTGGCGGCTGATACACCAGTCGCGGATATTTTCCATCCACTGGTAATATGTATCTTCCCAGTGAGCGGGAACAAATTTTACTTTACCTTCTTTTACCGCCGCAATAGCCGGTTCGGCCAGAGGTTTCATTTTGACGAACCACTGCAGGGAAATTATCGGTTCGACCACCGTATCACAGCGGGAACAACTCCCGACGGAGTGCTGGTAATCTTCTACTTTCACGAGAAGCCCGAGCGCTTCCAGCTCCGCAACTATTTCTTTTCTTGCCGTGAAGCGGTCCTTGCCTTTATACTTGCCTGCGTTTTCGTTCAAAACCGCAGAGTTATCCATGATAATTATCTCTTCAAGGTTG
>MFGS01000196.1:23914-26797 GCA_001778355.1 Candidatus Firestonebacteria bacterium RIFOXYA2_FULL_40_8
ATGCGCCGGAGTTACTTTAACCGCGCCGGTTCCGAGAGTCATATCCACCATCTCGTCGCCGATAACTTTTATTTCCCGGTTCATAATGGGAAGAACCAGGGTCTTTCCTATAAGTTTATTCCATCTTTCATCTTTCGGGTTAACTGCGACGGCGGTATCACCAAGCATCGTCTCCGGTCTCGTCGTTGCCACCACTACAAACGTATCTTCACCCTTTACCGGGTATTTCAGATGCCAGAAATGCCCTTTGGTATCCTTATATTCCACCTCTATGTCTGATAAAGCCGTATGACATCTCGGACACCAGTTAACAATATAATTGCCGCGGTAGATAAGTCCTTCTTTATATAGCGTGACAAAGACGGTTTTAACCGCATTGGAAAGGCCTTCGTCCATGGTAAAACGCTCTCGGGTCCAATCACAAGAACAACCCAAGGTTTTTAACTGGGTAATTATCCTGCTGCCATACTGCTCTTTCCAGTCCCATACTTTTTTTACGAACTCCGCGCGGCCGAGGTCATGGCGGGTCTTGCCTTCTTTTCTTAATTCTTTTTCTACCACATTTTGCGTGGCAATACCTGCATGATCCGTCCCCGGAAGCCAGAGAACGTTAAACCCCTGCATTCTTTTGTATCTGGAGATAGCATCCTGAATGGTACAGTTAAGCGCGTGCCCCATATGAAGCGCCCCGGTGACATTAGGCGGAGGAATTACCAGAGAAAAAGGAGGTTTTTTATCGTCAGAAGCATCCGCCGTAAAATAATTCTTGGAAAGCCAGATGTCGTACCACTTGGCTTCAACTTCCTTGGGTTCATAACGTTTGGATAACTCACGAATGACCATAATAACTCCTCAGCAAAAAATGTTGCGAGTTACGGGTGACGAGTTACGGGTGTTACACTAAGGTGATATTATAATTATTAAAAACTCCTTAATATAAAACTTCGTACTTTGTACCTCGTACTTCGTACTTCTACTGCCCTTTCGCTTCTTTCACTTCTATTTTATGCAGAAACTTAAACTTAAGCTCGTCCAGCTTTTCGCCTGCGGCGGAGCCGTTTGTATTTAGAGTTATACCGGGAAGATTTACCGTGATACTGCCGGCTTCCTGCTTGACCTGATCGAAAACTATGTAACCTTCCCTTTTTACGCCGGGGTAAAGTTCTCCGTTAACAAAAAGTGTTTTCTCCACCCTGTTATACCGGTAATAATCCTCGGTATAAATAACGGTCTTATCATAAAGCATCTCGTTACGCGGATAGTTTTTCGGCTGAACCATCGTCGTCACCGGATAGAGGGTTTTGAAATAATCCAGAGTAAGCGCATTTGACTGCCCGCCCAGACCGTCAAGCAGAACTGTTCTTCCCGTGTCTATAAATATCTTATCCTGCCTGGTGTTTTCCACGGTAAACTTGAATACCGTGAAAAAGAATTTCTGTTCGTTCAAATAAGGATTCCAACTTATAAACTCGGCAGCTTCTTCCAGTTTTTTCCTGTTTTCAAAAACCAGAGTTATTTTAACGCCCGCTTTTTCGACAGAACAACTGCCTTCGGCGGAAGTGATTGAATAATCCCCGGTGTTTACAGGTTCCATGGTAATGATAGTGCGGTAAAACGGGCCGCAACCGGAAAAGAAAAATGCCAAAAGCAGGCAGACAACCGGCAGGCGGGAGAATAGTTGCATTACTTGACCCCGTCTTTTAGAAGTTTGTACTCAATGCTGTCCAGAAGCGCGTACCAGCTGGCTTCAATAAGGTTGGTGGAAACACCCACCGTACTCCAGATGGACTTTCCGTCTGTGGACTCAATATTTACACGGCAAATGGCCTCGGTAGCCGCCTGCGGATTGATTATTCTGACCTTGAAATCCCGCAGGTATACTTCCGCCAGGGAAGGATAGAACCTTTCCAGCGCTTTTCTTAAAGCATTATTCAAAGCGTCCACGGGTCCGTTTCCATCCGAAGCTGTATGTTCGTAAACACCTTTAACGCAGACTTTAATTGTAGCTTCGGAAACAATTTTCCCGTTCCTGCTTTCCAAAATTACTCTGAAGCCTTCCAGGTTGAAGAAAGTCCTGTGCGTCTTCATCGCCTTTTTCATCAAAAGCTCAAAGGACGCCTCGGCATCTTCATAATTATACCCCTGACTCTCCAGCTCTTTGAGCTTCTTTAAAAGTTCTTTTGAAACAGGATTATCCTTAGCCATATTAATATTAAGCTCGGCTGCTTTGTACAGCACATTACTGATACCTGACTGGTCGGAAATAAGAACTCTTCTTTTATTGCCGACAAATTCCGGTTCGGTATGTTCATAAGTCTTCGGATTTTTCTTGACCGCATCCACATGGATGCCGCCTTTATGCGCAAAAGCGGAGTAGCCGACAAACGGCATGTTATCCGCAAGCATTACATTGGCAACATCGGCGACAAAAATAGAAAGCGAGGTCAGCTCTTTTAATTTAGCCGCGCTCAGGCAGGCAACACCCGCTTTAAGCTGCAGATTGGGAATAACCGTGCAAAGATTTGCATTTCCGCACCTTTCCCCGAACCCGTTTATCGTACCTTCGACTACCAAAGCTCCGCATTCTACGGCAATTACAGTATTGGCCGTTGCCATATCGGCATCATTATGCGCGTGGATCCCGAGCGGGGTCTTTACATGTTTTTTAACTTCTTCAATAATTGCTTTTATCTCCGAAGGCAGGCAGCCGCCGTTCGTATCGCAAAGCACGAGATACGCCGCTCCGGCTTTTTCCGCCGCAAGCAGAGTTTTTATCGCATACTCCTTATTCGCTTTATACCCGTCAAAGAAATGCTCTGCGTCATAAAATACTTCCAGCTTATTTGACTTGAGATATTCCACGGAATCAAAGATAAGCTTAAG
>MFGS01000196.1:26875-27048 GCA_001778355.1 Candidatus Firestonebacteria bacterium RIFOXYA2_FULL_40_8
TCCGGATTTAACGATCGCTTTGAGGTTATCATCATCCTTAGCGGGATTTTTCGCCCTTCTGGTACTCCCGAAAGCAACCCCTTTGGCATGCTTTAACTTCATTTCTTTTAATTTCTGAAAGAACTCCGCATCCTTAGGATTAGCCCCAGGCCATCCGCCTTCGATATAATCAA
>MFGS01000196.1:27064-27206 GCA_001778355.1 Candidatus Firestonebacteria bacterium RIFOXYA2_FULL_40_8
TTTCCGGGCAATTTTAATCTTTTCATCCACAGAGAATGTAACGCCTTCCCCCTGCGCCCCATCTCTGAGCGTTGTATCATAAAGAATAACTTTTTTCATAACGACTCCCATAAAAACAGTTGCGAGTTACGAGTAGCGGGTT
>MFGS01000196.1:27223-28194 GCA_001778355.1 Candidatus Firestonebacteria bacterium RIFOXYA2_FULL_40_8
ACTTCGTACTTGTATTATTAGATTTTTTCTAAATTAAATTTAAGGTGAAGCTTCCTCACTGCGTCTTCCGTCTTCGCTTTATCTATCACGACGGAGATCTTTATCTCGGAAGTGGAGATCATCTCGATGTTAACTCCGGATTCCGAGAGCGCTTCGAACATCATAGCGGCAACACCGGCGTGACTTCTCATGCCGACGCCTATTACCGAAATCTTAGCTATACCTTCATCTATCATGATATTTTTAATACCTATGCGGGCTTTTACGTTCTCAACGGCCGCAAGGGATTTTTTAAGCTCTTCTTTCCCTACGGTGAAGGAAATATTAGTAATGCCTTCTTCACTGACGTCCTGAACTATCATGTCCACATTAATATTTTCATCGGCTAAAGCTCTAAAGATCGCACCCGCATTACCCGGTTTATCCGGAATGCCGTAGACGGTAACCTTAGCTTCATCTTTACTGTAAGTAACACCGCTGACGAATAATTTTTCCATTTCTTTTGCCTCCTTAGTGATCATTGTCCCCATACCTTCATTGAAGGTGGGTCTTACCCGTACCGGCATATTGTATCTTTGTGCGTATTCTATCGACCTGGCATTTACCACCTGTGCGCCTGCCGAAGCCATCTCCAGCATTTCCTCGTAGGAGATATTTTTAATAAGCCGGGCTTCCGGAACTACTTTCGGATTTGTAGTCAATATGCCGTCCACATCTTTATAAAGCTCGCAAACCTCGGCGCCGAGGGCCGTTGCAATCGCCACTGCGGTAAGATCAGAACCGCCGCGTCCGAGAGTCGTAATATCTTCGTCAACATCCATACCCTGAAACCCGGCAACAATAACAACTTTGTCAAGCTTCAAGGCCTTTACTATTTTTTCTCCGCCTATCTTAACTATCCTCGCTTTACCGTGTACATCGTCGGTAACTATGCCGACCTGAGGTCCGGTAAAGGAAATAGCATCACAACC
>MFGS01000196.1:28252-28884 GCA_001778355.1 Candidatus Firestonebacteria bacterium RIFOXYA2_FULL_40_8
GCTCATCCGTCTCATCACCCGGAGCAGAAACCACGACAACTACCTCATGGCCTTCATTTTTGCATTTAACGATCCTGCCTGCTACTTCTTTCATATTTGCCGGAGTAGCCACCGACGACCCGCCATATTTCTGAACGATTATCCCCATTTCTTTTTAACTTTTCCCCTCCCAATAATATAGTACATACCAATACAAAAATGCCCCATAAAGGGCACGTTCAAGGTTTATATTAGCAAATTCCGGTCAGTTTATCCATAATAAATCTTCTATTCTCGCCTTTGTTCTTCCCGCTTTTTCCACTCTCGCCGTTCTAGCCGTTCTTTCTGCTCTTGCTGCGCATCCGAGCATCCGAGCCTCATCTTCTACTCTATCGTTTTCTTCAAAAACTTCGTCATCGTTTCCATTATTTCAGGAGAGAAAAAATAGGGTCCGCCGTGTCCGCCTTTAATGGGCATGTAAACAACTTCAACCCCGTTCTTTTTTAAAAGGCTTGTAAGGAGCTCACTTTGGTCTATGGGTACTGTTGAATCAGAAAGGCCGTGAACTATCATGAACGGAGGTGTCTTTTTATTTACGTAGGTAACAGGGCTTGCTTTGCGCATTAAATCCTTTTTGTTTGAAAGGGGCGTTC
>MFGS01000196.1:28932-29115 GCA_001778355.1 Candidatus Firestonebacteria bacterium RIFOXYA2_FULL_40_8
CCATCTTATTGAAATCAGAAGGACCATAGTAGTCAATAACAGCCTGTACGTCGCTGGAAGTATCTTTCCAGCCGCCGTTTCCTTCAAGCTCTTTAACCCCATTACTGGCGCCAAGAAGTGCGGATAAATGCCCGCCCGCTGAAGCTCCGAAACAAGCAATTTTCTCAGCGTTGATATTCAACT
>MFGS01000196.1:29129-30273 GCA_001778355.1 Candidatus Firestonebacteria bacterium RIFOXYA2_FULL_40_8
ATATTGGCGGCAAAATACCCCATGTCGGAAAACTTCATCAGCATCTCCTGCCCGCCGTTCCTCCCTCCGCTGAACCACCCGCCTCCGTGAATCATAATGACCGCGGGTATCTTTTTATCTTTATTCTCTTTAAGCCGCGCATAGTTAAGCATCAAATCCGTGTCCCCGCCCTTCCCGAATACAACATCCCTCACAAACTCATATTTTTCAGGCAATGTAGGCGGCGGCTCCGGCTTTCGCTCTTTCTTAGCGTAAGCAACACCCGAAAGCAGGCAAACCCCGATAATAACAACCAGTGTTTTCTTCATTTTCATCCCCTTTCAAAAAGACGAATTCTTCCTTTCAATTATATATCGCGCACAGCACAAAAGCAAAGTAATAAAAATACCAATTGCAGTAAATATTTCATAATATGAATTATGTTCCGGATTTTACTTTACAAACTTTAAAAACCTTACAAACCTTATAAACTTGATTGCGTTCATTTCTTTTGCTATCATATCCCAAGGAGGACTTATCTTGCAGATACCTTTCATCCCCGTTATCGACAGTGTAAATCTTGCTTTTCACGAAGCCGGGCATATATTCTTCGCTCTATTCAGTGTGGAATTTTTAACCTCGGCAGGCGGCACTCTTTTTCAGCTCATTTTCCCTCTTTCTGCCGTCATCTACTTTCACAGAAAAGAACAGCACCTTTCAAGTATGGTTACCCTGGTTTGGTTCGGCGAGAACTTCTTAAATATTGGCACTTATATGAAAGACGCTTTAAAGTTGGAATTACCCCTGGTGGGAGGCGGCCTTCACGACTGGACTTACATGTTCGGCGAATTAGGTGTCATAACAAAATGCGAAAAAATAGGTAACTTCACTTACTTTCTCGGCTTCGCCATAATGCTCTACGCCCTCTTCGAAATCACCTACACACTATACCGTAGAAACAAAGCCGGGGACTGACATTTTCGGTCCCTGCCCAAATTATTCAACATATTTTCAAGCTTCGCTCAACTTCCTTTATTTTCTTCCCTTGCTTCTCTTACTTCTTTTGCTTTAACTTTGTACTTTGTACCTCGTCCACCTTCGGTGAGATCTCGACTGAAGGCGGATACTTCGTACTTGCTTTACTCTTCCCTTACTCCATACTCCA
>MFGS01000197.1:0-1122 GCA_001778355.1 Candidatus Firestonebacteria bacterium RIFOXYA2_FULL_40_8
ATTCTGAGTGAACTCCAAAAAGAACCTGGCAAAGTCCACCATGCAGTCCGTATCGTCTAAAACCACCAAACCGCCCGAACCCATTATAGCTCCGGTACTTGTCACCTCTTCGAAATCAATAGGAAGCTCGGACATACTCGCGGGAATACACCCACCGGAAGGGCCCCCTATCTGAACCGCCTTGAATTTCCTGCCTTTTTTGACACCCCCGCCTATACCCTCTACTATCTCACGAATAGTCGTCCCCATAGGCACTTCGATCAATCCGCCCCGCTCCACCTTGCCTGCAAGCGCAAATACCTTCGTTCCTTTACTGCTTTTAGTGCCGATCCTCGCGTAAACGGTCGCCCCGGTCTTTATTATCCACGGAACAGAGGCGTACGTCTCAACATTATTAATATTTGTAGGGCATCCGAACAAGCCTTTCTCCGCGGGATACGGCGGTCTGAAGTTAGGCATCCCTCTTTTACCTTCAATGGAAGCAATGAGCGCCGTTTCTTCTCCGCAAATAAAAGCACCCGCTCCCCTGAACGTATGAAGCTTCAGGGAAAAGCCGGAACCGAGTATTTTTTCTCCGAGGAGTCCTGCTTTCTCGCACTCTGCAAGGGCTTTCTCAATATTTTCAACAGCCAGGGGATATTCATCCCGTATATAGAAGTAACCTTCTTCAATTTCTGCCGCAAAAGCCGCGATAGCCAGGCCCTCAATGACACGGTAAGGGTAAGATTCTAGTAGCATACGGTCCATAAATGCCCCGGGATCCCCTTCGTCGCCGTTACATATAATATATTTCTTGCCGGTAAGAGAACTTTCCTGCCTGACAGCTTCCCATTTCTCACCGGTCGGAAAACCCGCACCGCCCCGGCCACGAAGTCCGGATATTTTTATCTGTTCTATCACTTCTTCCGGCTTCATCTCCTTAATAACTTTCTCAAGCGCGCTAAAACCGCCCTTCGCGCGGTATTCATTCAAGTCAAGAGGGTCAAGCTCTCCGGAATTTTCAAGAACTATCCTTCTCTGAGGCGTAAGAAAAGCGCCTTCTCCCCCCTCTCCTATTTTTTTCGAATCCGTTTCAGACGGGCTGTCATAATAATTGAAGGAAAGAAGATCTAAGCTCTTTTT
>MFGS01000197.1:1301-21497 GCA_001778355.1 Candidatus Firestonebacteria bacterium RIFOXYA2_FULL_40_8
CCAAGCCCGATCTTGATTATTACCTTACCTTTCATATCCCCTGCAGCCGTTTCTGTCTTATTCTTCTCAGAACCCCGCGCTCTTCTAGCCAGGAAGAGATCTATCATCTCCGGCACAAAGCGGCCGGTCACTTTTCCGTATGTCACTTCGTCTATTTTTACTACCGGCGCCAGAGTGCAGCACCCAAAGCACGCTGCTTTTTCCACAGTGAACATCTTATTTGCGTCCGTATCCTCACCGTCCTTAAGTTTCAGGTAACGCTTGACTGAGTCTGTAATATTTTCAGCCCCCTTAACATGGCAAGCAGTACCATGACAGACACTGATGATGTGTTTCCCGACGGGTTTATGCCTGAATTGGGTATAGAAAGTTGAAACACCTATTAGTTCCGCCTGCGATATCTCTGTAAGCTCGCAAATCCGAAGCAGCGCCTCTTCCGGCAAATACTTAAAGTGCTTCTGAACCTTCTGGAGAATAGGAAGAAGTTTGGAAGTATCCTTTCCTGTCTCCAAAACTATCCTTTCTACGACAGAAAGGTCTATGTTGTGCTGGTTTACACTTTGCATTTCTATTTTGACTCTCCACTTATGCAAAACAAACGTTTATCACTCCTGATGTACATCCTGGAATCCGAAAAAGCCATAGAAGCCGACAGCTTCTCCCCTATTTCTATTGTATTTACAGCCTTTCCGTCAAGGTCAAATACGTACACCTTGCCCTTCTGAGAAGGTATATATACCAAATCTGAAGCCGCTACAGGTGAAGCCCAGAAGTCATCCTCTAATTTATGAGACCAAAGTATCTTTCCTGACGCAGTATCATGACAGACTACCAGGTCTTTCATTGCAATTATCAGTTTTGAATTGACTGCGACCGGCGCATTTATTGCCTGAGACTCTTCTTCATGCTTCCAGACAATATTTGTCTTCGTAACGTCTCCCGAATCTCCGGGCGTAAGGGCATAGACAGTGGTCTGAGAACCGACATCCATTACAAATATCTTTTCACAATCATAGACCGCGGACGTAGAGACCTCTCCCGCAAGGCAATCTACCTTCCAGAGTTCTTTTCCTGTTTCCGGCGCATAAGCTATCACCCAGGGATTACCCGTGGTTATGAGTTCTTTCCTTCCTTTATGATCAATTACAATAGGAGTGCCCCAGGAAGCTCCGTCCGGTCTCTTGGTTTCCCAGACAATCTCTCCGGTTTTTTTATTCACCCCGTAAATCCTGGATTTTCCTTCGCCGCTTTCATCCACCTGTAAAATTATCTTGTCTTCATAGAGAACAGGAGAGGAAGAAAGGCCGTACATATTTTCCGGCTTGCCTAAGGACTTTAGCCACTTTTGTTTTCCGTTAAAATCAAAACAAACAAGTTCGTTAGTCGCAAAATACGCGTAAACATACTCACCGTCTGTCACCGGCGTAGGTGAAGAGTATCCCGCTCCGCCGTTTTCTTCCAGCATAACTTCAACATCTTCTATTTTTGTCTTAACCATTACCGTTGATGACCAGTTTAAACTGCCTTTTGAAGCGGAATAAGAGAGCACTTTGAGCTTCTTCTCCCCACTCCCTGTAATAAAAATGCTGTCTTCGAATACTATCGGTGAACTATAGGCTTTTACAGGCAGGTCTGTTTTCCAGGCGAATATACTGTCATCCGGATTTTTGGCTGTAGGCCTTGGAGATGCCGTCCAATTCATTGAACTCATCACACCGGAGGATATTCCCTGACCGCCAGAGCCGCGAAAACCTGTCCATTCTTTTGAAAGATCAACTTTTGCTCCGGTATTTTCTTTCACAACGTCTTTAGTCTGCCATGGTAAACGCCCAAGACCCATAAATGAGAACAGTACAAGAAAAAATAGTACAACCACCGCAGTTACAGTGGAAGAGTATAGAGAGAGATCCTTGCCGTGCCTTCCGACAGAGTCATATCCGACGGCACTTCCTTTTTTTACCTCCGGCATCTTATCGGAAAGAAGCACATACACACGAAAACAAAGAAGCGCGAGGATAAGGAACCCCAGGCAAATGTGCATCCCCGTATCAAGAAGCTCAGTCTTGGTAAAAAAGCGGGCTCTCTCCTGCAAGTCAACTTCACGGAAACGTTCCACCAGGGTTTTATTGGCAGGATAATTTTCCAGCTTTTGTCTTAGCGAAGCGATCGCCGCAGAATCTTTAATATTTGCCGTTGTTCCGGAAAAATACACATAAGCAAGCACTGCCACGGCGGTTATAGAAACCACCGCGCAAGCTATAGCCGCCCGTTTAAATGTTATCCTTATTAAATCATCCATCGATTTTTACTATACCTCTCAATTTGTTTTTAAAATCCTCTCTGTGAACAGGGCAATCCGTAAAACACCTGCCGCAAGACAGACAGCGCGCGCTATCGGGCTCGTAGATATCTCTTTTTGGCCTTCTGTTTGCGTAAACCACCTGAATAAGAACAACTAAAAGTATAAAAACTCCAAAAAGCATCCCTCGTATCTGAAATTTCTTCTTTGCTTCTTCCGCGCGTTTGAATAAAAGTTCCCTGCTCTCCCCCCTCTTCAAATACTCCACAGCATCCCACGAGAGCTTGTCCTCCTGAACCAAACTCTTGTCAAAAGCATGCATTTCAAGGGCTAATTTGACATCCTTTTGATACCCCGAAAAATACCCGCCGGAGAAATAACCGAGCCCGGCGCCAAATATCACAGCTGCAGCGAACAAGGCAGGATATAGACCGGGTTTGCTTTTGATCCTCGGCAAGTTTTCCGGTTTGTTTATAGCTCCAAACGGACAGGACTCCTCGCAAAGATTGCAGACAACGCATTTATCCGGAGTTATCGTCACTTTGTACTTACTGACGATAGCTAACGGCTTAAGAATTGCCGAATAAGGGCAGAAGAATCTGCAGTAAGGCCTGCCGATGACAGTGGACAAGAGGACAAACACTCCTCCGGTTATGAACATATAGAAAGGTCCGGTCATCCTAAAGAACGGAACGAACGGGTCGTACTTGCAAATGAGAAATACGGTATCGTTTATGGCAAAAAGAACGGCGGCACCCAGATAAAGATACGCTATAACCGACAAAGAACGGTCCAGCCACCGGGGAATTTTGACTTCTTTGATGAGGAGCAGATCCTGCAAAGCTCCGTGAGGGCAAGCACCGCCGCAATAAGCACGTCCAAAGAAAAGCACCGAGATAAGCGGCAGGGTAAATATGATTATGACAGAAACCGGGATGTAATACCCGGGGTTAAAGAGCCCCGCAGCCACATCCTGTATAGAGCCAATAGGACAGATGCATCCTTCCTTATAAAAACCAAAGTAAGCAAGTGAGAACATTGAAATGAGCATCATGATATTTCTGGATCTTTTCTTCAAAGACGCCCAAGCAGACAAAAGTATGACCACTGCTAGAACAAAAATATCAAAGTAAGCCATCTCACCCGAACGAGCGGCAGGTTTTTCCATCACCGGCATCACGTAGTTGCTCTCAAACTCAGGCGGCGGGAATTTATACTCCGAAAATACCGCTCCAACGCCTAAGCATAGAAGAAATCCGGCTATGAGAAGTGTCTTGATCTTATTCCTCATATTCCTTCCTTCGTAATATAAGGGGTATCTGAGGGTACTCTTACAAAAGCATTACTTGGACAGGCTTTTGCAATTGTGCATTCATTGCAGTTCTTACAACGGTCGTGCCTTACTTGAAGCTGTAAAGAACCGTTTCCGAAAGAAGTACAGCCTTTTACACACTTTCCGCACCCGACACAGCGGGGTTCATTGATAGTATACTGGTAATACGGCTCTTCCACGAATTTTCGGCTGATAGCACCAGTCGGACACAGCTGGTTTTCCGCTCCGGTATCAAGTTCTCTCTGCCCCGGAGCAAAATACCCGAAGCAAAGATTGCAATAACCGCAAATAGAAAAGTTATGTACGCATTTCACCGCAGAAACCCTAAGGACACACTCCGTAGCGCACTTCCCGCACTGCGTACATTTGGCAGGGTCAATCTGCCAGACAGCTTCCTTCTTCTTTACACGCGCAAGTACCGCCCCGGCGAAGCCTCCGAGAGAAAGGAGAAAAACCGACCTGGCGGTTAGTCGAAGGAAGTCCAATCTGGATATCTTATGTGTTTTATCGTTTTTCACTTTCTATCCCTCTTCAGAATTATAATGACTAAGTACTAGTGACTAATGACTATTTAATGTGGTATATATTTTATAACTCCTTAACATAAACCCAGCACCCAGGGCCTAGAACCCAGAGCCTATCATTTATTCTTCCATTTGGACGTTATCTCTGTTTTTGTAACTAAAGAACAATTACTTTTATCTTTACATGCAATACATCTGTCAAAATCTCGACAGGTTTTGTCCGCAAATAGACTTTTTATCGTAAGAAACCCAGCAACCGATGCTAAAATTCCTGCAAAAGTGTAACGAACGGCCTTTTCTAAGAGTTCTTTTCTGGTAATTTTCTTTTCTTTTTTCATTTTTCTCACCTTACTCAAATTATGCATAAATCATCTTGGCGGGTGCTTTTTCCCGCCTACATTAAATAGTCATTAGTCACTAGTACTTAATCATTTCTTTCTACTTCAAGTCAATAGCGGTCATTTCATTCATATTTCGTATATACATCATCCCATTTGAGATGACAAGCGGGGCCCATATCATTTTACCTTCAAAAACCTTGGCTTTTGCAAGCTGTTTATAGGCGGCGGGAGAGGCTTCTAGCATAAATAGTTCTCCTTTCTCGCTTAAAACATATAGTCTGTTATCAGCTATCAACAAACCGCCTAGGCCGAACTTCTGCTTACCGCTATCCCAGAGAACTTTACCGTTCAGGTCCAGGCATTTAAGAAGGCCTGTCGATATTCCATAGATATGGTTATTATACAATATAGGAGTATGAACGTGGGAGCCAAAATCGGATTCAGGCAAACGGACGTCTTCGGTTATAACTATCTGACTGCCTTCTTTTTTAAGCGAGGCAATTAAACTGCCGCCCTTATACCCGCCTGTAAAGAATACCTTATTCTTTCCGATAACCAAAGGCACAGGTATATTCGCAGTCCTAACAGTCCACCCTTTGTAATCCAGAAGCAGTTTGCCGTCAGCTGCGGAAACTGCAAAGGTCGCTTTTTTTGAACATCCCAAATAGATATCCTGTCCGTCTACGGACATTTTCGTTATTGTATTATGCGTCATACCGTAGTTTTCTTTGCAAGGCGTTTCCCAGACCGCTTTTCCCGCAGCAATATCGAAAGCCGCGATCAGTACCGACTTCCCGCAGACAGAAACTATTACTTTATTCCCGTCAACAAACGCATTCTGTCCCGCCGCCCACTTTGGCACCAGAGTGCCGTACTCTTTAACAAGGTCTTTCTGCCAGACAAACTTTCCGGTAACCCGCTCAACACATGTCACAATACAGCTTGGTCCGAACGTCACAACATATCTATCCGTTACCGCAGGCATAGTCCTGGAATAATCATACTGTGACTTTTCAAATTTTGAAGGATAAGAAAATCTCCACTCTTCTTTCGCCGTTTTAGCATCCAGGCATCTGACAACATCTTCTACTTTTTCAGGATCATAGTCCAACAGATACAATTTATCCCAAAATACCGCAGGCGCGCCAAACCCGCCCGCAACCTTAACCCTCCAAACCTCTTTCAACCCCTCGGCAGGCCAGGTCTTCAACAGTTTTGTATCATTAACGATGTTATTACGATCAGGACCCATGAACTGAGGAAAATCGGAGGAAAATAATGCGAATGTGGATAGTGCGAGTAGAATTATAACGTTTTTCATAGTAAATTCTCCGATTTAGCATTAAATTACAAAGTACAAATGACAAATTACAATATATAGTAGCTGTAAACAGCAATATTTATTAGAGCTGCTTTCCCACTCCTAAAGACTTTAATTATCTTCTTTGTCATGTTGAGCCGTCTTTCTTTTGGCGAAACATCTCTGCTTTTAATAGCCTAAAAGTGCTGAGATCCTTCGCATAACAACCACTCAGGATGACAAAAATATATTACAAAAACTTATCGGATATTTTTGTCACTTTCTTTTCTTGCTTTCTCTGCTTTACTTGCTTCTCTCGAACACTCTTACTGTCTTACTTGCTCCATCCAGCGCGTAAACTTTATTCTTCGAGTCCACTGCCAGCGGTATACTTATGTTTTTTTCGTTGAATGCTGACGGGGCGGCTACTACACCGAGAAATTTTCCTGTTTTGTCATATTTCTTAATCCTTAAGACACCCTTCTCGGAGGTTATGAAATTGCCCTCTTTATCTATTACGAAGTTAGCGGGGTTGCAGCAGCCGATAAATTCATCTATTTTCATGCCGCTCTTTCCCCAGGAACTTAAAAATATGCCTTTTGTAGTAAATTTTTCTAGCCGTTGCATTCCGGTGTTAGCAACCCATAGACTTCCGTCTCTGTCCACCGCCAGATCCATATGCGGACTCGGAATGATAAAACCTTTTACGCCTTTTCCCGGATCTTTTTTGCCGAAAGTAAAGAAGCAAAACCCATCCGAACCAAACATTGACACACGTCTGTTTCCGGCATCGGCAATAAAGAGTTTGTTCATTATTATTTTCATAGAAGTGATGTATTCAAACTCCCCGTCGCCTTTTCCTTTCTTGCCGAAACTCTCCGATAATCCTTTGCCAAAGACCACTTTATCCCGCTTCGCAACATATATCATTCCATCCCGCGTAACAGCAACCGCGGTAACTCTTTCCTCTGTCTTCAATTCTTTAAGAAAAGTTCCTTTATTATCTACAATCCGGACACCCTTGTCACCATAGATATATATTTTATCATCTTCATCAATAACAATCCCCGCCGCCCCGTCAAACCCCGTCTTAAACTCCTCTACTTCCTTGTAAAGAACCAGCTTCGGGTCAACTTTCTTTAATTCATCAAAGTTATACTTGTACTGCTCGCCCAACTTCGCAGTATCAAGCCCGGCTTTGTCGTTTTCCGGAATAAACTTATTCTCCGGAACCAGCCAGAAAGTAAGGGCGAAACCGGCGATGAGACCGAGAGCGAGTATTGTTATGCTGTATTTAAGCTTTTTAGAGTCCATGTTTCCTTTTCAGTCCAGTTTATAAGTTACACGTTACAGGTTACTCAGGTTACTCACGGTCTACATTAATGTGTTATTATCAAATAAATGCTTTTCTCACGTAGTTGCTCAATTTATTGAGCGCCCGATTAATCGGGCAACTACAACATAAAACTTTGTACTTTGTACCTCGTACTTCGTACTTCCTTCACCTCAACTCAACGCATACCAGCTCGGTCAAGTCCTTTGCTAACAGTTTTCCGTTCACCAATGCCATCGGGGCCCAGGCTTCGTGGCCGTTTAGTATTTTCATTTTGCCTAACTCTTCATATTTTACAGAATCGGCCTTCACTTCATACAAAACTCCGGTCATATCGTTTAAAACCAGTAGTACTCCGTCGGGGTCTGCTATAAAAAACGGGCCGAGGCCGAATTTTTTATCCGTTCCGCTCTTCCATAACTGTTTTCCCGTCTCATCCACGCAGGCCAGCTGTCCGTCGGGTATAACTCCGTAAAAGTTTTCCTTGTAATAAATCGGGGTCGCCTGCTGGGAGGCAAACACCGAGGCTTTGACCTTGAATATCTCCTGTAATTTGTACTGCCCGTCTTCTTTTACCAGGCGGACGTACTTACTGCCTGCGTCATACCCGCCGGTAAATAATATTTTTTCATTGTCCACGACAACCGGTGCAGGAACGTTTGCGATATTTATCTTCCACGTCGGATCCGTCCAGAGAAGTTTTCCATCTTTAGCCGAAACAGAAACCACACCTGCCGAGGCACAGTAGACGTACTGCTTTTCTCCTTTGAAATTCATAATTGAAATTGAGGAGTGTGTCATCTTATGCGTTCCGCCCGGATTCGGCGCAGCCCACGCGGGCTTTCCTGTCTTTAGATCCAAAGCAGTGAGCAGTACTTCTTTACCTGCGGGAGCAATTATTACAACTTCCCCTTCTATAAGGGGGCACTGGCCTGCGTACCACTCAGGAATCTTGGTTCCATACTCTTTTACCAGGTCTTTCTGCCAGAAAAGTTCCCCGGTCAGCGCATTCAGACACGTAAGATGCCCGAGAGGCCCGAGGGTAACAAGGTATTTGTCATTAACGGCAGGAACAGTTCTAGACATCCCATGATTTCTTTTAATTTTCACCGGATAGTTATACTTCCAGATCTCCACGCCGTCTTTGAAAGACAAGCACCTGATAGAATCTTCTTTTCTGACAGGGTCATAGTCAATAAAGTATACCCTGCCGTTGTTTACTGCGGGTCCGGCATAACCTTCCCCCGTCTTCTCCCGCCAGATGATACGGGCGGGCTCTATTAAGTGTTTAGAAAACAAGCCTTTTTCTGTTGTTATGATATTTGTCTGGCCCGGGCCCCGAAATTGCAGCCAGCTGCCTTTTTCACGTGAAGCAACGCCTATTTCCTTGTAAAGCTTTCCTTTACCGCCCGCTTTTTCTATTTCAACTTTTGAAGAAGTTGTTAAACCTTCTACTACTTCTGCTTTCGGGTTTCTTACTTCCAGATCACCCGCCCGGCTCCTTGTCAGCCAGTTAATAAGAAAGATACCGCCGGCAATCATAATGACCGCCGCAATGATAGAAGCGATAAGTTTATCTTTTCTCATTTTTCTCTTCCCCGCCAAAGCAGTACACCAGTCCGCCTCCGGTACCAAAAACTAATTTTCCTTCCGAGACCGCGACGGAACCGGTAATAGGGCTTCCCGTATCATATTCAAATGTTTTCTTTCCATCAGACACATTTAGTCCATACATTTTTCCGTCACTGCTTCCGAAATATACGATATCTCCCCCATCTGCGGGAATTACAATAGGGGAAGCGTCAATTCCTTCTTTCGCGGTATAACTCCAGAGGAGCTTTCCGGTATTCATGTTCAAACATCTTAAAAAATTACCACGCGTGCCGAATATAACCTTATCTTTGGTCAAAGCCGGAGAGGAGTAGCACTGTTCATTACTTTCTTCAAAATAATCCCAGAGGATTTTCCTTTCTTTAATACCGACTGAGAAGAACTTGCCGGTGAGAGAGGATATAAAGACACGGCCTTCTGATACTGCGGGAGAACTCACGATATTACTTTCAAGAGGGATGCTGAATTCCTGCGCGCCTGAAGATATATTAATAAACCTAAGCTCGCCGTCACAACCCGCGCTGACCGCGTAATTCTCCACGACCGAGGGCGAGCCGTGAATAGGAGAATCTGTTTTGAACTTCCAGAGGAGCTTGCCGTCTTTTCTGTCCAGAAAATACAAATTTCCGTCATAACTTCCAAAAAGAACACCATTACCTGCAAAATTCGGAGACGAAATCAGTTTATCCTCCGCCTCGAACCTCCAGAGTTGTTTCCCTGTGGCTTCCTCGAGAGCGTAAAACATTCCCGCGTCATCCCCGAAGAAAACCTTGCCTTCCATAACCAAAGCGGAAGAGTGTATTTCTTCATTTGAAGTAAACTCCCATTTTTTCTTACCCGTTAAAAGGTCCAGGCAGAAGAACTTTTTCCCCGCCGTACCAAAATATGCAAAAGCAGCCGTTAAAGCAGGCGTCGAACTCACCCCCGCCCCCGCCTCGAAACTCCATTTTAATTTCAGATCTTTTGAGAGCTTCCCGCTAGCAACCCCGGTTTCAGACGGATTCCCCCGGAATTGAAGCCATTCCGCGGCTAAAGACGCGCTTAATAACAAGACAAATAGGCCATATATAACACGTGATATTCTTTTCATGTTTCCCTTATCCGCCTAGGTGGATTTCGCAAAGGGTTTATGGTTTTATATTTACACCTTTGCTCAACTTCTTCCGCTTTAACTTCGTACTTTGTACTTCGTACCTCGTACTTACTATTATGGCTCCGGCGGTGTCTGCTGCCCAATCCAGCACATCCATACTCCGTCCGGGAGTAAAACTTTGATGATACTCATCCGTTATTGCATATGCAGCGGTCAGAAGAATAGCGATAATTATTGCTTTGTTTGTTTTAATATTATGTCCGCGGGCAAGGGCAAAGAATATTAACGAGGACAGGATAAAATATTCCGTCATATGCGCAAGCTTATCGGAATTCGGTATAAACTGGAGAAGCCTCACACCCGGAGGATTTGATATTGAGGAAAGATAAAATACGCAAACCGCAAATATGCCGGCCGGAAGCCAATAAATCAGTTTTTTCACTGTACTCATTTTACCTCTAAAAGCTCTTTATCATATATACTCAAAACATGGAGATCTTTTTTAATGCCGCCTCCGTCGTAGGCTGCGGCTCCGGTCACAAGGTCTATTGAAGAAATATTACTGATAGCGTTCTTCACTTCTTCTTTTGAGGAAGCCCCCCTGCCGATAGCGTGAAGCAGTATATTTGCCGCATCATACGCCGCCGCCGAGTAATAATCCGGCTCTTCAAAAAAAGTGTCTTTATACGCCTGAATAAATCCGGAAACCTTTGGAATAGCGCTGCCCGGATAAAAACCGGCGGTAAAATACAGTTCGCTCTCGGTTAACTTCATATTGGCTATGAATTTCTTATCGTTAAAACCGATACTGCCGAGGTAGGGAACTTTCAACTCGAAGAAAACCAGATGGGAAATAATACTTTCGGCGTCATACAAGCTCACAGGCAGGTAAATCACTTCCAGCCCTTCAGGATTGGTAATAAGCTTGTCGGAAACAGTAAAGTCAAAGCTCACTTCGGTAACCGTCCCATCGTCCATTTTCTCCACGGTTACCTTTGCCGAGTAGCTCAGCGGGTTTTTTTCGAAGACCTCCCCCGTAAGGACAACAGAAGCCCCAAAATTCGCGGCCAGCGCTTTCTTGTCAAAGCCGTTTTTCGCTATATATTGCTTTACTTCCGCCTGTTTAGGCAGTCTTGTATCTTTATATTTACCTAGCCCGTAACTTAACTTTTCCGTTATGATCTGGCCGTAATCCGTCTCTTCCGAAAGCTGTTCCTTATCCCTTCCCATATTCACGAATTTAACCAGCACCAGATTATTCTTCTTTTTTTCCGCCGCCGGAGGCAAAAATGCGCGCACCTGCGTAACGAGCTTGGCAACTATACTTTCCAGATTGCTTTTATCCGTGGACATAATATCTTTGATAATATGAGGATCAATTCCGCCGAGGGAAACCATCTGTTCTTTATAATCAAAAGAACCCTCTTCAAATTTTTCTTCTTTTGTGACTTCCCCGCCAAGCTTTACAAGTTCTTCCTTGTAAGCTATAGCGCAGGCCTTGCCGTAAGGGTTATTAGCGGGATATATTATCCCTGCTTTTTTCTTTTTCAGGGTGTTAACCGTAAACTCGGCCATCACCCGTCCTTCATCTTCAGGGAAAACAGCGTCAGAAAAGAAATATTGATTCCCTTTTCCCTTTTCCAGGGCCGCAGCAGTGGGAGAAATTGTGACCAGCCGGTAATTTTCGGCAAGAGTTTTAACTTTCTGAAGCAAACTATTCTGTACCGGGCCGACTATCCCGGCAAAAAGCGGATCAGAAGCGGAGGTTTTGTAAAAATCCTCAATCAGTTCCTCGCTGACTTCAGAATCCTGATAGACCAAAGATATTTCAGAATTATTCTGTTTATTAAAATTACCGAGGGCAAGTTCTATTCCGTTTTTAACTTTCAAACCGTTAGCGGCAGAGTCCCCCGATAAAGGCAGGAGCACTCCTATCTTCAGATTTTTGCATTTTACTTCATATTTGATAGCATCTTCGTATTTTTTTGGCGGAACAGCTTTTTCAACGCCGTCTTTTTTCTCATCCCGCAAAACACTCTCTCTAACAGCGCAGGAAAAGAGAAAAAAGGAAACAGCTGCAAGAAGAATTATTTTTTTCATCTACACCTGCCAGTTAATTGACTCGAAATCTTTTGTGGGGACATTAACCACGATATTGCCCATAACCGGCCACTTCTCTATTTCATTCGCGCCTTTCTTTACCACAAAAGAAAAGGCCGCCGGCTCTCCTTCCAAAAGACCGAGTTTTTCAAAAGGTATTGCAATTTCCACTATTTTAACGGCTTTTATCCTGATGCCGTCAGTCTGTTTTTCCGTCCAGTTCTTTTTATCTTCCGTCTGAGAGGCAAAATCAAAAGCTATCTCCCCGCACAGATTGTTAAGATCAAAACTGATCTTATGGAAATACTTACAGAGAATTACCACCTCGAAATTCAGATCCTTATACTTTTCCACGGACAACGGCACATTAAAATCCATTCTGAGATAAAGACTGGCGTTATCAAAACCAAAATATAGAGCCTTTGTGATAGTTTCAGCGCGGTGGATCGCCGCCCCGGCTTTGATTACTTCAAAAACACCTGCCGCGCTCCACTCGTAAAAGTTAGAGATCTTCCCGTCTATTACAGGTTTTATAAGCCCGGTAACCGCGATCTGAGGAATGACCGATTTGGCGTCATTTATTACCGGCGTAAGAAGATACGGAGGTACCTCTTTTCCGGCAAATTCGTAAATATTCGCAAGGTGCTTTCTGAAAAGTTTATCGAACTCCTCATCCTGCACGGAAGAATGATCATCCCCGTACCACCAGTTCCAGTCACTCCCTTCCGAGATAAGCATTTCTTCCATTATTTTTTCGTACGCCGCGGGATCCTTTACTTTAATCTCATCTTTCCAGGTATTAAGATCCTGTCTGACCCTGTTTAAATAATCCCACGACTTAATATCTTCTTCATGCCCAATCCAGATATAAAAATCATGATTTATCCATGAACCCGGATACAGGTAAGGCAGGACGTCTTTAGCCGGGAATTTTTCCAGATAGCCTGAGACGGTGGTTGTTTCGATCCTTCCGTCCTTTGAAAGCCGTTCATAAAGCGCCTCAAAAAAGTCGAGCGCGTTGTTCTTGTAATACTCCCAGGCATTCTCCCCGTCTAAAATAATAGATATCAACGGATTTTGTATGCATGTGGAGTTAGCTATCCCGTAAATCTTATCCATAAAATCATTTACCGCCGCTTCTTTATCCCATTTTGAATATAAAAATCCGATAGCATCCGCCAGTTCTTTATTCCTGAATATAATACTTAATTCCGATCCGTTTTTCCTGACGGTGTAGGGTCTGTAAAGATAATCATTTTTCCCGCTGAATACTTTTAAGGACTGCATTAGTATCTCTTCATCCGAAGATATCCACTTTATATCATATTTTGAAAGAAGCGGCAGTATATCCTCGCTCACACTGCCTTCCGCCGGCCAGAGCCCGCGCGGTTTTACTCCGAAAGTCTTTTCATGCAGAGCCACAGCGCGCTTTACCTGTTCCTCCGCGTCTTCCGGAGCGGAAAATACAAAATTCATATTGAGCCGGGGAAGTGAAACCTTTGCAATTGAAGTATCGTAAACAAGAGGAAGAATTGGATGATAAAAAGGAGTCGTGGTCAGTTCTATCTGCCCGCGCTCCATAACTTCTTTATATTTCGGAATGATCTTGGCGATCAATTCTTTCTGTTTATCGAGAACATTTTTTTTGTCGGCTTCCGTGAATTTTTTACCTTTTTCTTTCAACGCCATAAGCACAGGTTCTTTTTTTACGGTGAGCGGGTCAAACCAGGAAAGGTTGAACCAGACCTGCAGGTCCAGAAAATCCTGCACGGTAAATTTGAGGGCTATCTCCGGAAGTTCTTTCTGAGAGACGTAGTAGCCTCGTTTTTCCAGGAGCTCAAAATACCGCGGGTACGGCTTTATCATATTATCCCAGTTAGCCATAAAGCAGTTCCACAGGATAAACGTCTTATCGTCTATGTTTAATTCCGCAGCTTTCTTCTCGGTCAGTTCCAGAACCGTATCCGTGGCATTATTATAAGCGTAATCATTTATCTGGGAGATCAGCGAGGGTACGAGATTGAAGGTTTGTTTTATCTTCGGGTACCGGTCCAGGATTTCGACCATAAAATGATAATCTTTGGCCCCGTGCAGACGCACCCAGGGCATTTCATATTTGCCCGTGGCCAAATCCTTATAGTAAGGCTGGTGCATGTGCCAGACAAAAGCTATGTATATTTTATTATCGCTCATTAAGAGCTTTACCTGCCAAGGTTCTTCTTAGCGTTTTCAACACAGGGAGAGGTCGGATATTTGTTGACAATCTCCTCATATCTTTTCATAGCTTCTTCGGTTTTACCCGCAAGTTTAAGACATCTTGCCTGATTGGAAAGGAGTTCATCCCTGCTGGCAAAGTTTTTAAATTTCTTAAGTGCTTCTTCATAAACCGCGACCGCTTTATTATAATCCTTTAATTCTTCATAAGAATAAGCCAGTGTCACATAGATGGACGGTTTCATTATTTCCGGCACGCTCTTTTTCTTGGCTGTTTCAAGCGCTTTTATCGCAGCGTCAAATTTCCCGAGACGGTAATTAGCTTCGCCCAGATAGTACATAGCTTCCCCTGTGAATTTCGTATTCGGATAGTCCTTATCGATATCCTGAAGCAGCGGTATAACACCCGCGTAATCCGCGTTATAATACTTGTAGACGGCGGGCCCGAGTTTATTCCTCACCGTATTATCACGGTTGGCCCGGCAATTTTGAAGCATATACATAGCAAAGCCCGCTATAACCACATAAAAAAGAATATCCAGCCATTTTTTGGTGTTTGCCGAATCTTTAAAATACTCGACCACCTTGGCTGTAAAAGAAACCAGACCGTCGGTGTGCATGGATTTTTTAAACTCTTCTTTTTCTTTTTTCATTTAATTTCTCCTCTGCTATCTTTTTTGTATTTTTTAAAAGAACCAAGGACTGAGCCACTGAAAGCCCCGCTCCCTGCATAGTTTTTAGTCCCTGTGCCAGCGTAACAAACTCTCCGGGACGGTGGCCGTCAGTGCCTATGACCATTTTTGCGCCAACCTGAAGCGCCAGCTTTGCCACATGTCCGTTAGTTAAAGAATGCCCGTTTTTAGTGGTGATTTCCAGATAGATCCCGCGTTTTTTTGCCAGCTCAACTTCTTTTCTTGTAATTAACCCCGGATGCGCAAGGATATCAATATCAGAATTAAGCGCTTCAAAGTTAGTCCCCGGCCTCACCGGTTCGGCAATCGTTTCCCCGTGGACCAGGACAAGTTTCGCCCCGAGCTTTCTCGCCTCTTTTGCCAGAAACGCAATCTGCTTCGGCGCCACATGTGTAAGCTCAACCCCCGGAATCGCCTTGATAGAAGAAAAGTACTTGTTAATATCCCTGCAAACCTTGACGGTACTCAAAACCAGCGTTTCCAGATTAGAAGAATCCGCATGATCGGTAATTCCGATATGAGAGTACCCTTCAATTTCGCAACGCCGTGCCAACTCAGAAGGAATCAACTCCCCGTCCGAGTGGATGGTGTGGTTATGTAAACTTATCATTTTCATAAAGCCTCGCGGTTTGTAAAGTAAAAGCCAATAAAACAGCTGTTTTTCTATATACTAAATACTTAATACCGTTATTTTGCATTATATCAGAAATACAAGGGTATTTCAAAAGGATTTTACTTGAAAACGCATGGTTTTACTGAAGGTTTTGATGAAAAGGGGACCGACAACGCGCCCTTTCGGTGCCTGTCCCCGATTTCAACGATTATCTTATGAAACTTAAGTCGTATTCGACTGTTGTTGTTTTTCCTGCGGGGATTGTCTTGTCCCATTTGATTTCGGAGTACGAATTCAGGTTGAAGTAGTGCTGAGGAAGAGATGACTGCCAGGAGTAGTCGTTTGTGCTGATATCGGTGTCCTCGAGAATGCTTGTCAGTTTTATTTTTCCGTCATCGGTTGTTTCCGAAACCTTGCCGATAGCTTTCCTGGTAATATAGATGCGAACGGGTTTGCTCTTCAGGTTGGTAACGCTTAGCGTGCCGTGAATAAATACCTGCTGGTAACTGTTGCCGGCAACAACAATGTTCTTGCGTGATATTTCTTTTTCTTCTTTCTTGGTGCTCAGGTCCACAGCGGTGGTTATCGCCACGTCAACTTCACTGCCCGCGGATGTATAGGTGAGCAAACTTTGCCCGAGGGAATTGTTGTCTTTAAATATAGTTGCCGGTCCCGTTGTCCAGGGAATATCCCCGGTGTTTTTTATTCTCAGTTTATGAATTGCTTTTGAAGCGGAAAGAAGGCCGCGCATCTGCTGATTCTGCGTAGAGTTTAGATTCGCAAGTATATCCTGAGGCGGTAATGGAGGAATATCCCACGTGTAGATATCTTTGAAGGGCGCGGTAACTTCAAGAAGTTTCACCAGAGCGCTCTCACCTTTTTTCAGCGAGAACCCCGGTTTTGTATAAATGTACAGGTCTTCCAGCTGTCCTTCAGCAGGAATATCCGGACCCGCGCTTGCTTCCGAGCCGGATGGAGAAGCGGCAACCTGCGACATTACGGCGTTTGAGAACATATTATACTGCGAATTCTGTCCGCCTCTCTCAGGAGAACGGAAAAATGAGCTAAGGGAAGGCGACGCCTCCGAAAGAGAGATCGGCGATACGGTATTCTTCATGATAAAACTCGGCACGCCGACAACAAGCCGTAAGGAAGCCCCGTCAATATCTCCAAGCTCGTTAATCACCGTTGCCTGAAGGGCAAGTTTCACGTTCCCGTTATCAAAATAATCAATTTTATAATCAGGAATGTATCTTATCCCTTTCTGAACATAAACAAACCCGACTTCTGTCTCCCTGTTCAACGCTCTTTTGTCTTTGACCGCGTGAAAAAACATTTCCTTGTACTCTTTACTGCTGTCTTTTGTCATCACGGGATTTTTATCTTCAAATAGAATATTCTTTATCTGATCATGCTTTATAAGGTTCATCCCTTCCTCGGACTCAAGCATCAAGAACGGAGATTCCGTTTTCTGTTTCTCCAGCTGTGACTGAAGCGTTTCCCTTCCGGGATTGTACCCCCACCTCGAATACCTGTCTTCTTCAGACACCCCTTTCACGACTTCTTTCGTTGATTCATACCGCACAATCCCTTTGATAACACCCTTGTAGATGTTCTGAGCATTATCTTTAACGACTACCCCCTTCCCGATGTTCGCATTTAAAATATCTATAAGTTCCGCACAAGGTATCTTCTCCACAACAACACTTTTAGAAGCCCGTAAAAAATCAATCTCCCCGTCACCCGCGGAAGCCCATATAGTCCCTATCAAAGGATACGGCACTCTGGAAGTCCTGCACCACCCGTCCTCAACCCTCGCCCTACCTTTCTCCACCACAAGCGCATTCCCATCCTTAAACACCGTCACATCCGTAATCTTCGGCACAAACTCCGGCACCTCCGCATGCAATAAAAGCGAAAAAACCCCGGACAATACTAGCATAATTGCAGTTCTCATAATTACTTTCCTCCTGATTTTTTTACTACGAAGTTACCATATTTTATTTCAAGTAATCAGCATTAAAGCTAATTACGTAATTAATCATATTTTTTACATCTTCTTCTTTAAACTCATCCGGCTTACCATGTGCAGCACTATTGCCAATCCCAGCAAAAGCCGTTATCTGCTTCTGGACATTCTTATTGTAAACACCAGCTTTAACTAAATCAGCATTCATCAAATCAATTTTAGGTTTATCAGACAAGGGAATATTGTTTTTCTTGCAAATTGTCCTCATACTGTCTTCTAATACTGCTCTTGCCAGAACCGCAGCTGGTAATTTATAATTCTCCTTTAGTAAATATTCCGCTTGTTCTATAAAATCAACAAACACTTCCGCTGTAATTAGAGCTTTTGTATCTTCAAGGAGTCCTGCTTTTAAATCGTCATAAGCAGCTTGCAAAATGCCTATACATCCTGACATATAGTACGTATTTCCTTTTTTTTCAGAATACAAAGCATCAAACTGATTACAATATGAACTGCTTTTACCACAAGACTTTTCTATTAAATTTTTTGCAGATGCATACCATTTATTGAATTCCATTTCCGAAGGAAAAGAACGCCACTCTTGGCCATCCCACCCATTCTTAGATAAAACATCTTGTGCTTCTTTAAGCAATTCATCAAATCGTTTATTTAGCATTTCTTTCAAACCCATATTGATACCTCCAAATAATATTTAAGTAATTTTCATAATTTAGAATGAAAACGGTTTTCATTATTTGATTCCCTCAGGAACGTGCCCAATGATAAACCTTACAGCCAGACTCGGGTGCTGCCCCTCATTTTAGAGCCCCTAATTATATTAACTATATCTAGATTTTCGTTTTCGCGAAATCCACCATCTCTTTATATTCACTTTTATTCGCGATCCTAATGAATTCTTGAAAATCTTTTTTTGCAAGCTCCTTATCACCGGAACACAATGACATTATGCCACTTCCAAACAATAAAGCAGGATCTTTATAAATTTTGTAATTTTCACTCAAGAATTCCACAACACTTAATGGTGTAAAATTCAAAAGATTGACTTTTAAAACTTCCTTATAACAACTCAAAGCCTCATCATATTTCTTTTCAAGAATTCTAAAAAACGCCGTATCCACTAACGTCAATGGTGATCTTGGAGCAACTTTATTCAATTCTTCTACAAGTATTTTAGATTCCTCTTTTTCTCCAATGTTAAATCTGCCAAAAGCCATGCTAGCTATTGCCGAAGGCGAATTTGGCGATATTTTCAAGTATTTTTCCGAATATTCGATAATTTGTTTATAATTTTTATTAAATGAACTATTCAAAACTACGATTTCATAACAATTTAAAAGATGTGGTTTCACTCTATTCTTAAATTCAATATCATTTCGTCTTTCCAACTCTTGATAAAGCGCCTCAAACAACTGAGTGCTCTTTGAAACATCTCCAAATAATTTTACTGTCAGCGCAACTATATACATTGAACAATCGAACATATTATTAGAAAGCACCTCTGTGTCTTGTTTAGAATTTTCTTCAGCTACTTCCCAGTATTTTTTTATTGCCAAATTTGACTGAATATCTGAATGAATCATCTTTCCCAGATTTCCAGTTTCATCATCAGGATGAGCAAAAGTAAACTTTAAATCTAATTTACTTACATTTCTTCCGTTTCTTTTGAGATTATCCACAGAGAAAGATCCCCAGATTATTAAATCCAATTCTTTCTCGTTTCTATATCTTTGCGCTTCTTCTTTAGAGTTGAACTTTACAACGTCAGATAAGTCTCTAATTTTGATAACATTCTCCAAATTGTTTTTGCTTAAAATATTTAGAAGATTATTTTTTATCTCTTGATAATAATCCCCTGAATTCAGTCCGTCCCTAAAACTTATCGAAATAGCTATATTAAAATTTGAAGGGAAGACATAATACCAACTTCGTTTCAAAAACCTTATAATTTTCATTCTATTATCGTATATAACCTTACCAACTCCTGTACAAATAAGAAGTATCAAACCTACTATTAAATCATTTATCATATTATTTCACTCCCATTTCTTTCACCCTCATGGGCTATCCATGGTTGTATTCTCAGGGGTGAGAACGCAAACTGGTAACGAATAGCCCACAAGAGGTTGCTACGTTACATAAATGTTTAATTAAAAATGTTGCCGAGGCACTGGATTTGTTCTATTTCCCCTTTTCAACCCCGCTTTGCTTGTTTAATTATACATCCAAATACAGAATTGGGCAAGAAAATTAATGAGATTGTTACTGTGCGTTTGCGGTGTGTTTTTCAGGGGTTTTCTGTACCGGCGGGTAGAAAAACACCTTGCAAATCTTTTTTTTCGTGATATAATATTATTAGGTTTTACCAAGTAAAACCGTCGGCATTTCTGAAGGACTGTTGGCCCAAAAATAACAGTCCTTTTTTATTTTATAATTATTTTTAAGTCTTCTTCCTTTATTTGCTTGCACTTCTTTCTCTGAGCACCATATCTGGCAGTATGTCCTTTCCCGAAGTCAAAAAAGCTTCCAATTTGTAATCTCCCGGCACCCTCACGATTTAGCAAGTACATCACGCAATCCAAATGTGGACTTGGGCAAGAAAATTATTTGGTTATTTTGGCTTACAAAACAAAGTTTTTAGGGTGGCTGGTACCGAGATTAACAAATGGTGTGGTTGTGGAGAGTGATTCTCCCCGGGTTGAAACCCGGGGCTTCATGCTAACGGCATAATCTGGTTATTACTGGTTTCTTATATA
>MFGS01000198.1:0-3751 GCA_001778355.1 Candidatus Firestonebacteria bacterium RIFOXYA2_FULL_40_8
TATGACAGAAAAATAATATTCTTCTGTCACTTCGTACTTTCATTTATGGTCTTTGTAATAAATGTCCGTTTGTACTTCGTGCTAAGTTTCGCTGCTATCTCTTCGGCCTTGCTCTTTGATTCTGCTATCCCAAAAACTGTAGGGCCGCTGCCGCTCATTAAAGCGCCTAAAGCGCCGGCTGCCAGTAGAGCTTTTTTAACTTCAAACAGAACAGGAAAAAACTTTCCGGCAGGTGTTTCCAGATCGTTATATAATATCTTTGCCAGATCACCTCCTCTTGCACATTTAATTAATTTAAACTCTTCAAGTTTTTTATCAAATACTTCAGGGTTTGTCAATGTATTTGTAAATTCCGAGTAGATCTTGCCGGTGGATGGCTTTTCCCCTTCTACGACCAGAACTAACCAGGTTTCGGCAACAGGGTTAAGCTTTGTTAATATCTCTCCTCTTCCTTCTCCTACAGCCGTAACTCCCTTCAAAAAAAACGGAACATCACTGCCAAGAGAAAGCGCCAATACCGAAAGCTTTTCATCACTACATTTTATATCAAATAGCTTTTTGCAGCCGCTTAGAACAGCTGCGGCATTACTGCTCCCTCCTCCCAGACCTGCTGTCACGGGAATATTCTTTTTGATCGTGATATGTAAACCGCTTTTAACTTTATTTTCTTGTAAAAATATTTCGGCGGCTTTATAGGCGATATTCGTATCACCGGTAGGAATTTCCGGGTGGTCGCAGGTAATAGAGATTCCTTCCGCCTCTTTTGAAATACTCAATTCATCGTAAAGATCTATTGTTTGAAAAAGGGTCTTTATATTATGATATCCGTCCGGCCGTTTTCCTTTAACTTCCAGATAAAAGTTAAGCTTGGCGAACGACTTTAAGGTTATTTGCTCCATTTAGAAAAATACCTGTTTATATCTTCAATGCTTATTCTTTTGGCTTTTTTCGGAGGTGTTAACTCGAATATGCTGTCAGCAATTTCTTTATTGACTTCCGGCTCAGAAAAGGCAAAAGAAAGTTTATATTCCCCTGAACTGAATTCAGCAGTTGCCGGAGCAAGAGAGTCGTCGGATTTTTTTGTAAAGACAGACGTTATGTCCATATCTTTTATTTTCAATTTGCCTGTTTGATTCAATAAAAGCGAAGCAACAGAATCAGAGGAAGCTTCCAGAATTTCTCCCTCGAAATATGCATTGTCCTGAACGAAATAGGCTTGAACTTTATTACCCTTGGAAGTCAGCATAAAAAACGGCTCGTTAAAGAAACCTTTAATTTCAAACCGGAGCATATCGGGAGCTTTTACGGCAAGTATGGATTTTTTCTTGACCTTAGTACCCGGGCAGGAATAGCCGGCCATTACGGAAGATTTTAAAGTGGTTACTTTTTTAACCTCTGTCGGTTTAACTTGAGGACCTCCGCAACCTGCTATCAGAAGTGCAATAAGAACTGAAGCGCTATTTAGACTTAGTTTTTTTAAGTTCATCAAGTTTGCTCCTCACAGACGCATTTTCTGTTTGCTTAAGAGATTTTTCATACATTTCTACCGCTTTTGCATTTAAGTTCTTCTTTATATATATATCCCCCAGATGTTCCAGTACCGTAGGATCGTCATGACCGGCCTTTTTGAGTATCGCTAAAGCACGTTCTATCTCTTTCAAAGCCTCATCCAACTTCCCTTGCCGGTAATAAATCCACCCTAAACTGTCAAGAAAGGCCCCATTTTCAGGTTCAAGCTTCAACGCTTCCGTAATCAAAGAAAGCGCCTCATCAAGCTTCTCGTTACGGTCGGCATAAATATAGCCGGCATAGTTATAGGCGTCGGCATTTTTTGGATTTATCGCTATAACCTGTTTAAAACAGGCAACTGCTTCCTCAAAACGCGCCGTCCGTTCCAGTAATACTCCGAGAGAATACATAGTACGGTCGTCTTTCTCTCTTTTTTTGATCACCGCCCTATACAAAGCCTCTGCTTTATCATATTTTTTGCTTTCAAAATAAGCCCCTCCAAGATATAGCATGAGATCAGTATTATCAGGAATCTCTGTTCTGCCTTTTTCAAGTAGAGATATCATATTAGGATATTCATTTCTTTTTGCGTAAAGATAAGCAAGATATATGTAGCCTGAAGAGTTTTTCGGGTCTAATTCTACAAATTTTTCATAAGCTTGAACGGCTTCAGCGCTTTTACCGAGTTCAGTATAGTTTGAACCAATGATCTGATAACCTTCTGCATTGGAAGGCTCAGCTTCCGTAAGTTTTTTGGCAGCATCCAAAGAGCCTGCGTAATCTTTTTCTTGATACATCATAAGCGCCACTCTCTGTAAACTGTCCAGATCGGCAGGATCAAGCTCTATGGCTTTTTTTAAACTAATAATAGCATCTTTATATTTTTTCATCTGCCCGTAAGCCAGTCCGATATTTTTGTAGGCGCGCGCATCATACTCTGACAGGGAAATGAGTTTTTTATACTCTTCAATAGCTTTCTCAGGCTTTCCCTGCAGCTGAAATAACAAACCAAGAGCAAATATCGGAGAAGTGTATTCAGGATTAACTTCTGCGGCTTTCCTATAGTTCTTCTCTGCCGACGCAAAATCCCCTTTCTTACCGTACGCCAGCCCCAGATTGAAATAGGTGGTATCCGCTCCGGGATCCAGCTCCAAAACTTTTTCGAACATCTTAATAGCTTCATCAGGTTTATTTTGTTTGTAATATATATTTCCCAGATAAAAGTAAGCGTCAGGATTCTTAGGCTCTTTTTCGTTTATTCTGGTACAGACCGCAATAGCCTGCTCATACCTGTTTTGTTCGATGTAAAACGCCGCGCTTTGAAGAAGAGTTTTTAGATCTTCGCTAAGAGTGGAAAGTTTATCGTAAATCTTCAAAGCTTCAACCGGCCTGCCTATTTTAGTATACTCGCCGGCAAGGGTTTGATTTATCACTTCCGAGTCCGGATCAAGCGCCAGGGCCTTTTTATACTCTTCTATAGCCTCTTCAAAAAGCCAGTTACGGGATAAAATTGCACCCCGGCTATAATGTAAATAGGATTGATAGGGCGGATACGAATGTCTGCTTTCTTCTTTTATTACAGGTGAAGAAGCGCATCCTGAAAACAATATTAACGCTAGCGGCAGTAAAAATAGATATTTTAAGATGCTTCTGATGGAAAGCCCGTTGAAATTCATCTCTCCTGTCATAAATTTTTCTAATATCCCCTTTTTTCTCGCTGCTGCGGAAAAAAACGCTTTATGGAACCCCAGCGGCATAACTTTTTTTATTACTCTAGAAAGATTATATTCCTTTTTAAATCTATCATCAATCAATATTTTCAGCTCTTGTAAAGTATTAATTCCGTAATCACCCATATGAAGCGCTTTTTCAGCCGTTAGAGCTGCCAATTCACCGCTTTTAACGGCATAATAGATACCTTCACCCGTAACGGGATTTGCAAGGCCGGCAGCATCTCCAATAATCATCCAGCCGGAACCGGCTATTTTCTTCGGATAATCGCAAGGAATAATCCAGGTTTGCGGTTCAGACGATATTTTGACGCCTTTTAAATACTTCTCATGCATCATATGATACTCTTTTTTTAAATTGATTTTCTTTTCAAGGCCAAAACCTGCAGATCCGTACTCTTTACCGGAATTAAACGGAAAATACCAGAAGTAACCCGGAAGGAGCGTTTTATCAAAATAAAACTCGAAATGTTCTTTCTGCGCCGCTTCTACCGGTTCGCAAATTGTATTTA
>MFGS01000198.1:3812-8435 GCA_001778355.1 Candidatus Firestonebacteria bacterium RIFOXYA2_FULL_40_8
GATCCTTTTTCAAATATAGGTTCAAAAGCTTCGGACCGTTCGGAGAAATTAGCGCCTGAAATTACAGCTTTCTTTGCAAGCAATTCATCAAAATATTTTCTATCCACCGTCGCGCCGGAAGCACCTTCGAAAGCACCGGTGTAGGCGAGATTTTCAAGAAATACTTTTACACCTAATATTCGCTTTACATTTTTCACATCTTTGAAAAGTTCATCTTCAGAAATAATATCTATATTATTCAATAAATTTATTGTCTTGGGAGTTAAACCGCCGGCACATATTTTTTTTCTTGGGAAAGAAGTTTTTTCCAGAAGTAATACTTGAAAACCCTTTTTAGAAAGGAGGTTTGCAACGGTGGAACCAGCAGGTCCGGAACCTGTTATAATTACATCATAATTCTTTCGCATACTATAGGTTGTGGTATGTTTTGCTTTTGCTACTAGAAAAAAAGAAGCCCCTCATTACAAGGGGCTTCTCTGTTTGACTTATTATTATGCTACTGCTTGTTTCAGAGACTTACTTGCTCTGAAGCGTACAGCTTTTTTCGCAGGAACGTCAACCATTGCGCCGGTTTTCGGATTCCTTGCTTTTCTTGCAGCCCTTTCTTTCATTACAAATGTCCCCAAGCCTGCTACTTTCACTTTGTTTCCAACCTTTACTTCTGCTGTGATATAAGCAACCAAACTATCCAGCGCTCTCCCTGCTTCTGCCTTGTTGATCTTTGCTATATCCGCTATCTTCTGTACTATGTCCGTTTTTGCCATTTAGGCACCTCCGTTTTTTAATCCTTTTACAAGGATTTAGTATCTTTACTGAATTATATACAAAAAGGCCTTATTTGTCAATAGTATTTTCAATATAAATTGCACTTGACAAAAAAACTCAGGTTTAGTACTATGTATCATCTCAAGCAAAAAGGAGCAAAAATAATGCCAATCTTAAGGAGAAATCCTTTGTTTTTGAACAAAGCAAGAAGAAGCCGTACTTTACAACTAGTTATAATAATCATTGTTTTAATTGGGCTTTTCATTGGTATTAGAGCTATGTTCTTTAAAAGCTCCAAAATTTCCGGTCACTTAAAGATCGCCAAAAACAACATATTGAAGGGTAATTATGACGCGGGTTTAGATGAGCTAAATAAGGCATTATTACTCGACCCTGAAAATGCTCTAACTTATGATGGAATCGGCTATTTATATGTACATAAAGGTGATATTGCAAAAGCAAAAGAATTCTATACAAAGTCAGAAGAGAAAAAGGTTTCTAACAGTAGAATATTTGATCATAGAAATACAGGTTTTGATTACATTTCGAAAGGAAAATATTCTCTGGCCTTAGCGGAATTTGAACATTTAAATAAGATTGCTGAAAAAGATTTAAAAGGTGTCTTTGGAATGGGTTTGGCTTATCATGGTATGGGGAAAATTAAAGAAGCAATTGACACTTATGAAAATGCCTTGAATATAAGCCCGAAAAACTCACAAATAATAAGTTATTTTGAAAAAGCTAAAAAAGAAAAAGAAACCGGCAGTATTTTATGTGTATCCGATAGGAACGGCCAACCGCTTCTTAAAAAAGATATAAAGTCGGGAAAATCTCTGTATCCGGGGGAAAGCGCCACAGATAAAATTATAGGAATGAATTCCGAAGAGTTCGGGAAATTTGGCGTAGAATACGCATTAAGAGAATACATCCCGGGTAATGAGATCACGCTCACTCTCGATATTAATCTCCAAAAGGCAGCAACTTCGGTATTATACGACCAGATGGGTTCAATTGTTATTATAAAACCCCAAACCGGTGAAATTTTAGCCGCGGTCAGCCATCCAAAATTCAGCCCGACAGGAATTGATAAAAAATTTGGTACTTATAAATATAATGCGAATAAAGTGTTTCTTAACCGCGCATTTGACATGCTTTATGAACCGGGTTCCATCTGCAAAATAATTACGGCTGCTGCCGCAATAGAATCAAATGCGGACATGAAAGATATTTTTCCTGTTCAATGTAAAGGTTCCGTCGTTATTGATAAGCAAACCTTCTGGTGCTGGGAAAAACACGGCAATGTAAAAGATATTCAACAGGCAATTGATCAGTCCTGCAATGTTGCATTTGCAGCTATCGGGAATCACATTGGAAATGATAAGTTAGTTGACTTTGCATCCAGGTTTGGCTTTAACTCTCCGATTGACATGCAGCTTCCTCTTGCAACCAGTACTATCGGTGTTGAAGCAGAGAATAAATTTGAAGTTGCCGAAAAAGCCAATGGTTTGGGTAAAAATTATAAGATCACCCCGTTGCAAGCCGCAATGCTGGCAGCTACCATTTCCAACAACGGTGTATGCATGAAACCTTATCTGATTAAAGAAATCAAAAATATTAAAGGCGAGGTAATTTACAAAAACGACCCTGTGGTCTTAAAAAATACTGTAAAAAAAGAAACTGCTGAAATTGTAAAGAAACTTTTGATAGATGCTGTTACCCACGGACTCGGAAAAAAAGCCAAAGTAGACGGTATAACTGTCGCAGGTAAAACCGGGACCGCAAGATCCTCAAAGAAAGGTCTTGACGGCTGGTTCGTATTTTTTGCTCCCGCAGAAAATCCTGAAATTGCAGTAGCCATAATCTGTGAAACCGGCGGAAAAGGCATGGATGTAGCCGCTCCGAAAGCAAAACTGCTGGTACAGCAGATACTGAAGAAGTAAGTGAAGCAAAGACAGCAAACGAAGAAAGTGAAGTAAAAGAAGTAGAAAAAAGCTTATAGACCCAACAAAAAAGAGGTGCCGAAATCCAGGCGCCTCTTTTAATTTAATACCTTCTCGTTGTTCTATTACTTTTTTACTTTCCTTACTTCACTTTCTTCTTTTCCTTCATTTACTTCTTTTACGTCACCTGCTGTACTTGCTTAAATTGAATTCCTCTAAATCCTTATATACCGCTGTATTTCCAATGAGTTCACTCTTCACCAGATAGAACGCCTCAACCTTCTGCTCTATTTCCGGGGAAATCGTGTTTAAAAGGGCTTCCTTGAGTTTGGGGAGGTTTAGAACACTTGT
This sequence comes from Candidatus Firestonebacteria bacterium RIFOXYA2_FULL_40_8, assembly GCA_001778355.1. Lineage (GTDB taxonomy): Bacteria > Oederibacteriota > D2-FULL-39-29 > D2-FULL-39-29 > D2-FULL-39-29 > D2-FULL-39-29. The sequence goes on from MFGS01000198.1 coordinate 6,869, forward strand.
ACACCTTCCGAGGGTTATGTGCGGGTTAAAGGGCTTTTCCTCGCGTTTGAAGGCAGCTTTAACGAGTGTTTCGTCTATTATTTTTGATAATGATATAATCTCTGTCTTTCCTGAAGATAGGCCTGTATAAAGCACTTTTGGCTTATCCATATCAGGAAAAGCTCCCGGTTTTCCTGTAATGAATGTGAAAGGTTTTACTTCTTTGGCTGTATATGAAAGTAAAGGAATGATACCTTTTACACGGCTTTTGTCGGTATCTCCCAGGAATTTCAGTGTTATATGAAGGGCTTCTTTTCTAATCCATTTCACATCAGCTTTCGCTGTTTTGAGAGTTTCAATGGTTTGTTCAATATTGGTTTTTATTTCATCAGAAAGGTGAACAGCTAAGAACAGTCTCATACCCAAAATCCTTGGGATTGATGACACATCCGCCAGTTATATTGGGCGGATCTTTTGAAGAGATTTAAGAGAGATGTCACAGATTTAGAAATCATATCTTCAAAAGATGGCGTCTGAGCATGTCCAGTGCGGTTTGAGCGGCTCTTTCTTTAATTAAAACACGTTCTCCGCTGAATCTGCACTCCCTGCTAATTGTCTCTTTGTCTGTCGAAAGAGCGATATACACCAGACCTACAGGTTTTTGTTCTGTTCCGCCGCCCGGTCCTGCAATTCCGGTTATTCCAAGCCCGATATCGGTCTCGGCAACTTTCCGCACTCCTTCCGCCATCTCTTCGGCTACCTGCTTGCTGACGGCGCCGTACATATCTAAAGTTATCTTTTTAACGTCAAGTGTATCTATCTTTGATTGGTTAGAATAACAGACAACTCCGCGCATAAAATATTTCGAAGAACCCGCAACGTCTGTAATCCTGTCAGCAATCAGCCCGCCCGTACAGGATTCGGCCGTAGCAATAGTTTGATTTTGCATTGTCATAAGCATGCCGATGTTCTTTTCCATGGTTTCGTCATTTACGCCGAATATATTATCGTCTAAACGTTCTCTTATTTTCCCTTCGAGCTCCGATATTAAAACTTCCGCCTCTGCGTCGTCCTTAGCTTTTGCGGTCAATCTTACTTTTACTTCCGAATGAGAAGCCAAAAGAGCAATAGTAGGATTAGTGCAGGAGCGGAACAAGTCGCCTATCAATTCATCCACTCTTGATTCACCCAAACCGAAAGTTTTTAATACCCTGGATTTAATTATACCTTCTACTTTGAAGTGTGCTTTAAGGAAAGGAATTACAACTTCGGTCATCATCGGCTTCATTTCTCTCGGGACTCCCGGCATGATTATAACAAATTTATTATTGTAAGGAATGATAAGCCCCGGAGCCGTGCCGTTCTTATTTTCAATTATAGTGGCTCCGTTAGGCACAAGCGCCTGGGAAACATTATTCTGGGACATCTTTATCTTTCTAGAGTCAAAAAAGGATTGAATGGTTTTTAAGACATGTTCGTTTAGCACTAACTTAAGGTTTAAGGTCTTAACCAAAGCCGCACGTGTAACATCGTCAACCGTAGGTCCGAGCCCACCTGTTATAATTACCGCATCTGCCCTGGAAAGCGA
>MFGS01000198.1:8506-23654 GCA_001778355.1 Candidatus Firestonebacteria bacterium RIFOXYA2_FULL_40_8
CCTCTGCCAGTCTCTCCGCCATAAAAGCAAAGTTAGTATCAACAATCTGCCCCAAAAGTAGTTCTGTCCCAACTGTGATTATCTCTGCGTTCATATTTGATTATACCCCATATAAAACCTATTTACAATTGACGAATGACGATTGACAATTGAAGGAAGGCGGAAAAACACCCGCCAATATTAATTAAAATGCAATTTAACGTCCTTTTTTGCTCTAGCTAAACCTCCAACCTTCCAAACATCTGACCCTCTGCTCTTACTATTTCCAATTATACGTTACCTTATAATTTATCTTCTTTTCCTTGCCCGGTTCTATTTCAGCGCGGAACTCTATGGTTCTGGAGTCATTCTTTTTGTAGATGTCGGAGTCCTCGGAAATATCCCAGTTTAGCCATCTGTACATATGTTCGACAACTCGCACTACAACTTTATCCTTCTTTTGATTTCTTAATGTTATCTCAAAACTTTCATCCGCCGAGGACTGGTCATTACTAAGTTTATAAGCCGTCTGTTTCCTCTCTCCGGTTACATCGAAGACATTTCCGAGATACACCTTTACAGTTTCCCCCTTCGCAGTATGGTCAATAGAATCTTCTCCAATAAACTCATTACTGCCTCCGGTATCTTTCCTGTACATTTTGATCTTCCCTTTGGGCAGAGCAATTCCAAGATTGTTTTCCTCTGAATTTTTAAATTCAAATATATTCCAAACTTTTTTATTGCACTTAGAACCATAGTCGACTCTTGTTTTTCTGCTGTAATCATCATAACCATAATTGTTATTCTGATCAAATTTTACCCCGTCATATACATAAAATCTTTGTCCGTTAACTCTTTCGGCGCGGATAAACTCTATCTGCTTATTCTCCCTGTCCAGGAGGTCTACTTTGCGCGGCAAAGAGTATAGGTGGAATTCATCAAATTCTTTAACGTCAACACCCGTGGCATCTCTCATAGCACCTCTTAGTCTTGACTGCTCTGAAGCATAATAGGCATCATTTCTTTGCTGATTATTTACTTTGCTTACATCACCGCCCATCAGTTTAATAGAAGCATTCCTAAAATGCCGGCCGCAATTATTGTCTATATTCACCCAGCCGAGAATATCCATTACATCGCCTTTTTCCGGTACAACACAATTATAGGTTGCATCCCAGCTCATGCCACCGGTCATATATGAAAACTCAGCATTTCTTTTTCCCTGCTCTTCTGATTGTATTTTCCACATAATTGAAGGCTTGATAAATGAATCCGTTCCAAGCTCGGAAAATACAGGCCTTCCCGGAAGACCAAATACAATCTTACCTTCCATTTCCAGTATTGCCTGCCCAGCTCCATACTGAGAGGAATAACTCTGCTGGGCATAAGAATATTGGCCTCCATACCTACTGTATGCCTGGATATGCGGAACATAAGCGCTTCTTATTATCTTTGCTTTTTTTATAACTTCTTTATTTGTTTTCGTAACTTCGTCATATTGCATGACTTTAAACTCCACTTCTTTGCCTTCGTTTTTATAGAGCAGAAGGTCCTCGCTTAACGGATCCGACTCAAAATTCTGTTCCAGTATCTTGAAAGCTTTAGGATTGTTTTTGTCCCTAAGTATCACCGAGTCCCGCTGTAGATGCCTGGCGATATCGGAAACAATTACATCATTTTCGCCTCTTTTTAAATCCAGCGTAATCCCCTGTTTCACCACCCCAAAATCCTGATTGTACACGGTTACCGAAACATCATCTACCGAGTACCCGAATACCGTCCATATCAAAGCCAACACAAATACTTTTCTCATACATCCTCCTAAAAAGATAAGTACAAAGTACAAATGACGAATAACAATTTATTGAGTTATATGAATTTCCTCCACATATTGTCCTTTGTAAGTTGTCATTTGTAATTCTACTGAAATAATTACCATATATTAGCACAATAAATCATTTATACAAAGCCGTCAAATCGGTTCATCTCACCCTTGATAGAATCGCTTCTATCTTCCAGACTATATTTTCATCGGTAACACCTGCCAACTTTTCTTCTAGGAATTTCTTCGCTTCACTTCCGTTATCCGTAAAGAATCTTTCGGCTTCTAAAACTTCTTTTTGATCAACAGAGATGAGTTTTTTAAAGTTACCCTCGAGGTCGGGTTTTTCCGCTTTTTTTTCTTCAAATTTTACTTCAGCGACTTTATTGTTTGTAATACTTTGAGGTATCTCAGCTTTTATTGCCTTGAAATTTACTGCAGCTATCTTATCTCCGGTCATAGCTTCTTTTATTGTTAATAATCCCTCAGAATTTTCATCAGGTACTCTGCTGCCAAATTTGCCTTTTAATACTTTTTTTTCTAAACGGCGTTTTCCTGCTGAAGAAACCGATCCGGAAGTATTCGCCGATTCAGCAGGCATAAGTTCAGCAATGTTAATTTCTTCTGTGACGTTACACATATCTTCTTTTTTTATCCTGATCCATTGAATTCTTCTACCATTACTTATCGATATATATAAGTTTTCATAAACATCAATAAATGCTGTCATATTATCTACTCCGCCATAATATGGACCGGGGATATTCTTAAACCTATAATATTTCCCGGCATTTCTTAAAAAGACACCGTGAGTTCTCATTTTAAATACAATTATATCCTGCCCGCACTCAGCAACTTCAGTTACATTATGTTTTCCGAATATTGACTTCAAATCTATCGATGATTTATTATTGGTCAATGCTTCAAATTCTTTATTCGGATAGAATATTTCGGATATCTTCCACGTATTATTTTCTAAAACATAACAGTCTTTTTCAGAATTATACTTATAAGTTGTGAGATACAGCCTCCCTTCCGGAGTTTTGCTAAAACCGGAAAGAAAATCTTCATTTTTATCGAGTTTTTGAGATGAAATTACCGTATATGCTCCGGTATTTCTATTCAATTTGTAAGCTGAAGCTGTCTTAAATGTAGGATATTGTTTTCCACAACAGCCGTCTACAATATCGTCTTGCTTTAGTACAACGTTTGGAGGACAAAACGCCATTTGAATTGTTTTATCCAGGAACTTAACAGTGAAGTTTAATATTTTTTCGCATTTCTTTCCATACATTTTAACCAGTTCTTCCTTCTCAAAAGAACCATTACTGTTCATAACAACTGCAAATTCTGATTTTTGCCCGTCATAAAACACCATCCATACATGATCCTCCGTATCTATTCCGAAAGATTTAATGAAATACTCTTTATCGGTAAAATTAGCCTTAGCAAACTCTTTGGCATTATATAATCTTAAAACTATTTTTCCGTCAAACTTGTAAAGTATTCTGTCTTCGTCTTCCCAGTAGTAATTTCCTTTACTATCAGCTTTGATGCCTCCACGGGAGCTAAAACGTTCATATTTGTCCTGAATAACCATATAGTTTAAAATATTGACAGAATCTTTTCTTAACAACTGAAAAGCTTTTTCTGCTTTTATTGTGTAGCCAAGAGCATTTATATTTACTAGTAGAATGTCTCCATCGGGAAGTTTTAATATTTTACTTGTTTTTCCCAAATTAATTCCTTGATCAATCCCATAATTCCTGTTTATTTTGTCCGGAGCCACAATGGCTACTCCGTATCCCAGGCCTGTGGCTGTCAGAATATATCCGTTTTCCTCAAGCATGAAATACTTTCCTGCATTATAAAAATTAACATCAAGACCTTCAGCGTATTTAACAAAAGCACCATTTTCATAATAGAACAAATCACTCTTTTCTTTATTGCCTTGAGTGCTAATTGCCCAAAGTCGGCCATTTTTTGCGCGAAAATGTAAGGTGTTCTTTATATCTTCGGGTTTTTGAAGTAACTGTAATTTATCAACAATAATTCTATCCTCAATTATCTTGTAACTTATCCTTCGACTCTTGGAGTCTTCCCCGACATAGATAACTCCTGCTTCCGGTTCGACTATATCAGTTACGTATCTATGGCTATCCTCCGGAGCGTAAAGCAGCTTGTAGACCTTCCCGTTATCAATGTGGTATATAAAACTTCCACAAACATCTCTTTGAATATTCGGGTATTTAAACCAAAACCATACAGATCCCGGACATTCCTCTGAGAATAATAACGCATCGACATCGAGTATGTTTCCGGGACATCTGGAAAGATCAAGTTTTTCAACAATAGCACCATTTATTTTTATCTCACCTTTTGTATTTATCTGGATTTTGTCGCCTTTTGCTGTCTTGTAAAAATTAAAATCAAAAGAGCTTTCTTCTATTAACTTCAGTTTGCCGTTATCTACGATCTCTAAAGAGTATATTCCACCCCTCTTGCATTGAGTATAGATAGTATCGTAACTCCAAATGTGTGTTACACCTGCATCTTCACTTGCAAACAATTTTAAACCGTCAATAGAATATTTGTAAAGCTCTCTATTTAGGATAAGCCAAACATCAGCATTAACACCTTGCACCACTTCTATATATCTAAATTCCTTGCTTTTAAGTTCAAGAAATGGATTATATGCAAAAATATTCTCTTCTGCAGCTATGGCCAGGCATTTAAACAACATCAAAAAAAGAACTATTTTGAAAGTATGGCTTCTATTTTCCATTTTATCCTTTCATCGCTATTTTGCAACAATTTTCCTTTTAGATATTCCCTGCCTTTTTCTCCTGTGGCTCTAAAATACCTCTCTGCTTCTTTGTTATATGCAATATTTTCGCTTAAAAGATATTTATATGCACTATCACTGGAATCCAACTTTAAAGATTCAGAAGCTCCCGTTAAGCTGACAGAGGTATTATTTGCTGATTTGACGTTCTTATGATTATATCTATACACAGGGTAAACGGAATAATAATTAAAGTCATATAACATCCTGCTCCTCCAGCCTATCGTAAACCACAAAGAATCACCTGCTGCCTTAATATCTGCAATCTGAAGATCCCCCGGGATCGCCGCTTCCATTTCCGGGTATTTTTTATTCTTTATTTTAATACTACCTCCATCGAATTCCACGGAAATCCCGTCTTTTACTACCTCTTTACGTTTCCAAACCCTATAAGAATCTAAATAATATACTGCCTTAATATTCTTTTCAAACACCTGCCATTTACCTTTACGGAGGACATAGGTGCGTTCTTTCTGGTTTTTATCACGCAATGAAATAAAAATTGAATTTTCTTCATCTGTTGACGGGATAGATACTTCAAGTCCCACTTCTCCGTTTATATCAACGCTTTCAAGAACTTCCCATGAAACTTTATTGAATAAGTATAGTTTTTTACTTGAATGACAATCAGCCATCACAATATACCCATCGGCAGAGAAAACTGCTTTTACGAACGGAAACTCATTTTGATCGAAAGTTTTCAGGTTCTTATCATCGACCATTTTCTTGTAAATATCTTTTAGTTTGTATTCCTTAACTTCACCATCGTTATATTTTGCGACCCATATATCATCAGAAGCAAAAAACAACCATATATCTTTTTCCGAACCTTTGCACATTCCTAAAAATGCCGGTTTTCCCGAACTACTGATAGATGAAATCTTATCCGTTTCAGCAAATACATTCAAATTTGCCGCTTTATCGCTTTCATATAACGAATACGTTTTTAGCCATCCGTCTTTTTCATCAACAAACCAAACATCATTAGCAGAGTCAACTACAGGCACACATAACGAGCTGATGTGTTCCCAGCCGGTATTATATCCGGTATTATCAATGGAATTATCATAGACATCCCAATCCAAAGTATTATAGCGTTGATATTCAGGTAATGATAATATATGTACATAGTCTTTATAAGAAAAAGCACATTTACCGGTTCCTTTTTTTAACCCGTCGGACCAGTCATATTCTTTTAAACTTCCATTTTTTAAGACTTTAAATGTTTTATCTCCTCCGGTAATCCAAACGCTGCCTTTAGAATCTTCACACAAGTTTACACTCCGTCCCCATGATCTGAAGAACTCCATATCTTTGTTTAAATTTTCTGTTTTTCCGTTTGAAATCAAAAACACCGAATAGTAATCATTTCTACTCGGATGTTTATTGTCCGCAACTGCAACTATATTTCCATCTTTGGTACGTAAAGAACTCAAGATAACGAAATCTTTAATGGCTGAGACACTGGTGCCCTTGGGATATAATACCAGGGAATTATCTGATAACTTTTTAAAATCAAATAACCACGTTCCGCTTTCTTGAAAGCTGACAAGAAACTCTCCTGAAGGCAGCTCAATAAGACCGGCAAACGCATCATTTGTTTTGCTTTCAACCGGAATGGAATATATTTCTCCATTGCTGTAACACAGTAATCCGTCAATTATATTCTCATCTTCCCCGACAGATTGCCTGTAATAGTCGGACCAAACCCAAATCCGACCTTTAGTATCTTCGTAATATTTATGCATACTGTTTTCGCTTAAACCTTTTTCTCTTCTTATTGCTTTGCTCTTAAAAGTAAACTCAAAAATACCTGTTCCGTTAACAATAGTTATTTTGTTTTCTTTTTGAGCTATCCAAAGCCTGCCCTTTGAATCCACAAAACTATTAATCGGGTCAGCCTGTCCCGTAAAGACCTCCAAATATTTACTTCCATTGTAATATTTTACACTATTTGCAATTTTTCTGGAGCGTCCGCCGGAACTACTTCCTTTGTCATCTTCTCCGTAAAAAACATAAAAACCTTTTGTTGTTCCAAAAGCATTCAATGCCTGCCCCTTATAACGGCCTTCCAGTTTCGCTTCCGTAAGCTTTTCTTTATCATATAAATATACTGCATTTTTTTCGACAACCCATATCTTTTCTTCAAAATCTTTTACTACGGCAACAACACTGTTTGACAACGTTCTTACTTTTTTAAATGGAAGAACAATCAGTTTTAATTCGTCGACTTTGCCGCTGTTTGTATTTCCACCGGTTCTCGATAATATCCTCTTCTTAACAGGATACACTGTTTTTGCAACCAACTCCGTCTTAGAATGTTTGGAAATAAATTGAGATTTTAGGTCTTCTAACTTAACCTCCTGGGTCACTCTTGAGATATCGTCTTTTTTTATTATAAACCAATTTGTTTTTGAAAATTCCTTAAAGAATATCCAGAGATTTCCGTAAAAATCCAGCGAGGCACCGCTGAATAAATTATCTCTAAAAAAATAATATTGCGGAATATTAACAATCTTGTAGAAGTGCTGATTCTTTTTATAGAAAAATTCAGCTCCGTTGAAAGTAAAAATAGCTGAGTTCGCTTGGATTTTATAACCGCTATCTACATTATCCTGACCAAATATGCTGACTAATTCCTCCGGTACTTTATCTGCCTCCTGATATTTTTTTAAAGGATAGAATTTATCTGATTTCTTCCATTCTTCATTTTTAAAAACATAGCATATCTCCTCGTCATTTCCGTATAAATACTTTATAGTTGTTGCATACGTCTCACCTTCAGGAGTTTTTCCAAATCCTGAAACAAAATATTCAATTTCGTTTTCCAATTTAAACGTTTTAATATCACCAAACCCTCTTTGCAGATTCTCTTTATATGTGAATATTTCACGACATACATCAAAACTTAAATTCCGTTTTCTATTTTTCGAATTCAATGTTTTATCAGTAGAATTTTGCTGATAAAGAATCATATCCGGCGCCTGAAAACACATTCGAATTGATTTATTCATAAATTTTACCTGAAAATTAACGTTCGTTCTGCTTTTCCTCAGGAATAACGTAAAAAGATCTTCTACTTCATAAGAACCGTCTTTTCTGAGTATAACAGCGTATTTAACCAACCCTTTACTTTTATTGTAGATTATCCAGATATTATCATCAGAATCTATGGCAAAAGAAGCAAAACTACTGAACTCCAGTTCCTCCTTTTCTGTTTCTTTTTCTTTCCTAAATTCAATGGCATCAATAACATCAATTGTCTTTTGACCGTCAAATTTACAAAGTGTTCCGGGTCTGGCTCTTCTATCTTCCCAGTAGAAATTGCCTTTACTGTCTGTTTTTATATCACCATTAGTAGAAAGATAATCATAAGGTCTTTCTTTTCTTTGCTCATTTATGACAGTTTTAATTGCTTCCGGAATACTTTTTTTTATGACTTCGGAAGGCACTTTAATTGGTTTATTAGCTTCATTTTTTCCGGTAGGAGTACATGAAAATAAAAAAAATATTGTAAAAACGAACAGAAGTGAAATTCTCATTAACACCCCTCATTGAAAAAGTCAGTAATACATTATATTACTTGATACTCAACATTTCAACCCTATTTACGTTAACGGGAAATTGTCCGGGAATCTAAGCTGGCTAATCGCTTTTTTGCCGGCTTCGGTGTCTTTAAGGCGTAAGAGGTTCTTTATGAAAGATTCTACGTATCTCGACATTCTGCCAAGGACTATTCTTTCGGGTTTGTAGACGCCTTTTTCCAGTGCATATTGCATCAGGATATATGAAGTCCAATCACGGCAGAGAGAGATGAAATCGGCGAACGTTTGATAGCTTTCGTGAAGCTCTTTGTACAACCTTGGGTTTATGCCGGCTTCAGAAGCCTCAAGTTTATGTATCTGCTCCATTGCTTTTTCGTAAGCGGTTTTTTTCATGGAAATTAAACCTTCTATCAGCTTTGCGTCAGGTTTTGCGATTTGATACGGAAAATCCGGCTGGATAAAGCCGTCAAACATCCAGTAGAGCTTATTCAGATGTAACGAAGCAAAATTAACACGGTTATAGATACCTCTTCCCCATTGTATACCCTCGTCAGCAATTACATCTGCAGCAAGTAAAGCGTCAATTACAACTTTTGGCTGTGTTGCTCCAAACTCTTTTTCCAGCCACGCGCTTACGAGTTCTTTATCAGAACGTTTGTCGCCTGAAGAAAGTTTTTCAAAGATCCATGTGTTCATACGTCCGAGATTACCGACTTCCGGGTTTATAGTCCTGTCATTATTTCCCATATTAATAGGAAGAGAGACATACCCGGTGAGATTATTATCTTTAATCGCTTTCAAATCCTTCCGGATATGAGCTATCTTGCACCAGGGCCAGAGTTTCACATGATACATCTCGTAAGATATCTCCATGATCTGTTGACGGTTTTTAGGGTATGTTCCTATAGCTTTTGTAAGCGGAGTGTTATCATGAATATCCATACGGCTGGATTTATACATTATAGGAACATCTTTCGGAAGTTTTTTAAAAACATAAGGTAATACTACTGCAGGATCATTATGCGGTTTTCCGATAGGATACATATATTCAGTTGCATTTTTTAGGCCGGTTAACTCTTCTATCATCCTATGCCCGTCTCGGTAATATTCATCAGGGAAGTTTCTAAACCATAATCTAAAGCATACATCCGCATCTTTTCTGATTTCTCTTATACCTTCTCTGGCGGATTCAACCATCTTCACCAAACGTTCCGCGATCGGCATTTTTGCTTTCGACACACACCAGGGAGCTGACGCTGTATCACCGGTTGTAATAATAAACATAGAGATCTTCGGAAAATCTTTTGCTAACTCTCTATATTTACTTTTAACCAGTTCCCACGTCTTTGGATTATCCGGGTCCATCAAAGAATGAAACTCTTGCGTACCGTCTTGAGTCGGACGTTTGAACACGCCCACAAGTTCGGAATACTCTCTCTCAAAAACCAGAGGGAACATCGGTTCATAAAGGTGAAAAACAGGTTTTACTCCCAGTTCTTCAGCTCTGTCACACATCGCCGTAATATGACCTCGAAGCGGCTCCAGCCAGGAGGCATCTTCCGAGTGCCGCAAACCTGAAACTTTTTCATAATCATCGAAGTAAATCGGAAACTCGTCCATATATCTGCCCGAGACAGGGTCGACATTAAATGTCAAGTCGAAACAAGGACCTATCGAGTAAATTATCGCATGAGTTGATTTAACTTTTTTTGCTTGTTCCAGCGCAAATGAACTCGGAGCATTGTGAATTTTATATTTTAAATCCATTTTATTTCTCCTTTATTCAGTATAACTTTGGAAGAAATTTGCTTTGCGACGTCATCAACTCGTCAAGAAGTTTTTCTACTTTGCTAAAATCCTTTATCATCGGGTCTAAGAGTAAAGCCTGTATTGCGAGTTTTTTATCTCTTTTCATTATGGCTTCAACCGTAAGCTCATGGATAGTAATCAAATTATTGGTAATACTGGCTAGATTCGACGGCATACTTCCGGTATTAACAGCTTTGCACCCGCCGGCACCAAAGATTCCCGGCCCTTCGATAATCGCGCCTTTCGGAAGGTTGTCAATACATCCGTTATTTGCATAATTTACCTGATGGATCTCTTTTTTGTTCAACAAAATTGAAAGGATAACGGAGTGAGCATCTTCTCCCGAGAATTTATCAAGATCCCAGGGATCCTCTTTTCCGTCAGCCCAGCCTTGCAGAAGTTTCTGCATATCCATCTTGCTTTTATGTCTTTTAACGCAATCCACATGCTTAATACCGTATTTCTTACCGTGCCCGGTTTTTGGATCATAGAAAAACGGGAAAAACTCGGCATTGTGCGTATCCCCGCCGATAGGCAGACATCCGTACTTTTCAAACAACTGCATTTCAAGACTTCTTCTTTCATTCAACATCTCTTTTTTGTACCAGTCAACTTTACCTTTTGCTTTTCCTTTTCTTCTGTCTTCTTCTTTTTTTGCCAGCTGATGATTTATTATATCCTTATATAAGGTGTCCGTTTTCCTTTCGCTGTTTATATACAGGTCAAGAACCCATGTTAAATGGTTAACCCCGGCCGCGTATATTTCTACTTGATTTTCAGGAACTTTATATACTTCGGACAGATGCTTTACTGTTCCAAATATCGCATGGCACAAACCGACACCTTTTATCCTGCTGTGCCTGAGCATGGAAAGTGTTACTGTACTCATCGGATTTGTGAAATTCACTAAATACGCCTTGGGACATATTTTTTCCATATGTTTTGTTATCTCATTCATGGCCAGAACATTTTTAAATGCTCTGATCATACCTGAAGGTCCCACTGTATCACCTATGCCGTGACTTATACCGTATTTAAAACAGATGTCCATAACTTGCTTATCTGCCAGCCAGGTGCTCGCGCTATATGAAGTGAGAACAAAATCAGCCCCCTGAAGAGCCTTTTTGATATCCATCGTTGATTTAATTGTAAAATTCTTCCCGGTCTTCTCTCTCATTACTTTGCAAACATTCGTAACCAGCTCAAGAGGTTCCTTTTTTATATCATAAACAGTTATAGTCGAGCCCTCTAGTTCCGGAATCAGCATAAAATCCCTGAAAACCCTGTGGTTGAACAAATAGCTTGCACCAATGAATACAATATTTACTGCCGGCATACTTCCTCCTTTATTTAATATTAATTGGATAGTATCTTACTTAATACCGATAAATCAATAGGAATCTGGAGTATTCTTTCATCCTTTGTTTTATACATAAAATGGCCTTTTTCAATCAGATATTCGAAGAGTTCTTTGGTTATTTCAACGTCATGTTTGCAATACTCTATTATCAGATCGATTTTTCCTTCTTTAAACCACTGTAAGGATTGCAAGCCGTCTGAAGTTTTTCCTTTATTCAGATTAACGGCGCTAAGGTGGTTAAGAGATAAACGGAAGCCCAGCTGGTCGTAAACCAGATCCAGCATATCAAGAGTCGGGATTTTTGTAAAATCAATATTAGTATATCCCCGGAGCACGCCCCAGTCGAAACGTTTAATATTAAAACCAACGACCATGTCTGCCTGCAGGAACATATTAATAAGATCTTTTACTTTGTCTTCTGTAAAAGAGTAATATTTTTCATCCTTAAACGAGTAAACCACCCCTGCTGCGAGTCCCATTAAATGCGGGTTATTCCAACCGCCGACTTCTGCCGCGCTTCTTTGTGTCTCCGCGTCAAAGACCAGTACATTCTTTCCGGCGAGCTTTTGCTTTACATCCTCTTTATCTATTCCGGCTTCGACCAATTTCAAAAGATCAGTTTTGTCTTTATGCACAACTTCCACGCAATCAAGTTTATCTGTCGAGTTGATAAAACTAGTCAGCAAGGTAATCGCTACATTTTTATCCAACGGTTTATTTCCGCTCCCGCATTTTGAGGACTGAATGCATGAAGGACAACCAAAATCACACGGACAGCTGTTTAACATCTCAAGCGTAGTCTTCATAAGTTCAGGCGCAAGTTCATATGCTTTTTCCGAAAGTCCCACCCCGCCGGGATGCGCATCATATATAAATATTGCCGGACATTTTAGATTTCCGTTAAACTCCATAGAAACCCCGCCGATATCCTGACGGTCGGAGAGTGTAAGTAAAGGCAGCATGGAGATAACAGCGTGTTCAATGGCGTGAATACCCCCGGCAAAATCCCCGATATCGCAGGTGATTATCTTTCCTTTAAGCGCATCCGGTATCTCCAGCCAGATAGAAACGGTTTCAAAAATATGCGGAGGCAGGATTAGGTCGTGTTCATCGAAAATCACCTGACTGTATATCTTTTTTCTGACATACCCGACTACTTTTTCTGTAACTCTCACTTTTCCGAGCTTGATTACGATTTCACCCAGCTGTTTTTGTTTAAACGTATCAATTACTTCTATTTCTTCGGTTGCTCTTGTTTCCGTAAAATAATCTATATCAGCTTCTCTTACCCGTACCTTCTTCGCGGTAAGGTCAAGCTCGATAACTTCATATTGGGTACCAGAATGCAGGTAGACAGCGTTCTGATGACACTCCCGAAGTACTCTCGGGTAATCAACTTCTCCTATAACCCTGTTTTTGGCAACATCAACTACAGAAAATGAGTCCCCGATCGATCGGATAGAGAGAAATCTGGAAGGCTGTCTTTCAAAACTGTGATATTTTCCGTCATTACTTTTTTGAAGTTTATTATCCCTTGTTAGTTCGCTAAGGAAAAAAGGCAGCGTTGCCCCGTAGATACTTTCATCAGTATCTGCATCCAGCGGTATTTCGGCAGCCGCGCAGGCAAGATGCGACTTAGAAATTACAGGATTATGAAAATCAACAACCGCGGATTCGCAAGGTTTTTCGAAAAGCTTTACGGGATTTAACATGAAATACTGATCCAGTGCATCCTGCAGTCCAATAAGTATTACGAGAGCGTCACCAACCCTTCCTACCCTTCCGCTTCTTTGCCAGGTACTCATTATGCTTCCGGGATATCCTACCAGGATACAAACATCCAATCCGCCGATATCAATACCTACTTCGAGCGCTGATGTTGAGATTACGCCGGTAAGTTCTTCGGAGAATAGTTTTCTTTCAATCTCACGTCTTTCCTCGGGCAGATATCCCGACCTGTAAGCAGCTATCTTACTCGTATATTTTAAACCAAGCGCTGAGATCCACTGATATATGAGTTCTGTAACTTTTCTTGCCTTTGTAAAAACTATCGTTTTCATGTCATTACTTACACACTCCCTGAGTAAATGCGCGGCTTCAGTGTAAGGGCTTTCCGATGGGTTCCATAATAAAAAATACTTTGAGGATGATGGCGCTCCGTTTTTATCGACTATCTCAAAATCCATACCCGTAAGACCTGAAATAAATTCTTCCGCATTTGCAATAGTAGCGCTCGAGCAGATAAAAACAGGGTCACTGCCGTAATGTTTGCAAACTCTTCTTAAGCGGCGGATTATATGCGCAACATGAGAGCCAAAAACGCCGCGGTAGGAATGAACTTCATCTATAATCACATATTTTAAATTTCTATAAAAATCAGCCCAGGCCCCGTGATAAGGCAAAATACCAAAATGCAGCATATCCGGGTTAGTCAGAATAATATTCGGCGGGTTTTTTCTTATTTTTGTTCTTTGGTAAGCGGTAGTATCCCCGTCATAGATAGATGCCAGTTCAAAATCTTCAGGGAAGAGATCTTTTTTGAAATCCATTACGGTATTGAACTGGTCATGCGCCAGAGCTTTTATCGGATAGAGGTAAAGTGCGCGCGTATTATTATCTTTAATGATACTATTGATTACCGGAATATTATAAATAAGGGTTTTTCCGCTGGCGGTAGGGGTAACTACACATACGTTTTTGTTTTCCTGGATGCGGTCTATGGCTTCTGTCTGGTGCGAATAAAGCTGTTTTAATCCCTGAAAGTGCAGATTGTTTATAAGTTCTTCCGCCAGACCTTTCGGAAAATCCGAATACGTTCCTTTTTTTGCCTGAATATAATGCGCATGGACCAGACATTTGGAATGCTCGCTGTCTTTACCAAGGTGATTTATAAAACTTTTTATATCAGAGGCCATTTATTTCTACCTTATGAGATACAAAAATAACGGAATAGTTATAAGAGATAAAATAGTTGTCACCAAAGAGCATGCGGCCGGATAATCAGCATCTTTTTTATATTCCGTGGCAAAAAGTATAGCAGAAAAAGCGCAGGGCATTGCAGCTTGAAGCACTATTACCGCTCGCACAACCGGATCTAAATTGAACAACCCCGTCAAAAAAACAATGATAGCCGGAGCAAGAAAAAGCTTAAGCGTAACAATTACCGCCATGTCTTTGCTTAACACCATTGCTTTTGCATTATGTATTTTTACATTCGAGATAATTGCCCCGGTAATAAGCATCGCGAGAGGCGTAGTAATACTGCCAATGTTTTTTAAAGGCGAAAGAACAATCTCTGGCAGTTTAATTCGAAGCATTGCAAGAATAAAACCGACAAATAAAGCGACAATACCGGGATTAAGAAGATGTTTCCACGACAATTTCGTTCCTCCGGTATCGTAAAGCCTCACGCCCACGGTCCAGAGTACAATATCCGCAACAAAACCGTATAGAAATATGTAAAGCACTCCGATATTACCGAAAAGCAGAAGAGATAACGGCAAAGAGAGATAATAATAGTTTTGAATCAGGTTAAGAAAAATGAACTGGTTTTTATGACTTGCTCTTATTTTAAATATTTTTGACGCAAAATATCCAAGCGGCAGGTTAACCAGAAGCAAGGTAATAAAAGCAAAAACCGGGAGAGCCAATGTTGTCATCAGCATCTCCCGGTTATAAGTCGTCACCATGTTTTCTACTATCAAGCACGGAATAGATACATTAAAAACTATCTTCGTAAGATCTGTGGTCAACTCTTGCTTGATAATTTTAAGCTTACCTGCGATATA
>MFGS01000199.1:0-20001 GCA_001778355.1 Candidatus Firestonebacteria bacterium RIFOXYA2_FULL_40_8
CATGCAGGAGGAAAAATTCAATAATACTACAAGAGGTGAAGGCGATGCGCCTTTCCGGGAGATAGAAAAACGGGAACTGGAAAATATAGTAAAAGACGCGCTGAATAAACTGACTAAAGAGCAAAAGACCATAGTTATTCTTCATAAATATCAGGATTTAAAGTATGAGGAAATAGCAGAGATATTTAACAAGGATTTCAACTGGGTTAAATGGCAGTTGAAAACCGCGTACGATGAGCTTGAAAAACTCTTAAAACCCTTTTTAAAGTGAGAAATGGCTAAAAACCCTTGTAATACAAGGGAAAAACAGTGTAAAAAATAGCAAAAAAACCACTTCCGAAGGAAATTCTCGTTCGTAGTATATAGTAGAGGAGAATACCAATGAGTGAATGTGACAAGCTGAAAATAGCGGAGTACAACGAGGGAGGGCTTTCCGGAGCCGACCTTTTCGCTATGGAAGAACATTTAAAAGAATGCTCTTCTTGTTTCGCTTATCAGAAAGAGAATGAAAAACTTGGTAAACTCTTAAACGTCTGGGAAGAAAAATCGGAGTTTGGAAAAGTTTTTGATACGAAACTTCTGACAAATGTCCAGATCCTTATGACAAAGCAGCAGCGTGTTTCTTTTGCTTTTGCTTCTGTCTGGAAAACAGCGGTTGCGTTCTGCCTGATGTTTGTGGTTATATCGGCCTACAAGAATACTCTTTATGATGCTTCTCTTCAAAACCTCAAAGTTATCTCCAAAACGGAGTTTACTTCTAAAACAGACATCAAAGATTTTAAACTGTTTGTCACCCATAGATTATGCAGGGAAATGGCAAAGATGTCTTCTGATCAGAAAAGCCTCGTAAATTATGAACTCATGCTTTCCGTTCCCGAGAATATCTTGATAGAAGAACAGAAAAGCGACTTGCGTGAGCTTTTAACCGAAGGTGTAAGAGCCCAGGAAGCGAAAAGGAATATTGCCTTAAGGTTCCTTGACGGGACGGTTAATGTAATAGAGGAAACGTTAAAAGTGGATCTTTCTTTTGCGGCTGTAAAAGGATCCGAAAATGTATTACCGGTGTCCATGTATAGACAGGCTACTTTGAATTTTGAAAACGGAAAATATGAAGCCGCTTTTAATGGCTATTACGCTCTTGTATACGGGCAGATAGGAGTAGATGAGCTGTTATCCTGTTCTTCTCTTTTCCGTATGGCTTTCATAAAAGATATGCAGAAAAGCAGGGATGAAGCTTCATTTTATTATAAACTTGTTGCTGAAAAGTATCCTGCTAGCGCCCAGGCGGTAATGGCCGGGGAAATGAGTAAATTTTCAAAACAGAAAAATTCTCTTGAAGCTAAAATAAAGCAGTTGAAGAACGGGATAGAGGGCGAGGGGGATTCAAATAAATATTTTAAAATTGCGGGATTGTATCTTTCCATGGAGGAATTTGAACGGGCAGCTGAATATTATAAACGCTCTCTTGAAAAGTTCGACGGCGCTTTAGCCGCGCGTGCGCGTTTGAACGCCGGCTGGTGCTATAAAAATACCGGAAATTATAAAGAAGCCGCAAAAATGTTTGAAACCGTTACCTCGGACAAGACCTATAAAATGTTCGCGGATTATGAGCTTTCCCTGGCGTATGTTAAACTCGGAGAGTTTGAAAAAGCGGCTGCGGTGTCAACGCTGAAGGAAGAAAACAAAGAAGAGAATTTTGAGATCTATAGTACTTTAATCAAAAAGTATTTTAACGCCGTCAATAACGGACGGTAATCTGGGGGTGTCTATGGCAGTAAAGAATGTAAAGAATTTGGAGTTGGAAAAACGTAAGCTGGAGTTCAAAAAGATCAAAGCGGAGATCGATAAGGTGGCGCAGGTACAGAAGTTCCTGGTCGTCGTTATCAGATTTTCCGTAACGATCTTAATGGCTCTTCTCTTGTTCGTGTTTTTCATGGCGTTAAACTACGCCATGCCGATTTCTGCAAAGGTTTCCCAGTTCATGCTTTACGGTATTCTGGGGTATTTTGTTATATCCCTATTGTCCTATGTGATAAAACCTTTGTTTAACAAACCGGATGATGAAGCGCTCGCGCTTATGATAGAAAAACGTTATCCGCAGCTGCTTGACAGATTTATCTGCTCTGTAGAAATGAACAAAGAAGAAGCGGTGGCTAACTTCTCTCCGGGGCTTATTAAAGCGCTGTGGGTGGATACCGACAAAGTTAAAAAAGCCTTAAAACTTGACTTAAGAAAAGCTCTTGCTTTTACAAAAGGTAAACAATATATAGGTATTGCTCTCGGACTTACCGTAGTAGCGTTTGTCGGCTCTATCGTCGCACCTGAATTCCTGCTTAAAAGTACCAGCGGTATAGCTCCCGTGAATAGATTTGTCTCCTCTCTTTTAAGAGGAAATACTTTAGATCCTGATATTTTAAAACAGGGAAAGGCCCTGGATCAGCAGCTTAAAGATAGACAGAAAATGATAGAAGAACTGAGAAATGTTCTGGCGGACCAGAAAAAATTCAACAACGACCTGAAAGATGCCATACAGGATAAAAAGGTTGACGATCAGAAACGCGCGGAAGAACTTGCGCAAAAAGATCCTGAGCTGGCGAATAAACCGTGGCTGCCGGGAAGAGACCCGCAATTTAAAAATCCCAATGTCGGCGGAGTTTCGGGAATAGTCACGAGCAACGGTAAACCGATGGCCGGTATATATGTGGCTGTAAAAAGCGTAACAGATAAAAAGGCTAACGGTGTGGGCGCAAAAACAGATAAGAACGGTGTGTGGGTGATCAATAATCTGAATACAGACGGCAGTTATCAGTGTTGGGTTCTTAATATGCAATATAAAAGTCAGCCGCTTTCCTACTTTTCGGGTGTAGTCGTTGAAAAAGGAAGAGTGAGAACCGGCTATGATTTTGCACTTAAGAAAAAACAGTTAGCAGAAGCCGCGCCGGATGACGGTTCGCCTCAAGCTCCTCAAAGCCAGAAACCGGAAGATATATTCAATGACAGTGATACCTATGAAGAACAGAAAGACGGTCCCAAAAAAGGCGGAGCAGCGGAAGATAAAATGTTCCCCAAAATGGATTTTGACAAATTAGAAAAGCCGGAAGACGCCGCGAAAGAAGCGGAGAAAAATAAGATAATACTTCCTGAGGATGAAAAAACAAAAGATCTGCCGAAAGAAAATAAACCTGAGGAAAAAAAGGAAGAAAAACTGCAGGAAATGGCAAAAGAACTCGAAAAGCAGGATCAAAAGAAAGATGAAAAACAGGATCCCGAGAAAAAAGAAGTTTCCGAAAAGCTGAAAGATATTGCCGAAAAAATGGAAGAAATGAAGAAGGATGAGAACAAAAAGGACGAGAAGGAAAAGGATAAAGAAAGAAAAGAAATGGAAAAGAAGATGGAAGAAACGGCAAAAAAGCTTGAGGAGATGAACAAGGAAGAAAAGGATGAAAAGCAGAAAGAAGTAAATGAGGAGATGGCAAAAGAATTGAAGAGAATGAACGAAGAAATGAAGAAGGAAGATGAGCTGAAAAAGCAGCAGGAAGATCTGGAAAAGAAGACCGACGAAATGGCAAAGAAAGAACAGATGAAAGATGCCAAGGATGAAGCTGAAAAGGCCAAGGAAAAACAGGATGACGCCGAGAAAGAGCTGCAAAAGTCTGAGATGGAAAAAGCCCTTGAAAAAGCCCTTGAAGCAGAAAAAAAGCTGGAAGAATCTCTTCAAAAGCTGATGGAAGAACAGAAGGAAATGGCTGATAAAAAGAACAAAGAAGATGAAATGGCAAAGAAGGACGAAGAAAAGAAAGACGAAGAGAAAAAAGACGGTGAAAAGAAGGACGAAGAAAAGAAAGACGAAAAGACGGATGCGGAAAAGAAGGCCGAGGAAAAAGCTCTTGATGATCTGAAGAAAGAGATGGAAGATGCGGCCAAGAAAGATCAAATAGATGAGAAAAAGCTCGAAGAGTTGATGAAAGAGATGGAAGAAGCGCAGAAAAAGATGGAAGAGCTTGATAAGCAGAAAGCCGAAGAAATGAAGAAAAAGATAGAAGAAGTAAAGAAAGATATGAAAGACGAAAAGAAGATGAAGAGCAATGCCGGTGAATTGCAGAAGAAGATAGAGTCACTTGCAGGGCTTTTGGGAGAGCTTAAGAATAAAGCGTTCCTGGCTCAAAAACACGGTACCGATGAAGATCCTGTAGCCAACATGACCAAGGATGAGGTTCCGTCGAAGTATAAGAAACTGGTGGATAAGTACAGGACGTCATTGTCCAAGTAAGAAACGAAAAGAAACACCAGGAGGGGCAGCTGAAAATGCTGCCCCTCTTTTTTTGTATCTAGATTTTGTATCAGTGTCCACCTAGAGTGAGATCTCGTCCGCAATAATATTTGCTGCGAGACCTCGCCGCTGGGCGGGCCTGGACGGAGAATCATGCAGCCTTGCAATCTCCTCGAGAGATCCGCCAAATATGTAAGGCGGATCGTCGAGAGATCCGCCAAATATCACCTGGCGGACGTGGAATCTTTTTTAAAGACACTTCCGAACTTAAAACTCATCCGTATTAATATGTGGGGGTACCGGTGGAGAAATAAAATAAAGCAGCAGGAGGACTCTCATGACTAACAAAAAGCAAAAAAGTTTGAACCCTGAGTTGGAGTTCAAAAAGATCAAGGCGGAGATAGATAAGGTGGCGAAAGTCCAGAAACTTCTCGCTATGGTTATCAGATTCTCAGTTACGGTCTTGATGGTACTTCTCATGTTCGTATTCTTTATGGCTCTTAATTACGCCATGCCGATCTCTTCAAAGGTTTCTCAGTTCATCCTCTACGGATTACTTGCCTATTTTGTTATCTCCCTTCTTTCTTACGTCATTAAACCGCTGTTTGATAAAGTTAATGAGGAAGAACTGGCGCTCATGATAGAGAAACGATACCCGGCTCTCCTGGACCGGTTTATATGCTCCGTAGAAATGAATAAGACCGAAGCGGTTGCTAATTTCTCCCCCGAACTTATTAAAGCCCTCTGGGTCGATACGGACAAAGTAAGAAATGCCTTAAAACTTGATATGCGTAAAGCGCTTGCATTTACAAAGGGAAAACAATATATCGTAATTGCTCTTGTCCTTACGGTTGTAGCATTTGTAGGCTCTATTGTGGCTCCTGAATTTCTGCTTAAAGGTACAAGCGGAATAAAACCGGTAAATAGTTTTGTTTCAAAGTTTCTTAGAGGTGATACTTTAGATCCTGATATGTTGAGACAGAGTAAAGCTATAGATCAGCAGTTAAAAGATAAAGACAAAATGATAGAAGACCTTAAAAACGTCCTGGCGAGCCAGAAGAAATTCAACAATGATCTTAAAGATACCATACAGGATAGAAAAGCCGAAGAGCAGAAACGCGCGGCTGAACTTGCGCAGAAAGACCCTGAACTCGCGAAAAAGCCGTGGTTACCCGGAAGAGATCCTCAGTTTAAAAATCCTAATGTCGGCGGAGTTTCCGGAATAGTTACGAGTAACGGTAAGCCGATGGCAGGCATATACGTAGCCGTAAAAAGCGTCACGGATAAAAAAGCGGCGGGTGTAGGGGTGAGAACAGACAAAGACGGCAAATGGGTGGTGAATAATTTAAGCACCGACGGCAGTTATCAGGCCTGGGTGTTAAACTCCAGATATAAAAGCGAACCTCTTTCCTACTTTTCCGGCGTGGTTGTGGAAAAAGGAAGGGTGAGAACAGGTTATGATTTTGCTTTAAAAGCAAAAACACTGGCAGTTACCGATCCGAATGCGGCTCCGGCGGCTCCTCATACTCAAGCTCCTCAAAACCCGTTCTCGGATTCGGATACTTATGAAGAACCCAGAGCAGGGCAGTCAGCTCCTGCCGGTGATGATCCGTTGTTTCCTAAAATGGATTTTGAACAGCAAAATCAGGAACAGGTGAATGCACAAGCCGAGAGAAATAGAATATTAATACAGCAGGAAAATGCGGCCCAGCAGGAACAACAGGCGCAGCAGCAACAGGATCCTCAACAGCAGCAGCAACAGCAGGATCAGAAATCACAGTGCAAGGAACAGAAACTGGACCAGATGGCGAAAGAGCTGGAACAGCAGAACCAACAGCAGAATGAACAGAACCAGCAGCAAAAAGAGTGTTCGGAAAAGATGAAAGAACTTTCTGCGAAAATGGAAGACATGAAGAAAAATGATAATAAACAAGATGACAAGCAGAAAGACAAGGAATGCAAGGAAATACAAAAGCAGCTGGAAGAAACTGCTAAACAGCTTGAAAATATCAATAAAGAAGAGAAAAACCAGGAAAGAAAAGAGTGCAATAAAGAGATGGCGAAAGAAATACAGAAGATGGCTGAAGAGATGAAGCAGGAAGAACAATTAAAGGCTGCGCAGGAAAATCTGGAAAAGCAAACCGAAGACCTTGCAAAGAAAGATCAGATTGAAAAAGAGAAAGATGCCAAGGATTGTGCGGAAAAAGCGAAAGAAAAACAGGATGAAACGCAGAAACAGCTTCAGAAGTCAGAGATGGAAAAAGCGCTTGAACAGGCGCTCGAAGCGGAAAAGAAACTTGAAGAGTGCTTGAGTAAATTAATGGAAGAAAAGCAGAAAATGACGGATCAACAGAGCAAAGACCGTGAAGAACAGGCAAAGAAAGAGGATGATAAGAAGAATGAAGAGAAATGCAATGAAGATCAAAAAAAGGTTGAGGATTTGGAGCAGGCCTTAAAAGATCAAGCGAAAAGTGATGAAGCCAAACTGGATGAGAAAAAGCTTGAAGAAATGATGAAGGAATTGGAAGATGCAGCTAAGAAGATGGAAAATTGTGACAAAGCCAAAGCTGACGAGATAAAGAAAGAGATTGAACAGGTAAAGAAAGATCTTGCGGAAGAAGCTAAAGACACTGAAAAGAAAGACGAGAAGAAATGCTCGCAAAGAAAGCAGGAGATAGCTAAGAAACTTGAGAGTTTAGCCGGACTGTTAGGCGAACTGAAAAACAAAGCTTTCCTTGCCCAGAAACACGGTACGGATGAAGACCCCGTGGCAAACATGACTAAAGATGAAGTTCCGTCCAAATATGTAAAGCTGGTTGGCAAATATAGAACTGCTCTTTCTAAGTAAAAATTAAGGAATACTTCAGGTAACCCTGTACCCGAACGTAGAGAGTGGTACAGGGCGAGAGGTTGGTACGTGCGTAAGTAGAACTTGTAAGCTGACTGGTTTCTTAGTTTAAAAAAAGTAATAATACTCCAGGTAATCCTTTGCCATGCCCGAGAAAGGTCATGGCAGAGGACGAGAGGTTGGTAGGGTTGAAGTTAAACTTGTAAGCCGGCTGAGTTAGTAGTATAAAAACATAAAATTTACTCCAGGTAATCCCCTGCCATGCCCGAAAAAGGTCATGGCAGAGGACGAGAGGTTGGTAGGGCGGAAGTTAAACCTGTTAGCTGACTGGTTTCTTAGTTTTAAAAAAAGTAATAATACTCCAGGTAACCCCCAGTTACGTTTGGAGAAAGTGCCCGGTGATTGAAGTTCTGGTCGCCGGGCATTTTGTTTTGACCCGAAACTCCGGGTCTGATCTTTAGTCGAGATGGGTGTAAGTTGTTGGGGGTAAAATGGTAGTTGAAATTAAAATAGATTTATTTGTGGTATTTCTTTTATTTTATCTGTGATATCATCTTAAATTTCGGCAGGGGTGAGGGTAATATTGAGGTTTTGCTTGCCTTCTACTTTTATAAGCTCTTCTTTAAGTTTACCTATTGATAAACTTGTGGGTACGGTCATCTTAATCAACATGTGAAATACGGGTGTACCGGAAACAGGCGCATTTGATACCCCGGTTTCCATACTTTCTACGTTTATCTTGTTTTTATGGAGGACTCCGGTGATCTCATTAACAATTCCGGGATGGTCCATACCGAAAGCTTCAAGTTTATAAGGCAGTGAGGCCTCTTTTCTGCTTGCGGCAGGTGCTTTCGTGTCTTTCAGGAGTGTAGTAAGTGAAGCAGAACTTTCCAGAGATTTCATATCCGCTTTAACTTTTTCTATGGAAGGCAGGGCGCCGGAAAAAAGGAGAACCAGTGCGAAATCTTCGCCCAGTACCGACATTTTGCTGTCTTCAATATTACAACCGCGCTCCGTAAGGAACGCAGAGACCGTATTCACTATGCCCGGCTTATCCGGACCGATCGCGAGAAGCACCTTGTAAAATATCATTAAATAGATTATATTATATAAGATTGACAAAATCAAGTACGAAGTACGAAAGAAATTTACAATTGACGATTTACGATTGACAATTTAAGGAAAGCGGAAAAAGCTCCGCTGTATTTAATAATAGTTATAAGTTGAAGCACTTTATTATATCTAACAAAGATTTTAGACGTTATGGACCTTATAGACTTTTAGACCTTATGGACAGTTATTTTCTTGAGGAGTATTCATGAAGCACGTCGTGGTAATTGGCAGTTCTAACACCGACCTGGTCGCTAAGACGAAAAAGGCGCCTGTAGGCGGGGAAACCGTGCTGGGGGATGGCTTTTTAATGACCCAGGGTGGGAAAGGCGCGAACCAGGCGGTAGCGGCTGCGAGAGCCGGGGCAAAAGTGGTCTTTGTAGCCAAACTCGGTAAAGATGTCTTCGGTGACAAAGCGCTTTCCGGTTTTAAAAAAGAAAAAATTGTTACTAAATATATAACCAGGGATAAAACTGCCCCCTCGGGAATAGGCCTTATTGTTACTGACGAAAACGCAGAGAACTCAATAGTCGTCGCCTCCGGAGCTAATTACAAGTTGTTTCCCTCCGATATTAAAAAAGCTAAAAAAGAGATAAAAGACGCAGCTTGCGTGGTTTTGCAGTTGGAGACCCCGGAAAAAACCGTGGCATATTCGGTAAACCTTGCGTATAAATATAATGTTCCTGTTATATTGAATCCGGCGCCGGCAAGAAAAATTTCAAAAGAAATATTAAAAAAGATATTCCTACTTAATCCCAATGAAAAAGAAGCCGAATTTCTTTCCGGGGTGAAAATCACGGATTTAAAATCAGTCAGGAAAGCGGCGGCAAAATTAAAAGCAAAAGGCGTAAAAAATGTCATCATTACACTGGGCAAGCGCGGAGTTTTCGCGGCAGGAAGCGGGTTCGAAATGATGGTTCCTGCTTTTAAAGTGAAAGCAATTGATACCACAGCAGCGGGGGATGCTTTCACAGGCGGTTTTGCCTTTGCGTTCGCCAACAAAAAAGATTTCTATGAATGTATCACGTTCGGTATGGCAACAGCCGCTCTTACTGTCACAAAAAGAGGCGCTCAGGCCTCACTTCCAAACAAAAGTCAGATAGCAAAGTTCTTAAGCAGGCAAAAGTGAAAATATACTCCTACTCCAAACTCTCTACGTTCGAAAATTGCGCTTTCCAGTTTAAGCTAAGATATATTGAAAACATTAAAGTAGATAAAGATACTATCGAAAGGTTCCTCGGAAATATTGTGCATTACACTCTGGAGTACACTTATCTCAACAGGGAAAAACTCCTGAAGAAAGAAAACCCGAAAGAAGCGATTGTTCAACTCTTCAGACATTTCTGGGCGAAAGGTTCTGAGCATACCACTGATTTTAAAAAGTTCGGCGGCTATAAAAGCTCGATTGTTGTCGTAAAACGCGGCCGCGGCCCTGAAGATTATAAAACGATGGGAGAAAGATGTATCGAGCGTTATTTTGATGCATACTTCCCCTTTGACCAGAATAAAGTCCTCGGTATGGAAGAAAGAATTCAGATAAAGCTCGATCCTGCAGGAGAGTACCTTCTTAACGGCATCATAGACCGCCTTGACGAAACCCCTGCCGGAGATATAGAAATTCACGACTATAAGACAGGCGCCAACACCCCGAGCCAGGCCAAGATAGAAAAAGAAAGACAGCTTCCTCTATATCAAATCGGCATCGCCGAAAAGTTCCCCGGTAAAAAAATAACCCTGATCTGGCACTACCTGATGTCCGGCAACGAATTCCCCCTGGTCAAAACAGAAGCAGAACTGCAGGGAGTGAAATCCGAAACCATGGGCGTAATCAACGAAATAGAATCCACAAAAGATTTCTTGCCCCATAAAGGACCGTTGTGCAACTATTGTGAGTACTTCGGAACGTATTGCGCGAAGTGACTAAAAACTGGTGACAGTTTCCCGGAATAAGGGTGGCTGTCCCTCTTATCATGACAATTACAAGAATAAGGATAGCCATCCATCATTTATGCGACAAATGAAATAATAATGGATGAAAAATAATGGAGGGTGTATGGATTTGTGGTTCAGCGGAACTATTGTTTTAGTTTCTGGTGTAATATTTATTGTAGTCAGTAGCATTAAAGTAAGAAAAGTAGTAAATAGTAAAGGCTTAGATGTTGCTGCCAGTATTTACTTTGTGCTTAATTCTATATATTTAATTGCAATAGTCGGTAAGTTTTTTGAAGAAAATACTCCAGCATTTTTAGGAGCAATGACAGGGATTTATATTTCAGTATTATTATTTATCAGAAATACCGACGAAATAGTAGATAAAACAATTTTTCCGAGTTTACGCAGGCGTGTAATCATGTGCATATTTGGTGCATTATTAATAGTAATATCTATTATGACAAATCCTGTGTTTTACGAACACATTGCTTTTAGATATATCTGGATACTGATAGGAATGTTACTTGTTATGGAGAGTTTGTTTTCCAGTGTTAAGATTAAGTTGAGTTTTGCTTTTCTTGCAATGTCAATTGGCTTGAATTCAATACTTTATTTACATGAAATTGGAGATGCATATTCTGTAGATTTTGCATTGATATCAATATTGACACCGATAATAACAATATACTTCATATACAACTCGTACTTTCGAAAAAAAGCGGGTGCTTTTATAATAAGAGGTAATAAAGGTAACATCCATACTTAAAATAAATTAACGACCCTCCAAAAAAACCGGCGGGCAAAAAAGCAGCGACCAGTTTTTACGTGAGTAACTTGAGTAACGTGAGTAACGTGGAACATTTTTAAAAGCTTGCATAGAAGTAGAAAACTTGTTAATAGAAAAACATAAGGAGCCAAATTAAAGTATGCCTACAGTTTCAGTCATCAGTCTCGGATGTGCAAAAAACCTCGTTGATACCGAAGTTATGCTCGGTTCTCTCCGAAAATCGGGGTTTGAGATTGCTAATGAACAAGGGATTGCGGATGTGATTTTGATAAATACTTGTTCGTTCCTTTCTGATTCAAGGAAAGAGGCGGGGGCTGAGATACGATTGGCGGTTAAGAATAGGAAAAAAGGGGCGGTGGTTGCGGTGGCGGGGTGTTTTGTGGGGAGCCACGGGGGAGAACTTAAGAAATTATTTCCAAAGGTGGATATTTTTCTTTCCTTCTCGGATATTCCTGAGGCGGGGAAAATTTGCCTTGCGGCTCTTTCTAAGGGTGGGAAAGTTAAAACAGAAAAGGACGATAAGACTTTTATTTATAACAGTAAAATGCCGAGAGCGCTGGCTACTCTTCCGCATTATGCTTATGTGAAGATTTCTGACGGGTGTGATAACTGTTGTGCTTATTGTCTTATTCCTTCAATAAGAGGGCATTTTAGAAGCAGAAAGATGGAAGATATCGTTGCGGAAGTGAAAACACTTGCGCTTCTTGGGGTGAAGGAGATTAACCTTATCTCCCAGGATACGACGAGGTACGGGGAAGATATATATTGTAAGCCGGAGTTGCCGAATCTTCTAAAACAGCTTTCAAAGATAAAAGGCATTGCATGGATACGCCTTCTTTATCTGTACCCCAGCAGGATAACGGATGAACTGCTGAATACTATGAGTTCCCTTGAAAAAGTAGTGCCGTATTTTGATATACCGCTTCAGCACACGGAAAGCAGGATTTTGAAACTTATGGGAAGGTTTTACGATAAAGAAGATATAGAAGCGTTGCTATTAAAGATAAGAAAGAAAATTCCTGAGGCAGTCATACGGACAACTCTTATTGCGGGGTTCCCGGGAGAGACTAAAGAAGAATTCTTAAGTATGCTGAAGTTTTTACAGAAAAACAAGTTCGACAAACTAGGCGTGTTTGAATATTCAAGAGAGAAAGGGACCCCTGCATATTCGCTGACAGATAGTATTAATAGCTCTGAGAAAACCAGAAGAAAGAACAAGCTAATGAAAGCCCAGAAGAAGGTATCTTTGCAATTGAACAAAGGGAAGATAGGGAGTAAAATACAAGTGTTGACCGATACTATAGAAAACAGTACGGCAACAGGCAGGAGTTTGGCTGACGCGCCGGATGTGGACGGCAGGATCTATTATTACGTGCCGGAAAATGTGGAAGCCGGTGATATTGTGACAGTCAAAGTAAAAAAAGCACTGCCTTACGATCTGATTGGAGAAGCGGTTGGATATAAAGTTTAATTATTCAAATACACTTACGATGGCAAGGATCGGTTTTATTCCTTTCTTTCTAGTCTTTCTTTTTTCCAAGATGCATTATGGTTCGACCGTGGCGCTTTTTATATTTGTTATTGCCTCGTTAACCGACTGGTATGACGGCCGCCTGGCGAGGGAAAGAAACGAAGTGACCGAGTTCGGTAAATTTCTGGACCCCATCGCGGATAAACTTCTTGTCTTTTCAGCTTTTATTTCTTTTGTACAGCTGGAGCTTGTTCCTACCTGGATGATAATTGTCATGATAGGACGGGAGTTTTTGATAACTTCGCTTCGCATGGTAGCCATCTCAAATGGGCACCATGTGCTTCCGGCGGAACAATCCGGTAAGCACAAAACTGCCTGGCATATCGCCACAATAATCACGATACTTGTAATTATATCCTCGCAGAAAATATTTGACTGGAGAGTTGTTCTTGAAAGCAGCGGAGATGCCGGTATGCATTTGTCAGCATTTATTAAAACTATACCCTATATAATGACCGTCATTTGTGCTTTCTACTCCATATATTCGGCGTATGATTTTATAAATAAGAACCGGGGGCATTTCTTTGAAAAACCTGCTCGTTAAAATATTCGCTTCCGGATTTGGTACAGGTTATTCTCCTTTTGCCAGCGGAACCGTCGGAACTCTGGTCGGGGTTGCTATCTATTATTTCCTGCCTGTTAAATACGTTATACTTGTCGCCGTCATTATTTTCATTTTTGGCGTCTACATATCCACAGCAGCAGAGAAGATTTACAAGAAAAAGGATTCCGGTAAGATTGTTATAGATGAAATAGCCGGCTATCTTTTCTCCATGGCCTTTTTACCCAAGAGTATGTATTTCGCTGTCGCAGGGTTCTTCTTCTTCCGTTTATATGATGTCTGGAAACCCTCCCCCGCAAGAGAATCCCAGGACTTGAAAGGCGGTTGGGGCGTAATGACCGATGACCTCATCGCAGGAATCTACACGAATGTGACGTTGTGGATTTGCGTTCTTATCATCAAGTTCATAGTCTAGAAAATAAGTGGTTTTTCGAGTGCAGAGTAGTTTAAGCTGCTTGCCGTCCATAAGGTCTAAAAGTCCGTAAGGTCCATAACGTCTAAAATCTTTGATGGATATTTATTATAGATTATCATTTCGGAGTTTTTATTATATTTGGCAGGGCTTTTGCTGCCTACATTAAATCGTCAATTGTCATTCGTCAATCGTCAATTCTATTTTACCAAGCATCTAAGCCTCTAACCATCCAAGCATCATAATTTCAGGAGTACTGTTTCTACCAATACTTTTCCGTCCAGATCCATGACTTTTCCTGTTGCTTTTTTTTCTGACAGTTCCAGCAATCCGAAGGTCATTGTCTGGCATCTGTTATCGCCGGCTTTTAAACTGCCGGGGTTTAAAAAGAGGGAGTCGCCTTTTATTGTGGCTTCATAAAGGTGGGTGTGTCCGTAAAGATAAATATCTGCCTGATTTTCAATTGCAACTTTACGCGGGTCTATATCTCCCGGAAGGTCCTGGTCTTCACACCTGTCGGAGTGGGTTAAAAATATATTAAAACCGTTGATTTCCGTAAAAAACCTGTTGGGCACCTCCGGATTTTTATACTCCGGTTCGTAAAGTCCGGGAACGCGGAGAACTTCGTTTGAATATTCAAAAAGAGTTTCCCCGTCTTTGTAAGAATCCCCGAGATGAATTAGAATAGCTGCGCCCAGAGCTTTTGCGGTTTCTGCAGCCTGCCGGAGTCCGTCAAGGTTTCTGTGGGTGTCCGAAAAAACACCTATTAGCGTTTTGTGCATTTCATTCTGCAGCATTTGCATTTGGAATTGCAGGGTTCCAGATGGAACATAATATCTGTGTTCCTGAGAAACTTCTTAATGTCTTCTTCTATGTGATGGGTAAGTTTGTGAGCCGCGTCAACCCTGAGATCCCTTGAAACTACCAGATGGAGATCTATATAAGTATACGGCCCCGCCCGCCTGCTCCTTAATTTGTGAAAATCAACAAAAGTATCGGAATTTTCCAGTATTGCGGTTTTAACAACAGCTTCTTCTTCCTCTGATATCCTGGTGTCCACCAGATTGAGAATTGCATCCTTGGTAATTTGAAAAGCTGCAAATGAGATCCAGATTGCGGTGACGATGGCGATAAGTGGATCCAGGTATTCAACATGCGGAACCCTGCCTTTTAAGAAATGAATGAGAATAAGTGCCGCAAAAACCCCGAGAGAAGTATAAACGTCCGTCTTTAAATGCCACGCATCCGCATCCAAGGCGTCGGATTTGGTTTCCTTTGCGACCTTAAAAAGATAACGGGATATAAAATAATTGGCGGCGGTGGAAAGCAGCATGATACCGATACCGGCGCCGATTATATCTATTTTCACTCCATGAATAAACTTTTCGTAAGCCTCGTGAATGATGAGGTACGCAGCAAAGAAAATAAGCAAACCTTCTATCAACGCCGAAACACTTTCAACCTTGCCGTGGCCGAAATGATGCCTTTCATCCGCCGGTTCGGCTGATTTAACAACAGAATATTTAGCAATGACCGCCGCCACAAGATCGATTCCCGAATGAATTGCCTCGGCAATAATGCTGACGGCTCCGGACATAAGTCCGACTATTAGTTTTAAAATGACTAAAACTGAGTTAGAAATTACCGAAAAATTTGCTGCGAACTGCTTTCTTGCGTTTATGGCTTGCATTTGCTTTGTCAACATAATATGTAATTTATCATATAAAAACATTAAAATCAAATGATTTACAGGGGATTTAAACTGTTTAAAAAACAAAAAATATATGCTAAAATCTAATAAATATATCACTGTAAACAGGGAGCGTATATGAAAAAAAGCAAAAAGAAAGTAAGCTTCTGGGGAAAACCTTCGGTACAACTCATGGTGCTGGCAGGAATAATCTTATGCTGTGTTATCGGATATTTCGTATATAACCTGCCTTCCTTCTGGGTAAGACCCGCGACTGTGGAGTTCTCTCCCGAAGAAGGGCAAGGACTTTATTTAGGAATGTCTGTATCCGAACTTAAAGCAATTAAGGCAAAGGCGTCTCTTTATAAGAACGGAAAGTTATTTAAGAACTATATATATTATGATCGGAAAATAGGCGGCAAACATTTTGATAACGGTTCCTATAATTTCAGTACGTACGGCAGACTGGCAAATCTCGTGTTCAGCAGACATTTTAAAGCTGATAAAATGGAAAAAGAAAAGTACGAGTATCTTAAATATTTTATCGCAAAATACGGCGCGGATTATAAGAAGGGTGTCTGTATCTATAAACCGTATTCAAATAAAAAATTTGTGTATGATATGTTTATCTGGGAGAAAAAGGACGCAAGGATTGTTCTTGAATATTCTTTCTATGAGAATAATAAAGACGGATATTACTTTAAGAACATGGGAATCTACCTGAATATGGACTATCCTAAAACTTCAAGCGAAGGCGCTTATACTAAAGTTATCGAAGATCCGGCAAATCCGGAATTGCAGGAAGCTTTCAAACAGCATTTCCCGGAGCTGGAGAAAAAACTGGCCGAACCAGTGGCTCCTAAAAAGACTAAATAGAGAATCTGTTTAAATATTTAAGTTAACTTTGATTTTAATTCGTTGAAGTCATATCTTGTATCAGCGGAATCCTGTAGTTTTGCAATCAGCGAAATCGTTTTTCATGGAGGCAATTATGAATTTGGAGACAATTAAAACACTTTCGGTAAAGACCAATTCTAAAATTATGCTGTTGGTTATGGACGGCTGCGGCGGTTTGGGCAGTCCTTCGACCGGAAAGACGGAGCTTGAAACGGCGCAGAAACCTAATCTTGATAAGCTGGCTAAAAGCGGTGTACTGGGACTTTCACATCCCATAGGCAGAGGAATTACTCCCGGAAGCGGTCCCGCGCATCTTGGTTTGTTCGGCTACGACCCTCTTCAGTATCTAATAGGACGGGGAGTTTTGGAAGCTCTCGGAATAGGGTTTCATATGACCCCGAAACATATTTCCGCACGGGCGAATTTTGCCACTATGAAGGACGGGGTTATCCTGGACAGAAGGGCGGGCAGGATACCGACCGAGAAAAATATCGAAATAGTAGGAAAGCTTACAAATGCGATAAAAGAGATAGACGGTGTCAACGTAATATTTAAAAACGGCAAAGAGCACAGGTTTGTGGTAATTCTGGAAGGCGAAGGGCTGGAAGACGGGCTTTCGGAGACGGACCCGCAGAAAGAAGGGCTTAAACCGCATTTGGTATCAGCCATAAATCCAAAAGCGCAAAAAGCTGCGGATGTACTTAATAAACTTATGGTGAAAATTAATGAAACTCTTAAAGACGAGCCGAAAGCGAATACCTGTCTGCTTCGCGGTATTGCCAAGTGTCCGCATATTCCTTCCATGAGCGAAGTGTTCAAAATAAAACCGGCATGCATAGCCAACTATCCGATGTACAAAGGTCTGGCAACGCTTGTCGGGATGGATCTTCTTCAGACAGGAGATACTATTGAAAGCGAGTTTGATACTCTTGAAGCAAATTATGATAAATACGATTTCTTCTACCTTCATATAAAAAAGACAGATTCTTACGGGGAAGACGGTAACTTTGCAAATAAAGTGAAAATAATAGAGGAAGTGGATAAACAGATACCGCGTTTAGAAAAGCTTGGTTTTGATGTAATAGTCGTAACCGGAGATCACAGCACTCCTGCGGTACTTAAAGGCCACTCGTGGCATCCGAATCCTTTTGTACTGGTTTCGAAATATCTGATACCCGATGAAGCCGCTGCTTTCAACGAAAGAGAGTGCAAAAAAGGCGGACTCGGACAATTCCTCGCCGTTGAAGCCATGCCTTTGATGCTCGGGCATGCAGGAAAGCTGGAGAAATATGGAGCCTGAAGTACGAAGTACGAAAAAACGATGCTTAGAGGTTTAGATGGTTGGATGCTTAGCAAAAAAAATACAAATGACTATTTAATGAGGGCAGAGAAAAGCTTCTGCCTTCATGATTTTTAATAAATAATCTTCCTTCAATAGTCACTAGTCATTAGTACTTAGTAATTATCTTTACGCTGGGGTGAAATGGTAATGATTTCAAAACTACTTACATTCATTGATGCTGATTTCAACAAGCGTCCTCTTCTATATGTAACGCTGGCGTTTATTATTGGGATTATGGCTGCGGATAACGGGGTTATTCATCCTTATGCTGCGATTTCCTTTCTGGCGGCTTGTGTTATCGGAATAATTCTTCTAAAAAGAGGGATGTTGATCTTTCTTCTTCTTATATCGTTTTTCCTGGCGGTACCTTACTATACTTACCGGACAGGTTATTCTCCCGAACATATAAAGAATTTTGCGGGAACGTTTGATTACCGGAGGATGGAAATTACGGGTAAAATTGCGGCTGACCCGGATATTATCAGAAGCAGAGGTACGGCTAATATAATTTTTGAAGCTGAAAGCTTTAAAGTGCGGGGCACACCAAAGATAAACACCTGCGGGTTGGTTAAATTGACACTAAAGGAGAAGATAGATTACGGAGATCTAAATTATGGCGACAAAATAACGGTTTATGCCAGATTCCATACCCCGTCCAGTCCAAAAAATCCGGGGGAGTTTAACTACCGGAAGTATCTTGAGAGAAAGAGGATCTTTCTGTTGGGTGTTGTCGATCAAAGCGAGGGGGATTCACTGGAGAAAACAGGTGCGGGAGAGAAAAACCTCTTTGTTTCCTGGACAATAAATATTAAGCACCGGCTACTTAAAGTAATTGAAAGAACGACACAGGGTGAGGCCGCATATCTTATTCAAGGGGTGCTTTTAGGAGAAGAAGATGCCCTTTCTTTGGAGCGAAAACAACAGTTTCGCGATACCGGAACTTTCCATATACTGGCCGTTTCAGGTTTTAACGTAGCTCTGGTCGTAGCGGCATTTTTCTTTGTCATGCGGTTATTGAAATATAAAAAGAAATTCTCCGCAGCCGTCAGCATTGTTTTTGTAATAATCTTTTGTTTTACCACCGGCTGTTCGCCCTCGGTTGTCCGCGCCACAATCATCTGTGTCTTTGCTTTGACTGCCGTGCTTCTGGAACGGGATGCGGATATTGTCAATCTTCTGGCGCTTTCCGCTTTTTTAATGCTCGTTTTTGATCCGTACGCACTTTTTGACATAGGTTTCCAGCTTTCGTATATTGCCACGCTCGGACTTATTCTTCTTGCTCCAAAAATCCAGGAGTATCTCGGTTTTTTACCCGTCTGGCTGGGCGGAGCTATAGCTGTCACCGTGTCAGCCCAATTATTTGTAGCGCCGATTACAGTCCTGTATTTTAATTCTTTCTCCACCCTGACTCTGCCTGCCAATATCTGCATAGCGCCTTTCGTCTGGTTTTCCACCGTAGCCGGATTTTTTCAAGCTGCGTTGGGAACCCTCTTCATACCTCTTGGAAGCGCGGTTGGATATATAAATGCTCTTTGTGTTGCGATAATGTTTAAGGTTGTCGAGTTTTTCTCAAGCTTTTCTTTTTCGGTGCTGCGCTTTTCCTCTCCGGGAATACTCTTCTTCTCGGTCTATTATATTTCCGTACTGGCGCTTGTATATTTTAGAGAACTATACAAGGAAAAACCCGTTTTCAATGCCGTAATTTTTACGTTCCTTTCTGCTGTTATCTGGCTGGCGGTATTTTCTGAAAAAACCGGGATGGAGCTGACTATGGTATCTCTTCGAAACGCAAACGCAGTTCTGGTAACCTCCGGCAAAGCGATTTCGGCTTTATATGTAGACGGTAAAATTGATGCTTATGAAGTAGAAAGAAAGCTCCTCCCGTTAATGCACAAAAAAGGCGTGAATAGTTTAAGCGTACTCGTTTATTCAGCGGAGTTTGAGGATTATGTTTCAGAGTTTCGGCCTCGGGAAACCATAAAGTTAGCGGAGTTGAAAAACAGGAACCTGCGGGTCTCCGGAATGAATGATTCAATGATCTATATCGGGGGAGAAATCATCCTGGGTGGAAGTTATGGTAAGAAAAACTTCTTTATTGACAAGGAAAAGCTTGTTTACGGCTTGGAAAGACAGACAGTATTTTTTAAAGAAGTGAGAAAGAAAGGGGCTTTTATAGCCAAATTTGACGGTAAAACCCGGAAAACTGCGTATTGGAAGTAAAAAAACTGTAACACCTGCCATAGTAAAGTCCTTTAAAAACAAGTAATATCCGAATATTGGTAATAATGTGTTTTATTCGTGGAGTTTTCCCATTTTCTGTTCCGGTTCGCAACTGGAGGGAATTTATCTCCATGTTCGGCGGCTGAATAACTCGCTTCGCTCAAACAATTCAGCCTTTTTTCCGAACATTTCAATAAATTTCTGTACGTTGCTCACAAGTCACAGAAAATAGGAAAATCCCACTCATTTTCCCTCTTGACAATGCGAACATAATACGATATAATACGAACAAAAGCGAACATTGCCAAAACGGGAGAGGAAAATGTTTAAAGAACAGAGGCAGAGTGAGATTCTAAGAGAGATAAAGGATACCAAGGCTGTTGATGCAAAGGTGATCGCA
>MFGS01000199.1:20020-24361 GCA_001778355.1 Candidatus Firestonebacteria bacterium RIFOXYA2_FULL_40_8
ACCTGAACGAACTTTCTGAAAGTAACCTCCTTCAACGCACCCACGGCGGGGCAATAGAGAAACTTGATAACAATATTTCTGAAATACCGCTAAAGGAAAAAGATACTTTAAATGTTGCCGAAAAAGAAAGAATAGTTAAAGCGGTTATAAAATTCATCGGACAAGAAGATACCGTGTTTATTGACGGGGGTTCTACAAATCTGCGAATTGCCCGGGAACTAAAAAAATATCCCAAGATCAAGATCATTACCAATGCTTTAAAGATTGCCCTCGAATCAGTGAATGGACAGGAGATGATTCTTCTCGGAGGGATGGTCAGAGGTTCAAGCTTGAATACCGTAGGCGAACTTGCTCTGGCCCAGCTGGATAACTTTTTTGCCGATAAATTTATTATGGGTATTGACGGTATAGATTACAAGCACGGCTTGACGACGATTGAACTGAACGAGTCGCTGGTAAAAAGCAAGATGCTGAGCAAAGCAAAAGAAGTAATCGTAGTGGCCGATTCCTCAAAGATAGGCAAGATCGGTTCCTTTAAGGTCTGTTCCTTAAGTAAAATAAATATGCTGGTCACCGACAGTAAAATTACTTCCACGCAGAAGAAGGAAATAGAAGCCGCAGGGGTTGAGGTAGTAGTGTGCTGAAAAGTACGAAGTACGAGGTACAAAGTGGAAACAAGGACAGTGAAAAAGGTGAGTAAAGTGGGTAAAGTGAAAAAAGGCTTGCATTTAGGAGGTATAAATTTAATAATGCCACAATAATGTGAGACGTTATGGACCTTTACGGACTATTATAGACTTTTATGGACGGCTCGAAATCCTGATACAGTTAGAAGTGCAAGAATAATTTCGCAAAAAAAATTAGCAGCACAAGGAGGCGGTATGATTACAGGAAAAGAGATTCGGTTGTCGAAGATATTTGGTGCTGACGGGAAGGCGGTGATAGTAGCTTGTGATCACGGGATGCACATGATGCCGCTTGACGGGATACGGAATATGTTTGAAACGTCAAAAAACCTGAAAGCGGCGGACGGAGTGCTGGTCAGTCCCGGAAATGCTAAGCTTTTGAAGGATTTTTTCAAAGGTAAGAATGCGCCTGCTATGATAATCAGAGGGGATACGTTGACAGGTGTTCGTGACGTTGCGGTTCCTGAGTTTGACGGAATTACGAATGTAATTGAGCCGGAAGATGTGTTAAGATTAGGCGGAATGGCTATCTTAATGAGCCATATTATCGGGTTCGAAGATACCCGGATAGAAGCGGCGAGCATTGAAAGGGTGGCGAAAACCTGCAGAAAATGCGAAATACTCGGCCTTCCGGTGATAGTGGAAGCGGCGCCTTTTGGAAGGAAATTAATTAACGACCCGTTAGACGGCGAGATAATGAAACGGCTTTGCAGGTCTTCGATGGAGTACGGCGCGGATGTCATTAAGACTTTGTATACGGATAATTTCAAAGAGATAGTAAAATGCGTACAGATACCGATGCTCGTTTTAGGCGGCGGTAAATCAACCGAAGACGGCACATATAATCTGGTTGATAAAGCGATGAAAGCCGGCGCCAAGGGTGTTGTGATAGGAAGAAATATTACCCAGGCAAAAAATCCTGAAGGGTTTTTAGGAAAGATCATTAAAAGGGTGCATTAGAGAAGATGAAACATTTTAAGTTCAGTGATCAGGATTTTTCTGATTACGGCATAGAAAATATTAAGAAAGCCGGGGTAGACGAGCTTTTTATCTCTCCCGGCTTTTGCTGGCCTGATACATTTATGGATAACGGCGCGTATAAAATTAAATTGCGCGAGCTTATAGAGAAGGCAAAGCTGACACCCGAAATAACCGTGAATATACTCGGGACGACCACGGCGCCGGCTGAAGGCGTGGGTACTATCCCGGAAAGATACAGAAAGCAGGTGGATGTTGACGGGAAATACAACCCCGTGCATTATCAGGTGTGTTTTCAGGATACAGAAAGGCAGAAAGACCTTCTTGAGAGATACAGGATGCTGGCTGAACTCGGATTTTCGAAGGTCCTGATCGACGATGATTTTTGCGATGTTTACTGCTTCTGCGACGAGCATCTTAAAAACTTTTATAAGGAAACCGGTGTAAGGATTAAAAGACAGGAAGTTGTCAAGGCAGTATTTGCGGAAGCGCCTTCCAAACGTGAAAGAAACTTAAGAAAACTCTGGTTTGGTTTCAAAAGAAAGTATCTGCTGGCTTTTGCCGCAAAGATAGAAAAAACCGTTCACGCCGCAAATAAGAAAACCAGGATAGGTATCTGTATCTCGACCCCGATGCATCTGGATAAGAGCGGGTACTGTATCAGCGAACTAATAAAGATATACGACAAGCCGGGAGCGAGGGCATTTGTACGCCTACCTAACTCGAATTATACCAACCAAACGATATTGACTTCTGCGTTTCTTGCCCTGGGTGAGTATTATAACGGGATAATTCCAAAAAATATTGAAAGACTGGCGGAAACTTCTATTGGCGGAGGGTTCTTTAAAGATTACCGCCATTTACGGCTGGAGATACTGGCTAATCTTGTTTTTGGTATCAAAAATATTCTTCTCTGCTGGGGACAAAATCTGGAACAGGTGAATGTCTGGAATAAACTGAAAGAAGAAAACGGATATCTGGATAAAGTTGCAAAACTTATCCCGGTAAATAAAACTCCTCTTGGTATCCCGGTAATGATGGCGGAAAAAACCTCGTATGCTAATGGGAAAATATATGTGGATGACGCGCTTGGAGCCGTTTCTTTCTTCGGGTTGAACGGGTTTCCGGTAAAGATGGCGGATATCTCCGGGATAAAGAACGAAAAAGTCGCAGTGGTTACCAGACATACGATAGATAATACGAAAATAATAACGGAGTATTTAAGAAAAGGCGGAAGTATCATTATTGATTCCAAATGCCTGGATTACATTCAAAAAAATAAGCTTTTGGACCTGCCGGTAAAAACTGCAGGAATGCTCGCCGGCTATTGTTTTGAAAAAACTCACTCTGCTTCAACACCGCTTATCTGGAATATTAGATACGGTTCGATATTAAAACTGGAAAATACCGGGGATTCAGACATAACTAAAGTCAGCAGTATTTTAAATTCCAACGGGAAAGAGATCTCTCTCGGGGTTACGTGTATTCCATATCTCAAGGGGAAGATAATTGTTCTGCCGTTTGGTTTCGAAAATACCGTAAATGTCCTTTGTACCGAGTTCCATAGGGATATTATCTCGAAAATACTGGAACTGGCGGATTATAAGCCGGTGCTTCGATTAACAGGTGATATGTTTGTCCAGCCGTATGTGTTTAAAACAGGCCGGAAGATCCTGACAATGCTGGTCAATTATAATTCAC
This sequence comes from Candidatus Firestonebacteria bacterium RIFOXYA2_FULL_40_8, assembly GCA_001778355.1. Taxonomy (GTDB): domain Bacteria; phylum Oederibacteriota; class D2-FULL-39-29; order D2-FULL-39-29; family D2-FULL-39-29; genus D2-FULL-39-29. The sequence goes on from MFGS01000199.1 coordinate 23,386, forward strand.
AGGAAAGTGAAGTGGGGATAATATCTAGCGCAAAAGGTTTTAAAGACCTTCTCACCGGTAAGAAAGAAGAAAAGAGTATCAAAATCAATCATATAGACGTAAAACTTTTAAAAGCGGAGTTGCGCTGATGAGTTTACTTGGAATTGATGTAGGAACAACCGGTGTAAAGGCCGTCTGTTTCAGCAAAACTGGGAAGGTTCTTGCCTCAGGGTACGAGGAGTACCCTCTTATTCGTCTTAAACCCGGCTGGCTTGAGCTTGATGCTTTACGTATCTGGAAAGCGGTATTTGTAGTTATCAGGAAAGTCAACTCGGAAACAAAAAAGGATCCCGTTGAAGCGCTTTCGGTTTCCTCTATGGGAGAAAGTTTTGTCCCCATCGGGAAAAACGGCGAGTTCCTCTGTAATGCCCTTGCCAACGTAGATACCCGCGCAAGTTACATGAAAGAGTGGTGGGATAAAAAGTTGGGGCTTTATGAACTTTTCAAGATAACCGGGCAGACATATCATTCGATACTTTCAATAAATAAGATCAAATGGCTTAAAGATAATAAACCCCGTATTTATGCAAAAACTTACAAGTTCCTCTGCTTTGAAGATCTTGTTTTGTTCAAACTGGGCGGCATAACCGTTACGGATTACTCCCTGGCGGGAAGAGTGATGGCGCTGGATATAAAAACAAAAAAATGGTCTGCCAAAATACTGGATACGGCCGGAATTGATGTAAACAAACTCCCGACTCCTGTACCTTCAGGAAAACTTGTCGGGGAGATATTGCCAAAAATAGCGGCTGAACTCGGATTTAAAACCGGGGTAAAACTCGTGACGGGCTCCATTGACCAGTCCGCAGCGGTACTTGGCTCAGGTATTGTAAAAGCAGGCGTTGCCGTTGATTCCATCGGTACGGCGGAGTGTATAACTCCCGTTTTTAAAAGCTTGAAGCTGAGCAAAAGTATGTTTGAATCCAATTATTGCTGT
>MFGS01000199.1:24389-33029 GCA_001778355.1 Candidatus Firestonebacteria bacterium RIFOXYA2_FULL_40_8
TCACTTTTGCGTACAATTTTACCGGCGGCTCGATATTAAAATGGTACAGGGACTATATTGCCGACTTTGAAAAGGGAGTTGCGAAAGCCAAAAAGAAAGATGTGTACGATATTATTACCGGTAATCTGCCCAAAGAACCGACAGGGCTTATGGTCCTTCCGCATTTTACGGTAACAGGCACCCCGCTTTTTGATAACAACTCCAAAGGCGCAATACTCGGACTGACTCTCACGACCGGCAAGAAGGAAATAGTCAAGGCGTTAATGGAAGGCGTTACCTACGAAATGATGCTGAACATCAACTGCCTGAAAAAATCCGGTTTGAATATAAACGAAGTCCGTGTGATGGGCGGCGGAGCTAAATCCCCATTCTGGCTTCAGCTTAAAGCAGATATGTACGGAGTGAAAACGGTATCGTTAAATGTCACCGAAGCCGGCTGTCTTGGCGGCGCCATCCGTGCCGGAACAGCCATTGGTATTTATAAAGACCTAAAAGAAGCTACAGCTAAAACAGTCAAAATAAAAAAAGAGTACCACCCCAATACAAAAAGAAATAAGATTTACCGTGAAAAATTCGAGATGTACAATAAGTTATACCCTGCCTTGAAAGACGTGTTGCATAATCTATGAATCACCATAAGTGGTTCATAGCCCTGCACCCGACCCTATCTTGATTAAAATTAGGGGAGTGGTACAGGGTTAGAGCTGGCCGTTCACTCCAATAGATTTATCATGCATATGATTATCACCCGGCTTACAGGGCTTTGATACTTCCAGAAGAAGCGCAGGCCCTTTCCCCGTAAATGAGTGAAGTGCCCCTTGTTTCATCGTAACCGTCTCGCCTTGCTTTCGTATCTTCGTCTTTCCGTTAACTTTCATACTGACTTTACCTTTCAGTACAAAAAACGTTTCATGTTTGAACTTGTGCAAATGGTAAGGACAAGTCTGCCCGTTAAAAACAAAAAGAAACTTCCCGCAATACCCTTCCTTGTCTTCATTGCAAATCCAATACTCAATAAGCCCTTGTTTATAAAACTCCCCCGTCCCAAGGTCCAGAACCTGCGGTTCAACCGAAGGCATTGAAAGCCCCCATTTCTGTATCTGCCTCTTGAAAACCCGAAGGGCCTTAATTCTGTCTTTCCCTTGAATCTGGTAGTTTCTTCTAACTAAATCTGCCATTTTTGCTCCTTGTTTCGATAGATGGTGGTATTCTAGCAGAATAATAAATGGGTTTCAATTGATATGTGTATCTATACAATCTTAAAGTGGTACTTTAAAATTGTATTGACAAGCAGGAATAGGTTGGTTTATTCTTAGTATACAATAACAAACAGGGTTGAAATCATATTTGTAGCAAGGGGAGATAATGAAAAAGTATACTAAGAAATATATATTGGTTGGTTTAAGCTTCATTCTTCCATTTGTAGTTGTTTATAAAATGCCGGAAGTTATAAAATATTGGCAACAAAATGGCTCAAGCAAAACATACTATAAGAATGGGAATATTCATGAGATCAAGCATTTGAAAAATGGAAAATTGAACGGAGAATATAAAGAGTATTTCGAAAATGGTCAACTCAAACAAAAAATGAACTATGTGGACGGTAATAATTTAGGTGGAGAAAGAAGTTATCTAAAGATTGTTTCAAAGGATGGATCTGTAAAGACGTATTACGATGATGGAAAACTTCAGGGAGAAGCTCATTTGAAAGATGGCAAGATAGATGGCTTGGTTAAAACATATTACGAAAGCGGCCATTTGCAGAGCGAAGCAATTTACAAAAATGATAAACGTGATGGTTTAAGTAGGATGTATGATGATAGTGGGACACTAAGGAGAGAAGTGATAATTAATCCTGACGGCAGTATTGAAGGGTGTCTAAAACAGTATTATAAAAATGGTAAAGCGAGATACATTGCTAACTATAAGAATGGCAAGTTGGATGGTGTAACAAAAAACTATTGTGAAGATGGGAAAATTGAATTGATTGAAACTTATAAAGACGGGAAAATAATAAATTTAAAAAAGTATGATGAATTCGGAAAAGAGACTTCAAGTCGTGACTTCAATATTTTAGACAATTATAAGTTAGAAAATCAATATTATGAAAACGGGAAGATACGGTCAATATTCATATATAGAAACGAAAAAAGGGTGAATTTTAAAACATTTAACAAATACGGTAAAGAGACTTCAAATAGGGATTTTCCTTATGAAGAAGTAACCAAAGAGCGGAAGTGAATAGGCTTATAAATGATATGTAATATATGATGCATTACCAAGAAGGTTAAATATTTGCAGTATCTGTTCTAGTGTGATAATATACGGATGTAATGAAAAGACGTTACGAGTAGCGGGTTACGGGTGACGGGTTAAAAAGTACGAAGTAAGAAGAACGAAGTATCCGCCTTCAGTCCCGCCTGTTGGCGAGGTCTCGCAATAAACATTGTTGCGGACGAGATCTCACCGAAGGTGGACAAAGTACGAAGTGACAGAAGAATGTAATTATTCTGTCATCCCGTGCTGGGACACAGAGTTGGTGTTTTTTGCCCGCCAGTCTTTAAGGAGGGCGGGAGCCAGTGTCTTGGTTCTATAATATAATAATATCACCTTAATGTAGCATCCACCCAGGTGGATTTAGCGAAAGGTTATGGTTTGATATTTAGACTTTGCTTAACCCGTAACTCGTAACCCGCTACCCGTTACGTTATTTTGCATGCAGCAGTTTCCACCTGCGGTGAGATCTCGCTAAGGGCGGAGAATCTAATTCGAAAAAGGAGAACAAGACACATGATAAGACTAGGCATAATCGGTACGGGGTCGATGGCGAATACGCATGCTACGAATTTCAAAAACATAAAGGATGTGGAGATTGTTGCTTGTTGTGATATTGATATGCAAAAAGTCGAGCAATACTCGAAGAAACACTGTGTAAAAGGGTGTTACTCGGATGTTTCCGAGATGCTTGACAACGAAAAACTGGATGCGGTTTCGGTTGTGACTTCCGACAGGTTCCATCATCCTGTAGTCATGAAAGCTCTTTCAAAAAATCTGAATGTGATGAGCGAGAAGCCGCTTGCGCTAAACAGTAAAGACGCCTGGGAAATGGCAAAGATGGCAAAAAAGAAAGGTGTCATAAACAACGTTAACTTCTCCTATCGCAACAGTTGTGCGGCTCAGATGGCTGCAAAGCTTATCAAAAAGGGCGAGATCGGAGTTATAAAACATATAGAAGCGTACTATCAGCAGTCATGGCTTGTGAGCGGCGCGTGGGGCGATTGGAGAACCGGGTTGCAGTGGGGCTGGAGACTGGCAACGAAGATGGGCTCAAACGGAGTTCTCGGGGATGTCGGCGTTCATATCTATGACCTTACTACTTTTATTGCGGGTACGGAGATAGTTGAACTCAACAGTCTGCTCAAGAATTTCAAAAAAACACCCGGGTCTTTGATGGGTAACAAGTTTGATGCTAACGATACCGTAATGACTATGGCAAAATTCAAGAATGGCGCAGTCGGTTCGATATTTGCCTCAAGATTTATTACCGGGCATCCGAACAACCTTAAAGTCGGGGTTTATGGCGATAAGGGAGCTATTGAAGTTTATCTGAATGATGTTCGCGCTACCTATGAAGAGCTGCATATTTGCAGGGGAGACAATGCCTTAAAGAAAAACTCCTGGGAGACTCTTATTGCTCCTGAAACTCCGAATATGTACCAGCGGTTCATAAACGGGGTAAAATCCGGAAAGAATGACCAGGGGGATTTTGCAACCGGCGCGAAAGTACAGGATTATATTGATGCAAGTTTCAAGTCGGACAAGAAAAAAGGTTGGGTAAAAATCTAAGAAAAATGACGGGCGCTGGCAAAAAAGCGCCCGTTTTCATTTAAGGCGGAAAACAATTTGAAACTTTTCATTAATGTCGGGGATGCTTCGGCGGATATTTACGGCGCGCAGATAATACGGGAATTGAAAAAACTGGAGCCGGATATCGAGATTCATGCTAACGGCGGGAAGTTAATGCAGGAAGCCGGGGCAAAACTCTTTTGTAATCTCGTGGAGTTCTCCGTAATCGGCATCTCTGAAGTCATAAAAAAGTACTTTCCTCTTATGAAGATCCTGAAAGATACCGCAAAATACATAAAAGATAACAATATACGGACCGTTGTTTTGGTGGATTACCCGGGATTTAACCTACGGCTGGCAAAAATACTAAAGAAAGACGGGGGAAAAGTGATCTACTATATATTACCTCAGGTTTGGGCGTGGAATGAAGGCCGGATAAAGACGATAAAGAAAGTCGTGGACCAGGCAATCGTTCTTTTTCCTTTCGAGAAGGCTATCTATGAGAAAGTAAACGTTCCCGTCGAATACTTCGGACACCCTCTTTTTGAGGCGGCAAAACCTTCCAAGACCAAAAAAGAATTAAGGGCTGAGTTTAAACTTCCGGAAGGCAAAACAGTTGTCGGCCTTTTCCCCGGAAGCAGAAGACAGGAGATTGAAACCCTCCTTCCCGAAATGGTAAAGCTTACACAAAATTATAAAAATGTCGAATATATTCTTTGCCGGGCTCCGGTGGTCTTGCCTGAACTAATAAAAAAACACCTGGGCGACATTTCTATAAAAATTATTGACGGACGGGCTTATGATGTGATGGAGGCGTGCGATATTGCCGTCTTTGCTTCCGGTACGGTCACGCTGGAAGGGGCTTTGATGAAAAAGCCGATGGTCATCGTATATAGACTGTCTAAACTTACGGAGTTTGTCTTCCGGCTCCTTGCAAAAGTGAAATTTGCGACTTTGCCTAACATTATTGCGGGGAAACAGGTTGTCACTGAACTTATCCAAGAGCGGGCGAACGCAAAAGAAATAGAAATTGAACTCCGAAAGCTGATTGAAAATCCTGCCGAAAAAGAAAAAATGCTTTTGGAGCTTCAAAAAATATCCGACTCGTTGAAAGGCGTGAATATAATGAGCAAGACCGCCGAGAAAATATTAAAATGCGCAAAACTGTCTTAGTTTCCGTTTTAAAAGCCCCGAGAGACCTCGGAATATTATTAAAGAAAAAATGGTACCGCATTCCTTTGGAAAAAGCCCCCCGTAAGAAGTTCGATTACCTTGCTTTTTATCAGCCGGCGAGTTTTGGAAGAAACGGCGGAAAAATAAAATACTTTGCCAAACCCAAGGAAGTGACGCGAGTCCGTAGAGTTGACCTTTTGCCCGAAGAAGTCAGGAATAAAAATGCAAAGAACATCTACCTTAAATATTCCTTCGGAAAAATTAACAAAATTGACCCGGCAATAAAGAATAAAAACGGCCTCCGTGTCTCCTTTGGTTTTACAGACCTTGCAAAATTAAAAAAAGCAGCGGAAGTTACGGACTTGTATGATGTCGTGCCGATAGAAAAGATGATGAAAAAAGTTCTGAGCCGTAGGCATATTGCTTTCAAGGCGGAATATCCCGTAAGCGCAGGCAACAACCATAAATACCGTCTTGATTTCGCAGTTTTCTGCAAAAAAGCCCCTCTAAATATAGAATGCGACAGTCTAAAGTGGCACTCTCAAAAAAGTCAGGTATTTAAAGACAAATTAAGAGATAAACGGCTTAAAAAGCTTGGTTGGTCCATTTTAAGGTTGAAAGAGGCGGCTATTACGAGTAATATATTTAAAAGCGCAGATAAAGTTAACCTCCGGGTAAAGAAACTCGGTGGTCTGAAAAAGTAATCCGGATAAAAGGTCCGGAGAAAGCCAAAATGGCTAAGCAGGGTTATAAAATAAAATGAAGACATATTTTAGAGTACTTTCTTTCGCAAAACCTTATACAAAAAGACTTCTTGTTGCTGCTTTTTTTATGCTTGTGGTCTCTTCCTGCGGCGCCGCTACTATGTATTTATTAAAACCACTCTTTGATCAGGGTTTCCTGAATACCAACGCCACCGCAGCTTTTCAAGTTACCCTCAACATTGCGCTTGCTCTGGTCGGCATCACTTTTGTCAATGGCATAGCTTTCTATATAAAGGACTATCTGTACAATAACGCCGGACAGAGAATAATAATGGATATTAGGAATGAGGTTTACGATCACGTTCAAAATCTTTCGCTCTCCTACTTCTCTAAAAATAAAACCGGGCAGACACTTTCCCGTTTGACCATCGATGTTGTAAATATGCAAAATGCCGTTGCCAGTTTAGCCGGTATTTTTGATAACGCCACCAAATTTTTAGGTTATCTTATTATCGTTATTTTCATGGATTGGAAACTGGGACTCATTGCTCTCGGTGTTGCCGGACTCATTGCCTATCCTGTTTATACTTTTGGCAGAAGGTTGCGCCATATAAGCATTGATACACAAAATAAAATAGGGGATATTTCCTCTATTGCTTACGAGGGCATCTCTAATATAAGAATTGTCAAAGCTTTTGCTATGGAAAAATATGAGCATGATAAATTCAGGCATGCCAATAGATCATTTTTTGATACTCTGATGAAAGCTATCCGGATAACCGCCATGTCCCAACCGATAGTAGAGTTTGCGGGAATGCTCGCCATGGCGAGCCTTGTGGTCGTTGCAGGTTACAAAATAAGTCACGGTATGATCACCATAGGCCAGTTCCTGGCTTTTACGGGCGCACTTTTTATGCTGTTTAATCCTATCAGGAATTTAAACGGGATAAATATACAGATCCAGCAGGCTCTTTCCTCGGCGGAAAGGATATTTGAACTTTTAGATACGCCCCAGGAAGTTCAGGATGATATTAAGGCAGGAATAATGCCGGAGTTCAGAAAGGAAATCAAATATAATAATGTTTGTTTTGAGTATATCCCGGGACGTCCGGTTCTCACAGCAATAAAGCTTGATATTAAAAAAGGCGAAGTGGTTGCTATTGTCGGGCCTTCCGGTTCCGGTAAGTCCACACTTGCCGATCTTCTCCCCAGGTTTTACGATACAAAAAGCGGTGCTATAGAAATTGACGGTGTGGATATAAAAAAATTCAAGATGTCGTCTTTGCGCTCCCAAGTCGGTATTGTTACGCAAGAAACCATCCTCTTTAACGATTCAATAAAAGGAAATATTGCTTACGGGAGAGCTGATATCGCGCAAGTTGATGTGGAAAATGCGGCAAAAGCGGCGAATGCGCACAACTTTATAATTAAAACCCAGCACGGGTATGAAACTTTGATAGGCGAGCGCGGGGTTAAACTTTCCGGCGGGGAAAGACAACGTCTTTCAATAGCGAGAGCGATACTTAAAAATCCTCCCATTTTGATACTGGATGAAGCTACTTCCGCACTGGATACGGAATCGGAAAAACTTGTGCAGGATGCTCTCGAAAAACTGATGAAGTCGAGAACTACAATTGTCATTGCTCACCGTCTGTCCACGATAATCAGGGCGGACAAAATTGTCGTGCTGGAAAAAGGCGAGATAAAAGCATTCGGGAAACATGAAGAGCTTTTGGTATCAAGCCCGCTGTATAAGAAGTTGTATGAGATGCAGTTCGAAACGAAGTGAAGAGAAGCAAGTAAAGCAAGTACAGCAAAAACAGAAAGAATAAGAAATAAAAGCGAAGCAAGATATAATTAAATACCACATTAATGTGAGACCTTATAGACTTTATCTCGCTCTGTCAAAGTCATTTGACAGGTATATATAGTTTCATAGCGAGAAAAGCTTCGCTTATGGACGTTATGGACTTTTAGACGCAATGCCGAAAGGTTGTATCAGCGTAATTTTATTATACGGGAGAAGGTAACATGGAAAAAGTGGGCATTATCGGTTTTGGCAAGATGGGGCGGAAGCATTTTGAGAGCTTTAAAAGGGTTTCCGGAGTCGGGGTTTTCGGGGTTTATGACGCGGATCCTAATAAGGCAAGAGAAGCGGGTATTAAGACCTATCAGGATTATAATCAGCTGATAAAAGAGTGCGATATTATCTGTATTGCGACACCGACTGATACTCACAAAGAGTTTATGTTAAAGGCCATAGCCGGGAAAAAACCTGTTTTTGTGGAAAAGCCGCTCTGCCGTACTATTGCCGAAGCCGATGAAATAATGAAAGCCGTAAAAAAATACAAAACAAAAGTGATGGTCGGTCATGTCGTGAGATATTTTAACCAGTATGCGGCGTTAAAGAAATCTATAGACGACGGCTGCGTGGGTAAACCTGCGGTTGTAAGGATTACAAGATGTTCAAAATTTCCAAAGGCGTCCAATAACTGGTTTAACTCCCGCGAGAAAAGTGGCGGGGTCATACTGGATCTTATGATCCATGATATAGATTTCCTGATCTGGTGCTTTGGCGATGTCGAAAGGGTTTATGCCAAGGATATCAGCTGGGGAAAGATTCCGAATATGGACTATGCTCTGGCTGTGATGCGGTTTAAAAGCGGAGTCATAGCACACCTTGAAGCGAGCTGGGCGCACGCCGGAGGTTTTAGAGCCCGGGTAGAAGTTGCCGGTACCGCAGGCCTTGTAAATTATGATACCCGTCATCCTGCTTCCTTGAAAGTTGAGCATTCAAACGGAGAGATAATGCGGGAAAATCCCGTAGATGAGAACGCCAATCAGATGGAAATAAGGGAGTTCGTGGAATATATCTTGAAAAATAAAAACCCGAGGATTATGCTCCAGGATGCCTATC
>MFGS01000200.1:0-147 GCA_001778355.1 Candidatus Firestonebacteria bacterium RIFOXYA2_FULL_40_8
AGTAATATCGGTAACTTCAAGAAGTCCTTCCGTCAGGGTCGCTGTTTTATCAAACACCACGACATTTATTTTCTCGCACCGCTCCAAGCTGTCCGCATTTTTAATAAGTATCCCTTTCTTAGCCGCGCTCCCGACTCCTACAATAAT
>MFGS01000200.1:172-314 GCA_001778355.1 Candidatus Firestonebacteria bacterium RIFOXYA2_FULL_40_8
GCACAAGGGCAGGCAACCAGAAGCACGGACATGAATCCGACACCGGCCATTACTTTATTACCGAGAAAAAACCAGACAATGAAAGTAAGGACTGCCAGGCCTATCACAACCGGGACAAAAACATTTGCCACTTTGTCGACCA
>MFGS01000200.1:333-19148 GCA_001778355.1 Candidatus Firestonebacteria bacterium RIFOXYA2_FULL_40_8
TGAACCGGCAGCGTTTTCAACCAGGGTAACAATCTGAAAAAGCACAGTATCCTTTCCTACTTTTGTTGCTTTCATTTTCAGAAAGCCATTTTTATTTATCGTACCGCCGATAAGGTTGTCCCCTTTATTTTTATCTACAGGAAGACTCTCACCCGAGAGCATTGACTCATCTACCGATGACTCTCCCGAAATTACAACCCCGTCCACAGGAATTCTCTCCCCGGGCTTTACCAATAGCGTATCACCGACTTTAACAAACTCTATATTTACAGCCACCTCTTTTTTTCCTTTTAAAAGCAGGGCTTTTTTCGGCTGGAGGTTTAACAGACCCTTTAAACTTTCCAGAGCGCGCTTTTTTGATTTCGCTTCCAGAATTTTACCGGTAAGAACCAGAGTAATAATAACCGCGGCTGTATCGTAATATACTACGGGCGTTAGACTTGCTTTTTCAAACAAGACAGGGAAAAAGGTGGCGATACTGCTGTAGATGAAAGCGCTTAGAGTGCCTACCGCTACAAGAGTATTCATATCGGCAAAACTCTTTGGAGGTTTAAAAGCTGATAGCGCTCCCGTAAAAAACCGGCTGCCTGACCAGAAAAGAACGGGCAGGGTTAGAAAGAATAGGATAATATTTAGTGTGTGTTTGTCCAGAGAAAGAATGACTGGAATAAAATCAAACATTGAAAAAAGAAATATCAGAGAAGAAAATATTACACCCGTGATAAACCGGTTACGCAGTTTTAAATACTCTATCTGCTCGATCTTCTCCATAGCTTCGGGGGAAGTCGTAACGCCAAAACCCGCGTCCTCTACCGCTTTCTTTAACTGAAGAAACGACACCTGTTCGGAATTAAATTCCACGGTCGCGTTATTTAAGGCAAGATTTACGTCCGCGTGTTTTACGCCTTTTAGCGCGGCAAGTTCTTTCTCCACTCTTCCCACGCAGGAAGCGCAGTGCAAACCGATAATATTAAAAACTATCTTTTGATAAGCCATATTTCCTCCGGAGGAAGAAACTTTTACGAAGACAGGACTCCGACAAGCTGGTAATCAGATATATCGATGGTCTTTTTCGTTCTTAAAACTTTTTTAATATCGGTCGCGATAAGATCTTTACCAATCACACCGACCATCTTCCCGTATTTTCCTTCAAGGAGCACTTCTACCGCTTTTTCTCCTAACCTGGCCGCAATAGCCCTGGAGAAAGCCGTAGGCGAGCCGCCTCTTTGCATGTATCCCAACACGCTCACTCTGACTTCCAGGCCGGTGGTCATTTTCCGTATCTGTTTTGCCGCTTCGTAGCCTGACATAACTCCCTCAGCTACTATTATAATACTGCTGTGTTTCCCTCTTCTATGACCCTTATCAAGAAGTTCACATACTTTTTTCAAATCCGGTTTGATCTCCGGTATAAGCACGGCTTCAGCGCCGCTTGCCAGAGCAACTTCCAGAGCAATCAGCCCGTTATCCCTGCCCATAACCTCCACAACAAAGACCCGGTCATGGGATGTTGCAGTATCCCTTATTTTATCAATAGCTTCCAAGGCAGTGTTAACAGCCGTGTCAAAACCTATTGTGTAATCATTATAAGGAAGATCATTGTCTATGGACGCAGGAATATTAACCACGGGAATTTTCCAATCATAATAAAGCGCCCCGCCTCCGGCCAGAGACCCATTGCCGCCTATTACCACAAGAGCGTCAATCCCAAAACATTTAATATTTTCAACCGCTATTTTCTGGTTCTTCTTTTCTTTGAACTCTGGACAGCGGATAGTTTTTAATATCGTTCCCCCGCGGTTAATAATACCGCTCACCGACTGGGCTCCCAGCTCTTCAATTTCCCCGTCGATCAAACCTCTAAACCCTCTTTTTATCCCGTAAACCTTAAGCCCGTTAAAAATAGCAGTACGCACAACCGCCCGGATAGCCGCGTTCATCCCCGAAGCATCACCGCCCGTGGTGAGGATGCCGATTGTTTTTATTTTTTGCATACATTTCTCCTTAATTACTAGCTTTCAATAGAAATCATGTCGTCTATAAAAGTCTGTAATAGTCCATAATAGTCTATAAAGGTAAAAGCTTGAAAGATTATTTAGTTCTTAAGTATGTTATCAGATTGCTTATCATACTGCTCAGCTTTTCTGCTTTACTCTTTATACCAGCATATACAGATTTATTTATATAGTTTTGATCTAGAACAATATCCAGTTGCGCTCTTAGTTCTCCACAAGACCCTTTCGCTATAAAAAGAAATTGTGCAAACTCTTTATCACCTTTTCTCTCAAAACCTTCTGCAATATTTGACATGATTGAAACCGCTGATCTTCTAATTTGATTCAGCAGATAAAAATCTTTTCCAAATTCCGGTAACTTCGAAATCTCGTAAATATCTTTTGCTAATACCCGAGCTCCTCGATAAATATTTAAATCTTCAAACCTATCCGCCTTCATACTTTAGTCCCCCCTTGAAGACTAAGAAAAATAGTCTATAACAGTCCGTAAAAGTCCATAAAGGTCTATAAAAGTAAAATCTCGTAATAAACCTTTATTTTTAACATTATCGCATTTTAAAGCGATATTCTCTTTTACGTTTATAAATATTTCTCAAGCTTTTACGTTATGGACTTTTATAGACCTTTACAGACTTTTATGGACAATCCGCTACATACTTTCCACTATTTTCACCAGAACCTTTCTTTCTCTGGGCCCGTCAAATTCACACAAAAATATTCCCTGCCATTCGCCGAGGATCAGATCGCCTGCTTCTACGGGAAGGGTAACGGAAAAACCCATCAGGGAGGCTTTTATATGGGCATCTGCATTTCCTTCGGAGTGGTCGTAACCTGCGTCACGGGGGATTAAATCTGTAAGTTTTTTCATTATATCCGAGCGTACGGAGGGATCGGCATTCTCATTAATGGTTATGCCGGCGGTAGTATGCGTCACAAAGACAAAGCAAACACCGCTCATAAGTTTAGATTTATCCACGGCGGCTTGCACGTCATGAGTAATATCTTTAAACTGGTTTTTTCCTTCAGTTTGTATAAATAATTCTTCTATCATTTTTTCTTGTTTAGATCCTGAATAAGGAGCCCTCTAAAACTATCAGGATTATGCGCCTTAGTGAGAGCCGCTTCATACGTTATAGTTCCGGAATTTACCAGTTCCTTCAGGACATTATCCATTATCTGCATGCCTTCGGCTTTTCCGGTAAGCATAGTCGACGGTATCTGAGCCAGTTCATTCTCCCTTATCATATTGCGTATAGCATGGTTGGCAAGCATTATCTCAAGTGCTACTGCTCTTCCTTTATTATCGGCTTTTGGAAGGAGTACCTGACAGATTATAGCTTCCAGCGTCAGGGAAAGCTGGCTTCTGATCTGCTGCTGCTGTTCAGGCGGGAAGACATCCACAATCCTGTCTATGGTCTGGGCGACAGACCCCGTATGCAAAGTCGCAAAAACCAGATGACCGGTTTCCGCCGCTGTCATCGCAGTTGCAATAGTTTCAAGGTCTCTTATTTCACCTATTAAGATTACATTAGGATCCTGCCTTAAAACCCTTTTTAACGCATTGGTGAAAGACAGAGTATCCCTTCCGACTTCACGCTGATCCACTTTTGCGCTCTTATCTTTATGAATAAACTCAACCGGATCCTCAATGGTCATTATATGACATCTTCTTGTAGAATTTATATGGTCTATCATTGCCGCAATGGTAGTGGACTTTCCGGAACCGGTAGGCCCTGTCACGAGAACCAGACCCCTTGTTTTTTCCGATATTTTTTTCAGGATCTGAGGGAGTCCCAGTTCGTCTATTGTCATAACCCGAAGCGGTATTACTCTGATAACACTTGCGAGATTTCCTGTTTGCAGATATACATTAACACGAAAACGCGCCAGGCCTTCAACGGCATAGGCGAAATCCAGTTCTCTTTCTTCGTCAAATTTCTGCCTCAAAGAATCATCCGTCATTTCATTTATCAGATCGCGTACATTTTGAGAGGTTTGCACGGGAAACTCGGAATCCACATAGACTCCGTTTATCCTGTATGTAGGAACACTTCCCGCTTTTAAGTGGAGATCCGAAGCATTCTTGCCGACCATTTCTTTTAGAATATCGTTTATATGCATGGCTTCACCGCCTTTACTTTTTAATTAGTTTGGAAGTAGTGCTTCTTAAACGTAAACTCAGAAGCCTGAGTAACAGGTCCATAATCTTAATGGCAACCTTGGGGGAATCTTTTTTAAGAGAAGTATAACTTTCTTTGGACAGTTCAAGGAGTTCCGTATTCGCAATTGCTTTTACGGTTGCGGACCGCGGACTATTGTCAATTACCGCCATCTCTCCGACAAATTCACCCGGATTGACCTGGGCGATAACAGCTTCTCCGAGAAAACCCATTTTTAATATTTTTATTCCGCCCTTCTTTACAATATACATAGAATTACCGGACTCGCCTTCCTGAAAGAGGAGTTCGCCGTCGCTGAGTATTTTTTCTTTACAGCAGGCAATCAGCGTTTTCAATTCTTCTTCCGAGAACTGAGCAAAATTCGGATGATCGACAAATACCCCCACAACCGGCGGTTGATTACCCAGCATGCCGCATGCTTTTTCCGTCTCTCCCATATAGCACCCCTTGTCACGCCTAAAGCGGACGTAGATTAATTTTCTGCTTTTTTTGTTTTTTTAAATATCATTTGCATGGAAACAAAAATAAACAATATTCCCATAATACGCTGCAAGTTGATCTGGTCAACCCGTTCAGCAGCTGCCGCGCCAAGAAGTACACCTAGAAGCGCGCCTGCTGCAATAGCCAAAGTCGCATGCCAATCCGCATGTCCATTCTTATAATTCTTTATAGTCCCGCTCATTGAAGTCGGTATCATTACGGCAAGAGAAGTAGCCGTTACAATATGCGCTTCCATATTAAAAAGATAAAGCATAATCGGGATCATAACTACCCCGCCGCCGATACCCAGCATACCGCTTAGAAAACCGGTAAAAGCCCCGAGCAAGATAAACCCGGTTATTTTTGCAATACCTTCCGCTGTTCCCACTTGATAAACATTATTGACCGCAAAGAATATCATCTTTATAGAAACCAGAAGCAGTACCAGTCCGAGGATTTTTTTTAATTTCTCCTGCGGTACTTTATGCATAAGGTGCGCGCCAAAATATGCGAGCGGTACGGCCCCGGCTGATATCAGTAAAAACGCTGCCCAATCCGGCGTCACTGTTGACGAAAACGCATTTCTAATACTTCCAAAAAACGCCGTCGGCATTATCACCGCCAGAGAAATTGCTGCCGCTGCATGCACCGAAAACTTAAAGAGAAAGAGGAGCGCCGGAATCATAATAACCCCGCCGCCGATACCGCAAAGACCGCTTAAAAACCCGGCAACAATCCCGAGCGCGAACAATCCGCTCCAGTTTTTCTTCACTTTCTGCCTTTTAAAACAAGATTCATACTTCCGCTTCTAAATCCCTCAATATCAAATGTAATATAAGTATAACCGATTTTTTTTAGTTTTTCTGCAATTTTTTTAATCATAGCGGACTTTAAAAGAATCTTGAAATCCTTTGGAGTAACCTCTATTCTTGCAAGATTTCCGTGATGACGCACCCTTACCTGTTTAAAATACAGTCCTTTTAAATAACTCTCGGCTTCCCCGATTTGATTTAAAATTCTATTATTAATCCTAACTCCATAAGGAATTCTGGAGGCGAGGCAGGCCATCGAAGGTTTATTCCACGTGGAAAGTTTGAGTTTTTTCGAGAGTTTTCTTATCTCTTCTTTTCTGAAACCCGCTTCTTTTAAAGGGCTTTGTATTCCTAACTTTTTCCCTGCTTTTGTTCCCGGTCTGAAATCAAGCCTGTCATCATAATTTGCCCCGTCAACAACCGCCTGATACCCTTTTTTTCGGGCAATCTCTTTAAGCTTTCCAAAGAGTTCTAGCTTGCAGTAATAACATCTTTCCGCGGGATTCTTTGAAAACCGCAGGTCTTTAAGTTCTTCTGTTTTTATTTGAAGGAGCTTTACCCTCATTTTTTTTACCGTTTTAACCGCGGCCTTTATCTCAGAAGCAGGATAGGTTTCAGAAGAAGCAAGCACCGCAAGGACATTATTGTTCCCCAGAGTATCAACGGCTATTTTTAAAAGAAAGGTGCTGTCCACTCCCCCGGAATAAGCAACGAGAACCTTCTGCATGTTTTTCAATATGGTCTGAAGCTTTTTTAGTTTGCTCATTTGCACCCTTTAACTTAATTACTAATGACTATTGACTAGTGACAATTTATTGTAAACGGAGAAAAGATTCCGTTATACTTACAAACAACATAAATGCATTTGTAAATATCGGTGGAGGTTATTTTCCACCTACCTAAAATAGTCATTTGTCCGTCACGCTTGCGTGCCGAGATCTCGCCTTAGGGCGGATCATTAGTACTTAGTAATTAGTAAAAATAAAACCCCTCTTCACATTTGCATGCAAAGAGGGGTCTTCTCATAATTACTTCTTCTTTGTCGTTGTCTTTTTTGCGGTTGTTGCTTTTTTTGCCGGAGTCACGGCTTTTTTCGGTTCCACTTTTTTCTCGACGACTTTTGCTTCGCCGGGCTTGGTATCCGCAGGTATTTTATTTGTGATCGGAGTTAAAGTCCTGAGATAGGAAACCAGACTTTTTAAATCTTCGTCGGTCAGTCCCCTGTAGTAATCATAATAAAGGGGTGCTTTTCCGTTTATACCTTCATCCTTTATCATATTAATAACTTCTTCGTCGGTCATCATGCCTATCCCGGTGTCGTTATCCGGAGTAAGGTTTTTGGAATAAGAAACGCCCCAGGCGCCTTTATAAGGAACTTCACTGCCTGCCATAAATTTATTAAGATCCGGTTTTCCGTCTTTGCCTATCGGGGTATGATGCGCAAGGACACCGCAAGCATTCACCAGATACTTTCCGCGTTCAATCATCTCATCTTTTGACAGCTTCTTTGCGCAGCCAAAAGAAAAGAAGGCGATACAGCAAACCACAGACAACATCACAGCTTTCTTTAACATCTTTTTTTCCTCCTTAGGAAATAGATTTCACTGATTGCAAAACTTCAGGATTCCACTGATACAAACAAAAAATCACCAAGAATCCGATTTTAATCTTTACCCACTTTACTTACTGTTTTTGCTTTCCTTGCTTTACCTGCTTTTATTTACTTCTATCTTACCACAAAAGCCTTCTAATTTACAAATACTGCATCGCGGGGATACCGGATGACAAAGATTTTGTCCGTAGGTAACGAGTAAATCGTTAATGATTTTCCAGTGTTTTTTCGGGAGTTTATCCCGGAGTGCAAACTCTGTTTCTTCGGGATTTTTTGTTTCTACATAGCCCCACCGGTTGGTAATTCTATGCACATGTGTATCAACACAGATACCATATTTATTGAATCCGAGAGTGAGAACCAAATTTGCCGTCTTCCTGCCCACACCGCTTAGTGTCAGCAATTCATCCAGCGTGTTTGGAACTTTACCGCCGAATTTATCAAGGAGCATTTTTGCCGTCGTTTTTATTGCTTTGGCTTTAACCCTGTAAAAACCGGCAGGATAAATGGCTTTTTCTATGGCCTTGTCCGTTAATTTTAACATTCCGGCAGGTGTTCCGGAGAGCAGAAAAAGCCGCTTTGAGGACTCCGTAGTCACATCATCTTTCGTACGAAGAGATATCATAGTGGAGATCAGTATCTTAAAAGGATCTTTTGTAGCTTTTGCCACCACACCGACTATCGGTTCTTTATATTTCTTAATTTCTTTTTTTAATACGGCTATAACAAGATCAATGTTCTTATTTGTGACCATTAAACCAGGTCTGCCATGGTCTTTATCTGTTCTACGGTGCCGAGCACCACCAGGGTATCATTTTTATTTATTACAGTCGACCCTCTGGGATTGTACAAGAAATCAGCGTCCCCGCTTTTTATCGCAACAACACTGGCCCCCGTACCCTGATGAATACCGGAGTCTGCAATAGTTTTACCCGCTATTTTAGAATTTTCACTTACAGAAATCTCTTCAAACCTGACACCTTTTTTATCGCGGAGCATCACGTCTAGAAAGGAAGCTGCAGCAGGCCTTATCATTTCGGAAGCCATGCGAAGCCCTCCGATACGATTAGTCGATACGGTCTTATCCGCACCCGCGCGTTTAAATTTCTGTTCGGACAAATCTTCCACGCATTTTGTAACTATCCTTATATTTTTATTAAGCTCCCGCGCCGTAAGCACCACAAATAAATTATCCTTATCAAAAGGAAGGCAGCAGAAGATACCTTTCGCTTTCATAATACCCGCCTCAACGAGAATCTTGTCGTCCGCCGCATCCCCGACAATATGTAAAAGATCTTTATTCTCGAATTTATTAATATTGGATATCTCTCTGTCAACTACCACGAGAGGCCTTTTCGTCTGCAAAAGCTCGCCGATAATATGCTCCCCCAGTTCGCCCGACCCGCAGACGATGTAATGTTCTTTTAATTTTACTATTTCCTTATCCATACGACCCCTCCGAAGTAATCTCTGAAGTTCACCTTCCGCAATCATGGTAGTTATAGTTAAAAGTCCGTAAGAAAACACACTGAGCCCGCCAAGAATCAGAAAAATAGTAAATATTCTGCCTGTGTCCGAGAGCGGGTGGGTTTCTCCATAACCTATGGTGGCAAGGGTTATAGTCGTCATATAAATAGCATCAAGGAAGCCCCATCTTTCGATGAGTTCATAACCAAGCGTCCCCAGGAGGAAAACACTGAAAACTACAAATACCAATGTAATAAACTGTCTTTTAATATCCATTAATAAGTATTATCCAACAGGCAGGAGTAAAAATCAAGGACTAAAAGGCCAGGCATTGGCCTGACTCTTCTGCATTTGCCAAGCATCTAAGCATCTGAGCATCCAAGCATCATCATTTGATCACTCCAACCTTCCCTGTCTTCCTGCTTCCGTCGGGGGCTTTTACGGTGTAAAAGTAGACACCCTGGCTTACCTCTTCTCCAGTTTCATTCTTTCCGTCCCATTCTATCCATCCGCCGTTTGTCGGCTCTACCAGGCTTCTTACTTTCTCCCCTGCTATATTGTACACATCCATAGTGCAATCTGCCGGCATATTAATTACTTTAAACTTCCCTTCAAACGCACTGCTTGCTTTAAACGGGCTCGGATAACCGACTATAGCATCCAAATTCGTTTTTACATACGAACCAAGCACTCTAAAAGCTCCAAATTGCTTTGTATACGCTGTTACAATTTTGTTTACTTTATCCACCACTTGTGTTCCCGTTAACCCCTCATACGACATTACGGCAGGATTATACCGGAATATTCTTAAAGTTGATTCATCCGCAGTTCCTATATCAGTCATACTGTACGGCATCGTGATTACGACCGGCTTTTCAAATGTTACGGTGTTCATTATCCACGGTTCTACCGCGGTATTGAGTTCTCCAAAATCCCTGCAGATTGCGTTATTTGTATTTTTTACTTTGTAACTTATACTGCTGCTCGGCGGGTTTTCTGTTATATTAAACCCGAGGTATTTATCCCCGCTTAAAGCTCCTGCCGGTATATCTATTCTTGTCCCATCAGGATTTTGCAGCGTCCCTCCGCCGGCGCCTATTAACTTTGCCGCATACACTTTACTGGTTATCTGTCCTGTTACTACAGAATTTACCTTATCCGAGGCTCTTATGGTTTGCGCCCCGATAGTTCGTAAGTTAACATTGGTTATTGTGCAAGTTGCCGTTGAAGTTATATAATTTGCGATGGTTGGAGCGCTCGTATCCGTATTTGCAAAAGTTATCGTTCCGTTGTAATACGGCGAAGTACCTCCTCCGCTTAAGAGCGCCGTTACTCTTATCCTGAATATCGTATCATCGGTAGTTGCATTTGACGACCCGTCTATTTTTTCTACTTTGTAACCCGTTACCAGGCACAAAGATATGGAGCCCAAAAGGTTCCCGGTTATATTCCCTGCTCCATCTATATATCTTGCATATATCGTTTTAATTCCATCTCCGCTTGTAACTGTCCATGCTCTGCTCGTTGTATACGGATAAGTTGTCCAGGTACTTCCGTCATTACTTAACTGTTCACTCACAACACTGCTTCCGGTATCTGAAGCTGACAATGCTAACGTCACACTCGTACTGCTTGTATATGCATTACCTCCGTTCACAACAGGAGATACTCCGGTTGGCGCAGTCGTATCCAGTACTATTGTATCCGTGAAATCTCCGGACGTATTCCCTATCGCATCTATATATCTTACATACACCGTCTTTGTTCCTTCTACGGTGGATAAAGTACAAGCTGTACTTACCCCATACGCATAATTTGTATACGTGCTCCCGTTTGTACTTATTGCCATGCTCACCACTCCGCTTCCGGTATCCGTTGCGGTCAACGTCAACGTCACTAATGTTGTTTTTGTGAAGTTACTCCCGCTGTTTATCAGCACACTTCCATTCGGCGCTCCCGTATCCAGTATTATTGTATCCGTGCTGTTACCTGATGTATTACCCGCGCCGTCAGTGTATTTTACATAAACCGTTTTTGTCCCATCAGAGCCTACCAAAGCCCAGGTTTTGCTTACTGCATAAGGAAAAGGCGTCCAGTTTGAACCGTCATTGCTTATCTGCATACTCACTATCGTACTTCCAACGTCCGTTGCCGATAAAGTTAACGTCACGTTCGTTAAACCTGTATACGCGGCTCCTCCGTTTATTACAGCACTTCCGCTTCCGGGAACTGTTGTATCATAAACTATTGTATCATTTACCGGTGTTGACCAGTTGCCGGCTCCGTCCCTGAATTTCGCATAAACAGTCTTTGTACCGTCAGATCCCGACAATGTCCAAGCCTGACCGGTAGAATATGCATAATTTGTATACGTTACATTATCATTACTGACCGCCACACTCGAAACACCTGTGGAGGTATCCAGTGCGTAAAGACTTAACGTAACGCTTGCTGTTTTGGTGTACACCGCACTATTATTAACTATTACACTGCAACTTACCGGCGGCGTGCTATCCCCGCCTGAAACTATTCCGCTCCCGTAATTTGAAGTATTTATCAGGTTACCGGCAAGATCATGAACTCCGGTTACCGTAACGGCAAATGTGCTTGTTGCTGTCAGAGCAATGCCTGTTATCAAAGTTTGTTTATTTGAATATGTTATTGTTGCACCCGCCAGGTTTATATTTGTTGTACCTGACGGCGACCACAAAGCATAGTTACCTTTTACCGTAGCCTCAGAGGTCTTTACATCTTCGCTGAATATTATGGACACTGTTCCTACATCTGCCGCAGACGACACAACTGTCGGAGCTGTTGCATCCGCATTAGAGATCCATTTTACGGCGCTTGTTGTATTCGTTCCGGCCCCTGTGGTTATGCATACATTATATGTCCCGCCGGCTATACCGCCCGTTATTACTGCATTTTGTATCAAAGTATCGTTAATTACACTGTAGGAAGTTATCGTTGCGGTCGTACTTCCTACAAGTTGTATATTGCTTACATTCGGCGTTCCCTGTCCGCCATAGTACCCGCTTCCGGTTATGCTTACCGTGTTGTTTTCGTAATTCCAACCACTACTCGGAGTTACATTCGTTACTAACGGAGCCGGAGGTGTTACCGTGAAATATGTACTGCTTGTACTTTCCCCGCCTCCGTTTGCAACTTTCAGCTGATAAGTTCCTGCTGTTATTCCCGCGGCCACTACTACGTTTGTTATTATTGAATCACTTGCAACCGTATACCCTGTTATATTCGTTACCGGACTGGTGTACATTTTTACTGAAACCACATCCGACGAATCCACCCCGCCGTAGAAACCGAGTCCCGTTATCTGTATCGTCTTCGCCTGATTGTAATTTGTACTCCCCGGGGAAAGCAACGTTACCGTCGGAACCGGAGTTGAAACTGTTATTTTCGTTGCCGAGGTATTATTGCTTCCGGCTCCCGTTGTCACAACTACATCATACGTTCCCGCTCTGAATTTCGGAATTAAAACCGCCGGACGAATCATGGTATCTCCGAAAACTGTCCATCCGCTAAGTATTACATCCATCGGACCTTTTAACTTTACCTGTGTTGCTCCAGTGAATACACTTCCGCCAATAGTCAACGTCGAGGTCACAGTATTTTGCACGCTTGACGGAGTCACCATTGTTACTAACGCCGTCGGCGCGGCGGAGGTTGTCGTAAACGTATTATCTCCGGAAACCGATATATTCCCGCTGCCGTCGATCGACTTTACGCGGTAATGATACAACGTTGATGCGGCTAAACCGCTTAATGTAGATGTATGACTGGTTAATAAATTCGATACCGTTGTCGTTCGCAGATCATATGGTGCTGCAGACAACCCGTATTCAACCTGCGTTGAAGAACCTTCATCCGTAATCCAAGTTACATCTGCACCGCTTGACGTAAGATTACTCGAATCGACAGCACTTATCACCGGTAATGTTGTATCTCCTGCTACCGGTTGAGGCAGTACAGGACGGGATACCGAGTCAGGATATATAGGAACAGTTACAGCGGTGGTGCCTGTACCGTTAGGATTCACAGAATATATACTATTGTTATTGTAATATGGAGTGCCTTTATCGTAATTAAAATAAACTATTTTTGAGCCGTCAGCCGACCAGGATGGAAACAGTTTATCTTTGGTTGTAAGATTAGTTACCTGAACAACACCGGTGCCGTCCGCATTCATTTTAAATATTTCAAAATTACCGGTTCTGTTACTTGCGAATACTATTTGCGTTCCATCAGGAGACCAGAAGGCATCTCTGTCTGTTCCCGCATTATTAGTTAAATTAATAACCCCGCTTCCGTCTTTATACATCACATAAACCTCATCATTTCCTGAAGTTGATGAAGTATATAATATCTTTGATCCGTTAGGAGATGATCTCGGGATCCTTAGCGTAGTATCGGCAATAGGTGTAATTCTTGTAAGATTCGTACCGTCTATATCTACCCTGAAAATAGCAGTAGTCGATATGCTGTCATTCCATACGAAATACACCGAATTCCCGTCATAATTAACGTACGGGTCAATTACAGTTCCCGAGGTCACAGTGTAGATCTTAATTTCATTCGCACCGTCAGAATTACTCAACCAAAGTTCAGAACTGCCATAAGTGTCGTAATCACGTAAAAATACTATTTTTGTACCATCCGGAGACCAGGCAGGGGATGAATCGACGGCTCCGTTATTGGTAGTTCTGTTCATATTGGAACCGTCAATATTAATAGTATAAATCTCCCTGCTAAGGCCGCCTCCGCGTTCAAAGGCAATCTTATTAGTCTGTGTCACGGGTTTTGTCGTAAAAGTATTGTCTGCAGAATAACTTACGTTGCCGCTTCCGTCATCTGCCCTGATTTTAAAATGATACAACGATCCGGGAGCAAGTCCGGTTATCGGCTGAGTGTGGTTGGTGACAAGCGTATTATCTACGGTTGTTAAACTCCCGTAAGCAGAAGTAAATCCATAATCTATTTGCGACCAGGAAGGAATATCCGTCATCCAGGTTATACTTACTGCGGTAGTACCAATATAACTCACCGCAACATTTGTGACGTTCGGCGCAGCAGGATTCACGACAGTATATTTTACTTTTAATTTTGGCCTCATCGAGACATTACCGTTTTTTTCGGTATCCAATGTAAGGTCGCCGCTTCCGTTAAAATACATCAGCCACCCTTGATTCGGTGCACTTCCGTTCCTGAAAGACTCTACGGCAGACGTAACAGTATGGTCATACCAAACAGTGCTTGAATACAATTGTGCGCCGCCCGTTTCAGCCGCCGCCAACACGCCAGCATTTTCCAGATTATTTATCGTTGCAATAGTCAAGCCTGTTGCCCACGGAATACATTCAGAAGCTGTTGAAGATTGTCTTCTGAATATTTTAGTTGCTCCATTAATAAAGTTTTGATTGGAAGGAGGACAGACTTCCCAGCCGTTTAAAAGTCCCGATCCCAGATTATTTGGATCAAGTATTTTCCTTGCCGACACAGTATCGTTTGTCGTTTTAGTACTGCAGTGCAGTGATAGTGTCGCATCAGTTACCGTGCCCCAGTTATACGTATTTTCCAGATCAAACCTGAGAAGCCATTCACGTTTTTGACTATCATTTGCCCCGCCTATTTGATAACTCCCGATGTAACCTGTCCCTTTATTCCAACCCGCATCCCAGGCTTTATATGATGTCCCTGTTCCGGCTACCCCGTTGTAAGACAAATACGGAGAAACACCCTGCTGAAAAATGACTGTGGCGGTTATATTTGGAGTGCCAAGTCCGCCTTGCGGGGTAACTGTCACTTCCGAAGAATTTACGCTGACTGATCTTGCCATTGTTTTTACCGCGTAATAATATGTCGTCGAATTGGCAACTGTTGTATCCCTGTAATACGTTGTTTGGCCTGTTCTGGTAATCGAGGATGTATAAGTCCCGCTACTTGTTCCTCTGGAGATTATGTATCCCGTTACCAGAGAGTTCAATACTGGATCCCAGGTAATGTTCACCAGACTAGCTCCCGGAATACCGGCAACATTTATAGGAGGAATTATGGCAGACGGAGCAACATTTGCCTCACTGCTTTTTACACTCTCGCTCATACTGTCATACGCTGTTATCATATAATAATAAATCTGACCGTTTGTTAAACCCGGGTCTTCATACGTTAATACTTTCCCGAGTGTTTGAACCAGCACTTTACTGCCGGCGCCCGCAGTGGTGCTTCTATATATTTTGTATCCCGTAACGTCCGTTTCCGTATTAGCATTCCAGGTTAAGATAACCGCGGAATCCGTCGAACTCGCAGCCAGTCCCGAAGGCGCAGCAGGTGCAACGGGCCCTGTTGTTGTAAAAGTATAATCTCCAGACACAGATTGATTTCCGGCCGGATCTGTCGACCGAACCCTGTAATGATACGTTGTACTCGGCTGTAAGCCGGTTATTATTTCAGGGTGGCGGCAGGACATCCACGTATCAAGCACAGTTGTATTCCCGTACGATGTTGAAAGCCCCCAATCAACTTGAGCATCCGCGACTTCATCCGTTTCCCAGTAAATATTTTCCCGGGAATCAGAATAACCCGTAACACCTGAGGAGGCAACATTTGTAATTACAGAAGGAGATGAATCTATTAAAGGTATTTTGGGCAATCTGTAAATAGGATCTCCGGCAAAAAACATCTTCCAATGGAGACTTGCAGGCATAGACATAAAGCAAGCTTCGGCAAAAGTATATCCCTGTAAAAAAGCTAAAGTAAACTCACTATTTGAATTAAAACCTGTCAGGAACGGTTCAGCAACGGAACCGAGCGTTGCCGTCACACCTCTTAGAAGCAACCCGTCAACCCATTGAGCACCTAAAACACTGGTATTCCTTACGCTGGCTGCAGAAGAGGAAGAAAGATGCCATCCGACAGCTCCCACTTTTAAATCAAACGCATCCTGAAAACCACTATCGTGATACGAACCTTCGTAGAATATTACATTAGGACAGTTTAATAAAGCGGGAAAACTTCCGAAGGTTGCTCCGTTAAAGTCCTGATATAAATTATATCCTAAAGCCTTGGCAACGGCTCCGGATACACCAAAATATGTCGCACCATTATCGAAATATGCCGTTCCTTCCGTAGAAAGACCGTATTTACCGGCGTAAATCGCCTTATCTATCATACTAAGACAGATTTCCGTTGTCGGACCATCAAGATGGGTAACAAGATAAAAAGTATTACTGCCTGAAATAACAGCACTGCTGTAACGATAATTGCGAAGGTAGTACGGGTTGTTACCGATTGCTTCATAAGGGTCACATAAGTATGTGTCAATAGCGTCATTGCCATAAACTTGACCCGGAACAGCATAAGGCATACCTTTTGTCATCACAAAATACCTTACCTGGTTTTTTATGCCTTTAGCATTTAAGAAAGCAACTATCGGGTCTCTTATTTTTGAAGCATAATCCGCCTGGCTGATACTTTCCGACCATCTTCCGGAATAATCACCGAGACCGGTAAGAGTTACCACATTCGTTGATGTCGGAATATTTCTCTTTAATACATAATAATTTGAGATCGTTACGGAAGTCGGGCTGTTTGCATTTTGAATTACCAATACTTCGTTCGGATTAATAGTATCATAATTTACAGGAACAGCAGAAGTGCTGAAATCAGGTCCAATTCCTTCTCCGGTAGAATTTGAATATCTTAACCTGTAATGATAGATTTGACCTACCGACAATCCTTCAAGTTTATTTGCAAATGAAAATGAGCTGGTTACAACTGTAGAACTTGAACCATACGCAGTTGTAGGGCCATATTCAACATACGCGACAAAATTCGAACTTGCAGCTCCCCAGGGCGCACCGGAAACAACATCGCATCTTGTTGTATATTTTACCATTGCTTTCGAGGTATCATAACCGTCGAACATAAATCCTTTTGCGCTGCCCCATCCGGCATTTGATTCAAAACCGCCCGGAATAACATTTTCTGTTCCGTTTGCTGTCCCGCTGCCATCTACAGATATAGGTTTAAACGTATACGGATATGAACTCAAATTCATACTGACAGTAACGGAATGTGTATTAGTAAGATTTGTAACAATCGCGGTTGATACAGGCGTAGTCCACGAGGACGTATAATACCTGGAAACTACCTGACTGCTTGAAGGTGTATTAGTATTCCAGGTTATTGTAACAATTGACGAGTTTCCTGTCGTCCAGTGAATATTAGATATTACCGGCGCAGAAAACGCGAAGGAACTTACCGCAAGCAGAAATATTGTTGTTTTCAGTATTTTATTTTTCATTATTTCCCACCCTTGTCCTGCTAGAAAATCCTAGAGCTTCAGCCCCTACTTTACGCACTACATTTGAATCCATTCTTAACTATAAACAACCCGCTTGCCATATTTTCTAACGGGGCTTGTAATAATTCCTTATTCCGCTGTTACCGTTTTTACTTTTAACATTACTGCTTTTTCTTTTGGATTTGCCGGGATATTCCTCACCAAATTTTATTCCGACAGAGACCCGGTGCGCGCTTCCCAGGTCTCCCATCAAGGAGAAGTTGTAATCCAGCATACCGGTCATTCCTCCCAGATCCTGTTTTACACCCGCGCCGATATTTATCCCGTCTGCTTCCGAAGCCATCCCGTAACCGGTTCTTACAAAAAATATATTTTGATAATTATATTCCAGTCCGATACTCCCGGATAGCTTTGCGCTTGCGGATATGTAATTCGCTCCGACACCAAGAAGAAGATCATTTTGCTCAGCCAAAGAGAAGCTCGTTGATAAGCCGCCCTTGACCAGCATCGGCACGGTGCTTCCATTTATGGCACTGCCTACGTTATATACAACCCCTCCCAGACTTGTTTCTTCCGTAAGTTTTATTAATAATCCAGCATCTCCCATAAGCCCGCTTAACTTATTTCCGTCAATATCGCTGTACGCTATCTTTATATTTGCGCCAAGACTGATATTTTTGCTCAGTTTATATCCGACCGACACCGCAGTTGACAGGTCATACGGCGCATAACTTTCCGTACCGGCAACCAGCATTCCGCTTCCGTTTTCCAAAGTTCTGGCTATACTCCCGTAGTTCATAAATATCACATATGCGCCTATTCTCAATTTATCACCCATAGGAAACACCACCGTCCCAAACTCATAACCGGTATCTTGAATGTACACCATATGCATGAGAGATATTTCCGTGTTGTCTAATTGGGCTAAACCTGCAGGATTATAGAATGTGGCATTTACATCATTTGCGATACTTACAAAACTGTCTCCGAGAGAGGCTGCCCGTGCGGAAGGTTTTATTTTCAGGAATTGCATACTTTCAGTGCCGACACCGGAAAAAAGAGAACCTGATAGGAATGTAATCAGGAAAAAACATATAGATATCACTGTAGTTGCCTGATTCATCAGGCGCAATATGTACGCTCGATACTTATTTTGCCCGCCAATCTTTATGGAGGGAATCGAGCAACTACAATTTTCCTGCTTGCATTTACAGCACCAAGCACGCATCGTTCCTCCAGATCTATATTCGAGGTCCGTCAGCCTTCGGCTAGACGAGATCGGCAGCTCAGCCTCCGCCAAAGATCGTGGCGGACTGGAACTTTGCGTGTCCTGATTGCTCGGGACTTGCCCTTTCGGTTTTACATCAAACTTTGGTTCTATGTAATTATGTTGAATGCACATAACCTTGTAAATGTAATATCGACCCATTTACATATAATATAGACCCATTTGATATTATTGAAGCACGGCAGGATTTACTTGTATTTTGAAGGTGAAACACCTGTTTTTTTCTTAAAAACATTACTGAAATAGAAAGGATCGGAATAACCTGACTTGTATGCAGCTTCCGAAATGTTCACCTGACCGGATAGAAGCATTTTCTTTGCTTTGCTTATCCTGCATATTTCCAGATACTCGACCACCGAATAACCGGTATCTTTTCGGAACAACCTTTCAAGGTTACTTCTGGATGTACCCGCGGCTTTTGAAATGCTGTTCAAAGTAAGTTTCTCAATATACCTTTCTTCTATGCTCCGGATGGCCGCTTTAACATATTTATTATATTCGTCAAGAGGTCCTACCGAGACAGTGACCTCCTCTAAAAGTGAGCAGATAAAATCGTTCATTCTTCTGTTACGGGCAATATATTGTCTGCTTTCCTCAGAGAGAACCGGAAACACTTTCTCGTGTTTCCATATTTTTTCCAA